>NZ_JQKB01000009.1 GCF_000745835.1 Belnapia moabensis DSM 16746 | reverse complement strand
GCACCACGCCCGCGCTGTTCGCCCTGTTCTCACTCGTGACGCTGTGGGCCAACCAACTCGCCGCCGAGCGTGGACCGCTGGTCGAGTGTGTGCGCTGGTACCGCAAGTCGCTACCAACCTTCAGCGACGCTCTCGTGCTGGTGCGCCGCGAGCTCTGGCGCGCGCAGTTTTCTGCTACCTCGCCGCTGGCCGGGACAGCACAGAATGTCTCAGCCGATCTCATCGAGCGATTGCTGCTCATCGTCTGCCGCCCGCCATGATGGCACGCGAGCGTCACGGCACGTGCAAAGCCAAGCTAAGGAAGCGTCTCCACCGACGCGTCCAGCATGTAGCCCCTGCCGCGGCCGGTCCTGATCATCTGCGGCGCGGCGGGATCGGCCTCGATCTTGCGGCGCAGGCGCAGCACCTGCGCGTCGATCGTACGGTCATGGATGTCCTCATGGGCTCGCGTCGCCCGCATGAGCTGCGCGCGGGCGAGCGGCCGGCGCGGCGTTTCGAGCAGCGCCACCAGCAACGCATACTCGGTCTTGGTGACATACACTGTCTGGCCCGCCGGGTTCTTCAGCGTCCTGGTGCGCTGGTCCAGTACCCAGCCATCGAAGCGGTAGCCGCCTCGGGGGCCGGCCGCGACGGCGCGGCGCCCCGCCTCCTGCCTGCGCAAGGTCGCACGCATGCGCGCGATCAGCTCGCGGAGGTTCAGCGGCGCACGAAGCACGTCGTCGGCGCCGAGTTCGAGGCAGACGATCCTGTCGAGGTCGTTGCAGATCTGCCCCGCGACCAGGATGACGGGCACCTCCGAGCGTGCCCGAATCTGCCGCAGAAGCTCGACCCCGTCACCGTGCGTGGCGCGGACATCCACCACCACGAAGCTGAACGAGGCCCGCTCGAGACGCCGCGCCAGGTCGTTGCCGGTGGTGCCGACGGCGGGGAACTGGCGGTCGGCCAAGTAGCGCAGCAGGATGCCGCGGCTTTCGGGATTGTCGTCGACCACGAGGACGCGGCCATGAGCGGCACTGCCCTGACCTGAGAGCTGCGGGCATGGCCCGATCTTCGCAAGATGGCTCATCGCATCCGGCATGTTGCGTGTGAACAGAGTGGAGGCTGGCCGCCTCACCGCGGTCCGACCGAAGCCGTCGCGACAAGGCGGCCGCCGCCCCGTCCGGCGGCTACATCCCGTGCGCCTGGCGGATCATCGCCGCGGCGCGCTCGCCGATGATCGCGCAGGGCGCCTGGGTGTTGCCGGTCGTCACGCGCGGCATGATCGAGCCATCCGCCACCCGCAGGCGCTCCAGGCCATGGACCTTGAGCGCACCGTCCACGACCGCCATGGCGTCCCGCCCCATCCTGGCCGTGCCGCTCTGGTGCCAATAGGTGACGGCAGCATCTCGGATGTACTCGTCGAGCGCCTCGCCCTTCAGCTCGCCCGGCATGACCTCGCCGCGCACGAAAGGACGGAAGGCGCGCGCATTGCCCAGCGCTCGGCAAAGCTCGACACAGGCCCGCGCCGTCGCCATGTCGGCCGGGTCGGAGAGAAAGTTCGCCTCGACGGCGAGCGGCACCGCGGGGTCGGCGGTCCGCAGGCAAAGGCGCCCGCGGCTGGCGGGCTGCGCGAGCCCCGCGAACATCGTCCACCCATGCGCGGGCACGCCCCGTGCCGCGGTGCGGTCGCTCGGCACGGGGAATTCGACCTGGCAGAACAGCAGGTCCGGCGCCTCGAGCCCGGGCCGGCTTTTCCAGTACAGCGTCGCCTCGCTGCCGCTGTTCCGCGGCGCGATCGGCTCGGCATACTCCCAGGTACAGCCGAAGGAGACGTGGTCCTGGAAGTTCCGGCCGACGCCCGGCAGATGCTGCAGCAACGGGATGCCGACGCGCGCAAGATCCTCCCGGTCGCCGATGCCCGAATGCATCAGCACCTTCGGCGTCTGGATCGCGCCGAGCGACAGCACCACCTCGGTGCCGGCGCCGACCGTCGTCACCCGGCCGTCGCGCAGGAACTCGACGCCCGTCGCGCGGCGGCCGTCAAACATCACCCGACGGACGAGGGCGCCGGTCAGCACGGTCAGGTTGGGCCGGTCGAGCCAGGGCCGGACATAGGCGCGGAACAGCGAGTGGCGGCGACCATGGCGGACCAGCAGGTCGCTGATGGCGGCCCCGCCCTCGCCCTCCATCATGCGCCCGTTCGGATGCGCAAAGCTGGGGATGCCGATCTCGCCCGCGGCCTTCAGCATCGCGGTGGCGATCGGGCTTGGGTCGGCCGCGGGCTGCACCCAGACGGGCCCGCCCGTGCCGCGGTACTGCGGGTCGGGCGCGCCCTGCCAGTCCTCGATGCGGCGATAGGTATCGAGGACATTCTCGTAGCCCCAGCCCGGATCGCCCGATTCGGCGGCGAAGAAGTCCCAGTCGCTACGATGGCCGCGTGCCCAGACCGCCACGTTGATGCTGGAACCGCCGCCGAGGCCCTTGCCCATGGAAAGCGGAAGCTGCCGCCCGTTCAGGTGCGGGTTCGGCTCCGCCTGGAAGCCCCAGTCCCGCTCGCTGCCGAGGTTGGTCGGCCACAGCGCCGGGTCCAGCACCGCCTCGGCCTCGTCGCTGCCTCCGGCCTCGAGCAGCAGCACCTGGACCTCCGGGTTCTCCGCCAGCCGCCGCGCGACGACCGAGCCGGAGGCACCGGCGCCGCAGACCACGATGTCGTAGCGGGATTGCAGCCGCGCCGAGAGCTGCGCCTGGTTGTCACGCGCCCGCATGGCGAAGTCGCGCTCCTCGGGAGAGGCGGTATCGTTCATCATCGGAATGTCCTCTTGCATCGAATGAGGCCG
Source organism: Belnapia moabensis DSM 16746 (assembly GCF_000745835.1). Taxonomy (GTDB): domain Bacteria; phylum Pseudomonadota; class Alphaproteobacteria; order Acetobacterales; family Acetobacteraceae; genus Belnapia; species Belnapia moabensis. The sequence continues at coordinate 160,693 of NZ_JQKB01000009.1, read as the reverse complement.
CCCGAACGGGCACGAACCCGTCGGCGCGACCTGTCCAGACCGGCAGCCGGTCCCGCGGCCGGGCGGCTGCCGTGTCTAATGGGTGCCGGGGTGGTCAGCGGCGCGTACGGGGCGCTTCGCGCGCAGCCTCGTCGATGACGGCCGCGACGACCTTGGGCTGGGTCATGAAGACCGCATGGCTGGCCGCGACCTCGGTGACCTTGGCGCCGATGCGGCTCGCCATGTGGCGCAGCATGCGCTGGTCGAAGGCCTTGTCGTCGGTGGCGATCACCGCCCAGCTCGGCCGGCTGCGCCAGGCGGCCTGCCCCAGCTTCGTGCCGAAGGCCGCCATGGCGATCGGCACCTGGGAGTCGCGCATGAAGGCCGCGTCGGCGTCGCTGGCATCCGCCGCGAAGCCGGCTTTGAACGCCTCCGCCTTCACGAAGCCGAAGCCGTCGGCACCGGTGTCGAGGACAAATTCGGGCGGCGTGACGAAGCCCTGGTATTGCTGCGCGGTGGTCTCGCCGGCGTCGGGCGACAGAGCGGAGACATAGACGAGGCCGGCGACCTTCGGATGCACGCCCGCCTCGGTGATCACGGTGCCGCCCCAGCTATGGCCGACGAGGATGGCCGGCCCGTCCTGGCGGTCCAGGATGCGGCGCGTGGCGGCGACGTCGTCGGCGAGCGAGGTGAGCGGGTTCTGGACGATGCTGACGCGATAGCCGCGGCCGGTCAGCTCGTCATACACGCCGCGCCAGCCGGAGCCGTCGGCGAAGGCGCCGTGCACGAGCACGACGTTCCGGACGGGCTGGGGGCTCGGGGCCGGGCCGGAGGGCTGCGCCTGGGCGGCGGTCGCGGCGGCGATGGTGGCGGCGGCGGCCGAGACGACGATATCGCGACGAGTGGCGGACATGACGAGGTTCCTTTCGGAGGAAGCGGGAGGCGGGCGGTCAGCGACGGCCATGGCCAGGATCGCGCTCCGGCGGCCCGGAATCCTTGTCGGGTCGCCAAAAAGATCCAAAATTTCCGAGCCTTCGGAGACCTGCGCGCGTACCGCGCCGGGCTGTCCGCAGCGGGGCGCGGCCGCGTCGCGGCGGCCACACGGGGTGCATCCAGGGCGTGCCCCACCCCTTCCGCCCCAAGGGGTGGGGTGGGTCGGCCGGGCCCGCCGGGGTAGTCTGCCCCGCATCGGGATGATGGCGGCCAGCGGGCGGCAGCGCCGAGCGAATATATCCAAATTTTTCCTAAGGGAGGCGCGTCACCATGGCCGAGACCGCGAAAGCCTTCGCCTTCGGGCCCTTTCGCCTCGTCCCCGACCGCCGCATCCTGGCCGCCGAGGGACGGGAGGTCCCGGTCCGCGGGCGCGCCTTCGACCTGCTCCTCGCCCTGGTCGAGCGCCGCGACCGCGTCGTCCCGAAGGATGAGCTCATGGAGCTGGTCTGGCCCGGCCGTGTCGTCGAGGAGGGCAACCTGACCGTCCATGTCGCCGGCCTGCGCAAGCTTCTCGGCAGCGGCATCATCGCCACGCTGTCCGGGCGGGGGTACCGCTTCGTCGCGCCCGTGACCGAGAGCCCGGCCGAGGACGGGCCGCAGCCCTGTCTAGCCCCGTCCCCCCTACCCCCGGCCCGGGCGGAGACGCCGGGTCCGGCGGGCGCCGCGCCCTGGCCGGGGGACCTGCCCCGGCCGCTGACGAAGCTCATCGGCCGCGACGGCGACCTCGACCGGGTGGCGGCGCATCTCGGCGAATCGCGCCTCATCACGGTCGTGGGGGCGGGCGGCGTCGGCAAGACACGGCTCGCCCTGGCCGCCGCCGACCGCATCCGCCGCTCCGACGCCGAGAGCGCCTGGTTCGCCGATCTCGGCCCGGTGGAGGAGCCACGGCTCGTCCTTGCGACAATCGCCGCCGCCCTGGGCGTCGAGGTCGGCGGCGGCGAGGCACTCCGCGTCGTGATCGCGGCGCTGGCCGCCAGGCGGGGGCTCCTGGTGCTCGACGGCTGCGAGCATCTGCTCCAGGCCGCCGCCGACGCCGCCGAGGCGATCCTGCGAAGCTGCCCCGGCATCGTCATCCTGGCGACCAGCCGCGAGCCGCTGCGCGCCGAGGGCGAGCGGCTGCACCGGCTGCAGCCCCTGGACGCGGCGCCCCCCGATTCTCCCATCACCGCCACGCGGCTGGCGGAGTATCCCGCCAGCGAGCTGTTCGTCGAGCGCGCCCGCGCGGCGCTCGGCGAGTTCATGCCGGGCGATGCCGATGCGCGCGAGATCATGCGGATCTGCCAGCGCCTGGACGGCATCCCGCTCGCCATCGAGCTAGCCGCCCCGGCCTTGAAGGCGATGACCCTGGCGGAGCTGCGCCAGAGGCTGGAGCGCCATTTCGAGTTGCTCATCGCCGGGCGACGCACCGTGCTGGCACGGCAGCAGACGCTCCGCGCCACCATCGGCTGGAGCCTCGACCGGCTCGAGCCGCTGGAGCGCGCGCTGCTGCTGCGGCTGTCCGTCGTCACCGGCACCTGGACGGCGAGCTCCGCCGCCTTCCTGGCGGGTTGCGCCTCGGGCGAGGACGCGGTCTGCGGCCTGATCGCGTCCCTGGTGGACAAGTCGCTCGTGCAGGCGGACCTGACAGGAATGCAGGCCCGCTACCGCCTGCTGGACTCGACGCGCTACTACGCCGCCGAGCGCCTCTCCGCGGCCGAGCTGGCCGAGGCGCGGCGCAGCCTGGCACGGTGGCTGGTAAAGGCCTACGAACGGGCGGAGGCGGACTGGCCCTTCATATCCGACGAGGAGTGGGTCGCCCTCTACGCGCCCGAGATCGAGAACCTGCGGGCGGGGCTCGCCTGGGCCTTCGGGCCGGATGGCGACGAACGCCTCGGCCTGGAGCTGGCGAGCCATACCGAACATGTCTGGGCCGAGCTCTCCCTGACCGGCGAGCTGCAAAGCTGGTTCGACCTCGCGATCTCCCGGATCGACGAGGCGACGCCACCCGACATCGCCGGCCGGCTATGGCTCGGCCGCTGCGGATGGGTCGCGCCGAGGGGAGCCCAGGCGCTCGAGGCCGCGCGCCGGGCGGTCGCGCTGTTCCGTGCCGCAGGAAGCCGGATCGACCTTGGGCGCGCGCTGTGGCGCCAGGCCTGGCAGCACACCCTTGCCGGCGATCTCGCCGCCGCCGGCCCCCTGCTCGACGAGGCCGAGGACCTGCTGCGCGGCGAGAAGCCGAGCAGGGCGCTCGTCTCCTGCCTGAGGGCCCGCGCGGTCTTCCTCCTGCGCGACAACCGGCCCGCTGCGGCACGCGCGAAGCTGGAGGAGGCGCTCTCCCTCTCCCGGCGCCTCCGCGGCCTGCGGGATGTCGCCCTGACGCTGGGGAGCATGGCCGAACTCCACTGCGCAGCCGGCCGGATGGGCGAGGCCATCGCGGTCGCGCAGGAGGCACTGGCCTCCCTCAGCCCGGCGCAGACGTTCTTCCCCTGGGTGCAACACATCGCCGGGGCCGTGGCCTCCTACCGGCTTGCGGAGGGCGACATCGACGGCGCGCGCCCCATCATCGTCGAAAGACTGGCCGCTGCGCAGCTCATGGCGCTGCCGCATGAGGTGGCCGCCAATCTCGAGAGGCTGGCGCTGATCGCGGCAGTCGAGGGCAGCCTGGACACGGCAGGGCGGCTCTTCGGCTATGTGCAGTCCTGTCACGCGCAACGGGGCATCCTGCGCAGCTTCGGCTCGCAGGCCGTGCATGACCGGCTGGTGGCGGTCCTGCGCCAACGCCTGACCCCGGAGGAGCTCGAACGGCTGACGACGAACGGCGCGGCCCTCGGCGAGGAAGCGGCGGTGGCGGAAGCCTTCGTCATCGCGTCTCGGCGGTGACGCGGCAGGCCCGCGCCTCGCGCCGGGGGATGCAGCTCGGCCCGCGGCGCCGCGCCGTGGCCCCGACACCTCCCGGCATCTGCGGCGGCGCCCCGCCGCACGCCATGTTTCAGCCGTAGCCGAAGCAGCCGCTTCGGACATCCGCATGTGACGCGGCGCGGCGATGCCTTCGCCACGCGCCCCGAGGGCGCAGAACGGAGGTACCCTCATGCACATCCCGCATCGCCGGTCGTGGCACACCATGCCCGGCCTGGCGTCGTCCACCCAACTCCCCCCGAGCGGCACGGGGCTGCTGCAGCGCCTGCTACGGCAGCTTCGGCTCCGGGCCTTGCGATGGCACCGCACCCACCTCGCGGAGGCGGAACTCGCCATGATGGACGACCGCATGCTGGCCGATATCGGCGTCTCGCGCTGCGACGTGGAGCGGCGCGCGCGGCTTGGCCGGGGGGCGTGACGGCCATGCAACCGGCATCGTCCATCCCCGGCACCACGCCGGCCCTCGCCGAGCGCCACCACCTCATCGAGGTGGACGGCTCACCCATGCATGTCCTCGACGCCGGAAGCGGCGAGGTGCTGCTGCTGGGCCACAGCTATCTCTGGGACGCCGAGATGTGGCGCCCGCAGCTCGCGGCGCTGGCACGGCACCACCGCGTCATCGTGCCCGAACTCTGGGGCCATGGCGGGTCCGGCCGCCTGCCGGAGTCCACGCGCGACCTGGCCGGCCTCGCGCGCCAGCACCTCGCGTTGATGGATGCGCTGGGCATCGAGCGCTTCGCCGTCTGCGGCCTTTCGGTCGGCGGCATGTGGGCCTTCGAGCTGGCCTGCCTCGCACCGCATCGCGTCCGGGCGATGGCCTTGCTCGACACCTCCATCGGCGCGGAGCCGGAGCCGGCGCGCTTGCGCTTCTTCGGCATGCTCGACACGGTGGCGCGCGCGGGCACGCTGCCGCCGCCCGTGCTGGACGCCGTCGTGCCGATGTTCTTCGCGCCCGACATCGTCTCGCGCCGCCCGGACCTGCCGGTGCGCTTCCGCGCCGCGCTGCAGGCCTGGCCGCGCGAACGGCTGCTGGACAGCGTGGTGCCGCTCGGCCGCATCATCTTCGGCCGCCGCGATGCCCTGGCCGAGGCGCCCCGGCTGCGCATGCCCCGCATCGTGCTGCATGGCGCGGCCGACATCCCGCGGAGCGCGGAGGAAGCCGAACGCATGGCGGGCGCGCTCGGCTGCCCGCTGATCCTGCTGCCCGGCGTCGGCCACATCGCATCGCTGGAAGCGCCGGAGCTGGTGACGGATCATCTGCTCGCCTTCCTGCGGAGGGCGGGACTGAGCGACCCGGGCTGACGCCGTTCGTAGGGGGCTTGCGCGCCACGCAGGCCTCCCTTGCCTTCGACGCACGCCCATGAGGCGAAGGTTGATGACAGATGCAACCAACGCGCCGGCGCCGCGACATCGACCGGCAACACGGGCGCCCTACATGCCGTCTCCGCCGCTCATGGCGGCCCAGACAATGACAGGACGACGCCCGGTAGCGCAACGATGCTGGAGATATTCAAAGGCCATCCCACGACCACCGAAACCGCCTTCCCCTCGCCGAGGGTCCTCGTCGTGGACGACGACCCCGACATGCGCCGCATGATCGTGGAGTTCCTGTCCGGCAACGGCCTGCAGGCGACAGGCGCGATCGAGCGGTCGGAGGTGGGGCGCCAGCTCGCACGCGACGACCTCGCGCTCGTGGTCCTCGACCTGCGCCTCGGCGCGCTGAGCGGGCTCGACCTGCTGCGCGAGATCCGCACGCGGTCCGACCTCCCTGTCATCATCGTCACCGGCGAGCGGCGCGACGAGGTGGACCGCGTCATCGGCCTGGAGCTCGGCGCCGACGACTACCTCACCAAGCCCTTCAGCCCGCGTGAGCTGCTCGCGCGCATCCGCGCCGTGCTGCGCCGCCAGGCCGGCCAGCCCGGCCCGCGGCGCACGCCGATCCGGTATCGCTTCGAGGGCTGGACGCTGGACGGCCGCCTGCGCCGCCTGACGGCCCCCGACGCGGCGGAGGTGCGCCTCACCAAGAGCGAGTTCGCGCTGCTCTGGGCCTTCCTCGGCACGCCCGGCCGGCCGCTCTCGCGCGAGACCCTCCTGCAGGCAACGCGGATGCATGAGGACGTGTTCGACCGCAGCATCGACGTGCAGGTACTGCGGCTGCGCCGCAAGCTCGATGCCGGCCGCGCGACGAGCATGATCCGCACTGAACGCGGCATCGGCTACGTCTTCGACGTGCCCGTCGAGCGCCTATGAGGTGGGCCGCGCTGCTGCTCTCCGGCATCCTGGTCCTCCGCGGCCCGGCGCCGCAAGGCGGAATGCCGCCCCTTGTCGCCGCCGCAGCGGAGCTTCAGCACCCGATCGGCATCCTGCCGCCGCCGCCCGCCCTCGACGAGCGCCGGCGGGCGCTGGGCGAGCGCCTCTTCGCCGATCCGCGCCTGTCCGGTGACGGCTCACGCGCCTGCGCCTCCTGCCACGACCTCCGGACCAACGGCGCCACGTCGCGCCGGCGCGATACCGGCCTGGACGGGCTGGACCTGCCGCTCAACACCGTCACGGTGTTCAACGCCTCGCTCAACTTCCGCCTCGGCTGGGAGGGGCGCGCGCGCAGCCTGGCCGCGCAGATCGAGGCCCTGCTGCGCAACCCTGCAATCATGGGCGCGCGCCCCGAGCTCGTGCTGGCGCGTCTCTCGGCCGACCCGTCCACCGTCGCGGCCTTCCGCGAAGCCTATGGCCGCCCGCCGGACGGGGAGGCGCTGCTCGACGCGCTCGCCACCTTCCAGCGCAGCCTCGTCACGCCGGGCAGCCGCTTCGACCGGTGGCTCGCCGGCGAGGCCGGGGCCATCACACCGGAGGAACAGGCAGGCTACGCGCTGTTCCGCGGCATCGGCTGCGTCGCCTGCCACCAGGGGGCCAATGTCGGCGGCAACCTCTTCCAGCGGCACGGCATATTCCACGCGCTGGCGGCGCCCGAGCCGCAGGTGCTGCGCGTCCCGAGCCTGCGCAACGTCGCCGTCACCGCACCCTATTTCCATGACGGCAGCGCCGCTACGCTCGAGGAGGCGGTGCGCGGCATGGGGTTCGCCCAGCTCAACCTCGTGCTGGACGATGCGCAGATCGCCTCCATCGTCGCCTTCCTGCGCACCCTCACCGGCAGCTATCGCGGCACGCCGCTCACCCCGCCGCCATGAAGCCCGGCCTCCTGGCCGGGGTGCCGACGGCCCTGCTGCTGCTCACCTGGTTTCTCCTGCGCGGCTTCGCCGTCGATGAGCGCCCCTTCGAGACGACCATGCAGCTGTTGGACGAGATCGAGCTGGCCGAGAGCGCGATCCGGCGCGACCTGCTCTCCGCCCGCGCCGGCCTGCTGCGGGACTACGACCCGCTGGTCCGCGCAGGGCACCGGATCGAGGCCGCGCTCGCAGGACTCGGCGGCATCGCCACGCCCGGGCAATTGGCCCGGCTGGAAGCTTGGCACGCCCGGCAGGAGGCGCTGGTCGAGGCGACCAAGAGCGCCAACGCGCTGCTGCAGAACTCGCTGGCGCAATTCGGCCGCCTGACCGTCCGCCTCTCGGCCCCGCCGAATGGCGGCGTGCCGCTGGCAGGCGCGGGCCGGCTCGGCTCCGCGATCCTGAACCTTACCCTCGACACCTCGGCGCCGGTGGTGGTGGAGGTGCGGCGCGGCCTGGCGGATATCCATCGGCAGACCCTGCCGGAGAGCGATGTCGCCCCCGCCGCCGCACTGCTGGCGCATGGCTGGATGCTGCACGACCTGCTGCCGCGGGTGGACGGGCTCCTGCGCGAGTCCCAGGCCGATGCGGGCGGTCCGATCCGGCAGGCCATCGCCGCCGAGGTCACGGCCCGCCGCGAAGCAGCGGAAGCGGCGGCGCGGCGCTACCGGCTGCTGCTCTTTGCCAGCGCGGTGCTGCTGCTGGGCGGCCTGCTGGCGCTCGGCCTGCGGCTCCGCACCCGGTCGCTCGCGATGCGGCGCCACGCCGCCTTCGAGCACATGCTGGCCCGCCTCTCCGCCCGGCTGATCGGGACCAGTCCGGCCGGGATGGAGGCCGGGCTGGATCATGCGCTGGAGGAGATCGCCCGGCGCCTGGGCGCACAGCGTGCCTATCTGGTGATGGCGGGCGAGCCGCCCTTCGCGCGCCTCTGGCCCGCCGATGGCGCAGCGCTGCCGGAGGCCTGGACGGAGGCCGTGCTCGCCCTCGCAGGCCGGCACCCGCCCTCCCCGACGGGAACGCTGCGGCTGCGCCCCGGCCATCCTGGATTACGCGACCTGCCCGGCGAGGCACATGGCTGGATCGCGGCCGTGCGCCGGACGGAGCATGGCGCCGCCGCGCTGCTCGGCTGCGATCTCACCCGCCCCGGCCACATGCCTTCGGAGCAGGAGGTCGCCTCCCTCGGCCTGGCCCTCGACGCCCTCCTCAACCTGGTCACGCGCAGCTGCCTGGAGGCGGAGCGGGCGCAGCTGGCCGCGCGCGAGGCGCAGTCGCGGCAGATGCAGATGCTCGGAACCTTCGCCAGCGGCATCGCGCACAACGTCAACAACATCATCGGCGCGATCATCGGCTTTGCCGAGATGGCGCAGGCCGATCCCTCCAGCGCACGCATCACCGACATCCGCCGCGCCGCCGAACGCGCCCGGGACCTCGCCTCCGACATCCTGGCCTTCGGCGGCCCGCAGCCCGCGCCGGCGGGCGAGGTGGATGCCGGCGCCCTCCTGGTGGAGACGGAGGCGCTGCTGCACGCCATGCTCCCGGCCGGCGTGTCGCTGACCATCGCGCACCTGCCAGATGCCGCAATGATTCGCGGCGATGCGACGCGGCTGCAACAGGTCGTGGTCAATCTCTGCCGCAATGCCGCACAGGCGATGGATGGCGGCGGCGAGGTGACAATCGAGGTGGAGGCGCGCGGCCTGCAGGCGAAGCTCCCGCTCCGTCTCGGCGAGCTGCGACCCGACCACTACGTCGTGGTGCGCGTGCGCGACACCGGCCCGGGCATGGATGCGGCGACGCTCGCCCGCATCTTCGAGCCCTTCTTCACCACTCGCCAGGCCGGGCATGGCCTCGGCCTCGCAACCGTCGGGGAGATCGTGCTGGCGCATGGCGGCGGCATCAACGTGCGGAGCGCCCCGGGGCAGGGAAGCCTCTTCGAGGTCTGGCTGCCGCGTGCCACCGCGGCGGAGGCCACCCGGCGCGAGCTGCCGCGCGGCGAGGGCGAGGTGGTGCTGCTGCTGCACGACGACAGCCGCCTGCCGTGGGAGGAGGAGCTGCTCGCCGCGCTCGGCTTCGAGCCGCAGGGCTTCCGCGACGCCTCTGCCGCCCTGGCCGCGCTGCGGGCCGCGCCGCACCGCTTCGATGCCGCGCTGCTGCTGGAATGCAGCCCCGATCTCGCCAGGGCGATCCGTCGCGCGGCACCCGGTCTGCCGGTCATCTTCGCAGGCGCGACGCCGATGCCCAGCTTCGATGCCATCGGCTGGCCACTGCGGACGGATGAGCTGGCCGAAGCCTTGCGCCGCCGCCTTCGACGGCCCGCCCCGGACATGGCGTTACAGCGGTAGCCGAACGCCGTCCGTTCGACATCGGCCTGTCGCGCGCCGCGCCCAGTCTGCCTCCGTCAACCACGACGAAGGTCATCATGCACGACACCGCCCGCCGCGCCGCAGCTCCCACCTTCCCCACCGGAACCGCATCCGCCCGCCGCGCCCCCCTTGGCGTCCTGGCCGCCCTCTGCCTCGGCATGCTGCCGGCTTTTTCGGTGGCGCAGCCTCGTTATCCCAGCATCGTCGGATCGGGCGAGGACCGCACCATCGACTACGGTCCGGGTCCGCACGGCAATGTCGTCGGCGGCGGCCATGTCGCCGTCAGCGGAGGCGGCGAGGACACCAGGCTCATCCTCCTCCATCCGCGGTCCGGCCAGGCGCCACGCCTTGGAATGGTGCCGGTGATCGTCGCAGGCGGCGAGCACGCAACGACGGTCTGGGTGCCGGCGGACACCGGCCGGCTGGGGCAGGCGCTGATCGGCGGTGACGGCTCCCTGCCCGCGGTTGCGCCGTCTGACACCCCGACCCGAAGCGCCTCGCGCACCGTCGGGCCGCGCACATAACCGGAAGAGTCAGCGGAAGGCATCCCCCCATGCCTTCCGCCACCCCATGGATGAGGCGCTAGCGCCCCGCGAATTCGGCATCCTTCTTCGGGATCAGGTCATAAGGCAGGCCGAAGCCCGGCAGCGCCGCCAGCCGCTCCGCCCAGGCCTGCAGCCGCGGCCAGCGCCCGATCTCGATCCCGCCTTCCGCCATGAAGACCATGCGCCCCCAGCAACCGATATCGGCGATGGACGGCGCCTCCTCCCCCACCAGCCAGTCCCGCCCATCGCCGAGGCTCCGCTCGACGACATCCAGCGCCGCCTCGGCCAGCGGCAGGAAATAGGCCATCACCGCAGGGTCCACGCTGCGGAAGCGGCGGTAATGCCGCACCTTGGCGATGTTGGTGATCGCATCCGCCTCCCAGGACAGCCAGGCCCGGGCGGCCCATCGCGCCTGCTCCGTCCGCCCCTCGAAATGCCCTGTCGCCCGCGCCAGGTAGTCGAGGATGACGTTGGACTGGATCACCGTCAGCCCGCGATGCCGCAGCGCCGGCACCTGCCCATAGGGGTTCAGCGCCAGATACTCCGGCGACTTCTGCAGCCCTGTCTTCAGGTTCACCGTGCGGAAGCCGAACCCCAGCCCGGACAAGGCGAGGAACAGCATCGGCTTGTAGCTCGAACTGCTGGTGAAGCTGCCGAACAGCACCGGCCGCTCGGGGTCCTCCGCCTCCGCCATGTTCACCATGCCGCGCCTCCCTGCCCCGGTTCCGCCGATCATCACCCCGCCGGGGGCGATCGGCCAGCCTTGGCAGCCCCCGGCGACGGTACCAAGCCCCGCGGCGAAGCGCTGCCGCCCCTCGATCCGCAGCGTCAGATGAAGCAGCGCCGCCAGCACCCGCCGGCCGCGTTTCCTCGGAAAGGTTCGGGTTTCGGCATGGTGAAGGGCCGCGGGCGCACCCTCAGCGCATGACGGCCAGCCCCGCCACGGTATCGGCCAGCTGCCCGAGCGCCGCGCTCATCGCCGCGACGATGTCCGGCATCCCCTCGCCCGCCAGCGGCACCTCCACGCGCTGCACCCGCGCCGCCCGCGTCGCCCCGCCCGGCGGACGGAGGGTGAATTGCGCGACCAGCACCACCACCGGCCCCGGCCCGGCCTCGAAGCGCTGGACCTGCGCTTCGACGATGAGCCCCGCCTCGCCCCGCAGCGAGCCCGTCTCGGTCAGCACCGTGCTGCCGGCGAGGCGCTGCATCAGGTCCTCCGCCAGCACCCGCGTCACCATGTCGCCGAAGGGCTCCGCCCAGCGTGCCCCGAGCGCCTCCAGCCGCGACTCCGCCACCGCCCGGATGATCTGCGAGCGGTCCAGGTAAGCCGGCACGCCGACCCGCCGCAGCTCGACCAGCCCCGGCCCCCAGGGGTGCGAAGCCCCCGGCACCGCCACCAGCCGGTACAGCTCCGGCTCGGGCGAGGCGCAGCCGGCCAGGATCGGCCCGGACAGCGCCAGCCCGGCCATCAGCATGCGACGGTTCATCACGGCCTGTTCCCCCCGCTGCGGCCGCGGATCAGCGCCTCCGGGTGCCGGTCGAGCAGGTCGGCGAGCTGCCGGACGGAGCGCGCCGCATCGCTCGCCTGGTCCAGCACCCGCGCCACCTGCCGGTTGATCTCGCTCTGCGCGCCATAGCCCCGCTCGATCGAGCTCATGGCGCTGGCCGCCCGCCCCACCGCCTGGTCGAGGTTGGAAGCGATCCCCGGCAACCGCCGCAGCAGCGGCGCCAGCCCCTCGTCGGCCCGGCGCAGCAGCCCCTGCGCCTGGTCCAGCACGCCGGCCAGCCCCTGCACCGCCCCGCGCAGCTCCGGGCTGCCGGTGATGGCGTTCACCGAGCCGAGGATGCCGTTCAAGTTCCGCCCGATCTCCTCGAAGGGGATCGCCTGCAGCTTCGCCGCGATCCCGCCGGCGCTCGCCAGCACGCTGTCCGCCCCCATGGTCGGCATGACGATCTCATCGCCCACCAGCCGCACCTCGTCCGGCGGCGCATCGGGGAAGAAGTCGAAGGCGATCACCACCTGCCCCGTCACGTAGCTCACCGTCTGCAGCCGCCCGCGCAGCCCGCTGGCGACCATCCGCCGGGCGAAGGCGATCACCTCGTCCTGGGAACGTCCCGCCCGGCCCGAGGGATAGGCGATGCGGTCCGGCTCGATGGCGATATGCACCGGCACGCGGAAGGTATCCGTCGCCTGGTCGTATTCGAGCGTCCGGTCGAGCACGCTGCCGATGCGCACGCCCCGCATCTCCACCGGCGTCCCCGGCGCGACCCCACGCACGGATTCGGCGAAGTAGAGCAGGAAGACCAGCCGGTCCTTGGTGGTGGCGGAGACCGCGGCCTCGAGGCTGTCATACAGTTCGAAGCGCGCCGAATCCGGCGCCGGCGGCTCGTCGCGCAGCTCGTGCGGCGTGTCGAAGGCGATGCCGCCGGCCAGCAGCGCGCGCAGGCTCTCCAGCTCCACCTTCACCCCCGCCCCGCCGAAGCCGATGCTCACGCCCGAGATGTTCCAGAAGCGCGAGCCCTCGCGCAGATAGCCGTCGAAGGGCGCGCGGATGAAGGCCTGGACCGTGACATTGCCGTCGATCCCCGGCGGATCGATGTCGAGGATCTCCCCCACCGTCACGTCGCGAAAGAAGACCGGCGAGCCGCGATCGAGCGAGCCGACCCGCCGCGCCAGCAGGGTGAAGACCCGGCCCGGCTCGTCCGAGCGCACGCCCGGCGGGTTCTCGAGCCCGGCGAAGTCGCGCTGCGTCGCCCCCTCCCCGCCCGGGTCGAATTCGATATAGGCGCCGGAGACGATGGTCTCGAGGCCCGAGACATTGCCCGCCGTCAGCCTTGGCCGCACCACCCAGAAGCGCGCCGCCTCGGTCAGCCGCGCCTCCACCGTCCGCGTCATCCGCAGCCGCACCTGCACCTGCTGCAGGTCGCCGGAGAGCTCGATGCCTTCTACCGTGCCGACCTGCACCGCCTTGTAGCGCACCTGGGTCTGCCCCGCCGTCAGCCCCGCCGCGTCGCGGAAGGTGACGGTGACGAGCGGCCCGCGGTCGGAATAGGTCTTCCAGCCGAGATAGCCGGCGATCAGGATCGCCGCCAGCGGCACCAGCCAAATCGGCGATATCCTGCGCCGGCGGCGCCGCAGCTCCGCCTCGGCCGCGCCGTCCTGCGCTCCGCTCATGGCTTGCGCTCCTCCGCCGCGTCCCACATCAGCCGCGGGTCGAAGGCCTCCGCCGCGAGGATGGTCAGCACCACGACCCCGGCGAAGCAGACGGCGCCCAGCCCGGCATTGATCGAGGCGACCGAGCCGAAGCGCACCAGCGCGATGAGCACCGAGACGACGAAGACATCGATCATCGACCACCGCCCGATCGCCTCGACCACGCGGTAGAGCCGCGTCTTGCCGATGAGCCCATGGTCGGAGCGCCGGTGGATGCCGAGCAGCATGATGGCGAGGCCGATCAGCTTCAGCAGCGGCACCGCGACGCTGGCGAGGAAGACGACGAGCGCCAGCGGCCAGAACCCGGCCTCGATGAACTCCCAGGTCCCGCCGAGGATGGTATGCGGCCCGCCGCGCCCGAAAGTGACGACATCCATCACGGGATAGGCATTGGCCGGCACGTAGAGCACCACCGCGGCGAGGATGAGCGCCCAGCTCCGCGCCACGCTGTTCGGCTTGCGCATGCGCATCGGCGCGTCGCAGCGCAGGCACCCATCGCCCGGCCGCGCCGGCACCACCAGCCGGCAGCAGTCGCAGCCGATCAGCCCGGCCTCCTCGGCCGGCCGCCGCCCGTGCGCCGGCACCGCCCCGCGCTCTTCCAGCGCCTCCCACACCCGGTCGGCATCGAGCCGGGCGTTCAGCGCCACCTGGGCGAGGGCCAGCGCCGCCAGCCCATAGGCCGCCGGCCCGATCTCCACCTGCGCCAGGTCGGCGAGCCGGGTGTAGGAGACGAGCACGCCGAAGAGGAACACTTCGATCATCGCCCATTGCGCCAGCCGCTCATGCCAGCGGAAGGGCTTGTAGAGCCAGCGCGGCGCCTCCCGCAGCCGGAGGCCGACCAGCACCGTCAGCAGCAGCAGCAGCCGCATCAGCGGCACCGCGACGAGCGTCAGCAGCACCAGCACGGAGAGGATGCCGTAGCCGTCCTGGAGGAAGGCGAAGGCCCCCGTCTCGACACGGCTGAAGCGCAGCTGCCCGAGCAGTTGCAGCCCGAGGAAGGGCATCGTCATCGTCACCGCATAGAGCACGAGCCCCGCCAGGCAGAGCGCCAGCGGCACCTCCAGCGAGTCCGCCGCATGCCGCCGGAGCACCGTCTCGCAGCGCGGGCAGCGCGCCTCCTCGCCGCGGCCGAGCGGGCCAATCCACACCATGTTGCCGCAGCCCTCGCATTCCCGGAGGGTCCGGGGCGCCTCGGTCGCCGTCACCACGCGGCCTGCGCCGGGGCGGGGAAGGTTTCGGGTCGGGGTCGAAGGCGCATCGCAATCAGCCTGGAGCAGGAGGAATCGGCAGGCGAACGGTTCGGAGCCGCAGGAGTTGCAAGCGCCGCCCTGCCTGAACCATTGGGTTACTATGCGCAACCGGATGTCGCTACCGTCACCTGCCGGCAAGGGATCAGGTGAGGTCGTGCAGGTCCCGCCCGAGCGGCGGCCCGAGCCGGAAATCGGTGAAGCGCACCTCGAGCCCCGCCCGCCCCGGCGTGCAGCACATCGGCCCGACGAGATAGGATTCGGCCCTCGGAAAGGGCGCCAGCCGCACCAGCCCCCAGCGCCGCCCATCCGCCGAGGCCTGCACCCGCACCACCCCCTCGGCCACCGTCAGCCGCAGGCGGACATCGCCGGGATCGCCGGCATAAGGCCCCGTCGCCCAGTCGGATCGCCCTACCGTCAGCACGCTCCCCAGCATCGCCTGCCCGTCGGAGAATTCGATCCCGGCCTTCAGCCAGTGCCCCTCGTCGAGCCGCAGCATGATCCCCGCCTGGTCGTAGAGCGCCTCATACCCGGCCCGCACCCTGACCTCCGCGGTGAAGTCCCCCGCGGTGGCGATGCCGAGGAAATGCCCGCTGTCCCTGGTGAAGCCGTAATGCGTCTCCCGCCAGAAATCCGTCGTCCGGCCGGTGACGACGCGCAGCCCGCCCGCCTCGAACCCCCACTCCGCCGGCTCGTTCAGCCAGCTGCCCCGCTCCAACATGGCCCCTCCCTTGCCGCCCGTCCCGGCGCCGGAGGATAGTCGCCCCCTCGCTCAGGATCATCGCCATGGATACGCACCAGCCCGCCTCTCCCCTCACCCATGCCGAGCGCCTCGACCGGCTGGCGGCGCTCGCGGTGCGCGTCGGCCTCAACCTCGCGCCGGGGCAGGAGCTGGTGATGACCGCCCCGGTCGAGGCCCTGCCGCTCGCCCGCCGCATCACCGAGCAGGCCTACAAGGCCGGCGCCTCCCTCGTCACCTGCCTGCTCGGCGACGACCAGATGGCCCTCGCCCGCTACCGCCACGCCCCCGACGAGGCCTTCGACGTGGCCCCCGCCTGGCTCTTCGACGGCATGGCCTCCGCCTTCCGCAACGGCGCCGCCCGCCTGGCGATCGTCGGCGACAACCCCTCCCTGTTGGCCGCCGAGGACCCCGCGAAGGTCGCCCGCGCCAACCGTGCCCGCTCCGTCGCCTACCGCCCCGCGCTCGAACTCATCACCGCGACGGCGATCAACTGGACCCTCGTCGCCAGCGCCACCCCCGCCTGGGCCACCACCGTCTTCCCCGACCTGCCGGAGCAGGCCGCCCTCGCCCGCCTCTGGGACGCGATCTTCGCCGCCTCCCGCGCCGACGCGCCGGACCCGGCCGCCGCCTGGGCCGCGCACAACGACCGGCTCATGCAGAAGCGCCGCATCCTGAACGAGCGCCGCTACACCGCGCTCCGCTTCCGCGGCCCGGGCACCGACCTCAAGGTCGGCCTCGCCGACGGCCATGCCTGGATGGGTGGCCTCTCCACGGCGAAGAACGGCATCACCGGCAACCCCAACATCCCGACCGAGGAGGTCTTCACCACCCCCCACCGCGCGATGACCGAGGGCGTCGTCGCCGCCACCAAGCCGCTCTCCTACCAGGGCACGCTGATCCAGGAGATCCGCGTCCGGTTCGAGGCCGGCCGCATCACCGAGGCCCATGCCAGCACCGGCCAGCCCGTGCTCGAGCGCATGATCGGCACGGACGAGGGCGCCCGCATGCTGGGCGAAGTGGCCCTCGTCCCCAACTCCAACCCGATCTCGCAAAGCAGCCTGCTCTTCTACAACACCCTGTTCGACGAGAACGCCGCCAGCCACATCGCCCTCGGCCAAGCCTATTCGAAGTGCTTCGTCGACCAGAACCTCGACAAGGCAGCCCTCGACGCCGCCGGCGCCAACACCAGCCTCATCCATGTCGACTGGATGATCGGCTCCGCCGAAACCGATGTGGACGGCCTCGACGCCGCCGGGAATGCCGAGCCGCTGATGCGCGGGGGCGAGTGGGTTCGGTAAGGCCGCACCGCCCTCAATCGAGGCTGAGCCCCAGCCCCTTGATCAGCGGCCAGTAGATCGCCCGCTCCGCCGCGATCATCGCCCGCTGCTCCTCCGGCCCGCCCGCCAGTGGGTCGAGCCCGATCTCCCGCATCCGCGCCTGCACCGCAGGCTCGGCGATGCTGGCCGCCAGGTCGCGCGACAGGCGGGCGGCGATGTCGTCCGGCGTCCGCCCCGGTGCCGTCAGCCCCTGCCAAGCATAGGCCTCGAACCCCGCCAGCCCATAGGCCTCCCGCGCCGTCGGCAGCGCCGGCAGACCGGGCAGCCGCGCCGCCGACAGCAGCGCCAGCGGCCGGACCTTGCCGGTGCGGATCACCTCCGCCCCCGCCGCCATGTCGAGCACCGCCGCCTCCACGGTCCCGTTCATCAGGTCCGTCATCACCGGCGCCATGCCGCGATAGGGCACATGGTTCAGCCTGACCCCAAGGTCCCGCGCCAGCCGCTCCATCGCCAGGTGATGCGGCGAGCCGACCCCCGGCGAGCCGTAATCCATCACCTTCGCCTTGGCCGCCGCGACGAACCCCTCGGGCGTCGCCGCCCCGCCCTCCGGCTTCGCGCACAGCACCAGATGGAACCGCGCCATCAGCCCGAGCGGCCGGAGCCCGGTATCCGCGTCGAAAGGCAGCCGCTTGTAGAGCGCCGGATTGAAGACCAGCGTCTCGTTCCCCGCGGTGAAGACGGTCGTCCCGTCCGGCGCCGCCTGCGCCGCCGCCTCCGCCGCGATATTGGTCGCCGCCCCCGGCCGGTTCTCGATGACGACCGGCACGCCGAGCCGCACCCCCATGCTCTGCCCGACGAGCCGCGCCAGCACATCCGTCCCGCCCCCCGGCGGATAGCCGACCAGCCAGCGCACCGGCCGCTCCGGAAAGGCCGCCAACGCCGGCGCGGCCGAAGCGGCAAGGCCAGCCGCCAGCGCGGCACGGCGGGTGATACGGGTCATGCGGTGACGCTCCATCCCTTTCCCGCTCCGTATCATGCCACCCGGACCGGAAGCGAGAGGAAGCCCCGGAACCGCGCCCGCCCGCCCCGCACCGCCTCCCCCGCCGGCACATAGCCGGGGAATCGCGCCAGGAAGGCACCGATGGCGATCCTCCCCTCCAGCCGCGCCAGGGTCATCCCCGCGCAGATATGCGGCCCGCCCGCGAAGGCGAGGTGCCGGTTCGGCTGCCGCCCCACATCCAGCCGGTCAGGGTCCTCGAACCGCTCCGGGTCCCGGTTCGCCGCCCCGATGCAAAGAGTCAGCAGCGTCCCCGGCACCGCCGCCACCCCGCCGATCTCCACCTCCGCCACCGCCCGCCGGTTGCCGAGCTGGTTGGAGCTCTCGTAGCGCAGGAACTCCTCGGTGGCGGTCGTGATGAGCCCCGGCTCCCCCAGCAGCCGCGCCCGCTGATCCGGGAAGCGCATCAGCAGCTCCAGCCCATTGCCGATGAGGTTGGTCGTCGTCTCGTGCCCGGCATTGAGCAGGAAGATGCAGTTGTGCAGCAGCTCCGCCTCGGTCAGCCGCTCCCCATCCGCCTCGCCCTCGATCAGCCGGGTCAGCACATCCGTCGAGGCATCCCCCGGCCTCGCCCGCCGCCGCGCGACGAGCCCGCGCAGATAGTCGAGGAACTCGCTGACGGCCGCATTCCCCCGCATGGCGGCTTCCGCCGTCACCACCGGCTCCAGCGCACCGAGGATGGCGAGCGACCAGCCCCGCAACGGCTCCCGCTCCTCGACCGGCACGCCGAGCAGGTTGCCGATCACCTCGATCGGGATGGCCGCCGCGAAATCCTCGATGACATCTGCCTCGCCACGCTCGGCGATGGCATCCAGCAACCGCCCCACCAGCGCATGCAGCCCCGGCTCCATCGCCGCGATCGCCCGCGGCATCAGCGCCCCCGCGATCAGCCGCCTGACGCGCGTATGCAGCGGCGGGTCGTTGAAGACGAGGCTCGTCGTATGATGCTCGTAGAGCGGCGACGCCCCGTATTTCGGCCGAAACTCCGCATGCTTGTCGGAGGAGAAGGTCTTCGTATCCCGGTAGACCCGGTCGAGATCCGCCCAACGCGTCAGGAACAGCGAGCCATCCGCCATGCGCTTCACCGGCTGATGCTCCCGCAGCGACCGGTAGACCGGGAAGGGGTCGGCATAGAAGGCGGCATCGAGGCGCCTGAGGTCGAAGCTCTCGGCGAGGGACGGATTGGAGGTCATCTCTGAAGCTTAGAGCCCGCTGCGGAAGGCAGGAAAACGGTTTGATGGCCGGTGGCCGCGCAAAGCCGCATGCCGGGTTTGCGTGCGGCGCATCTGGCCCGGCGGGCCGCCCTCAGACGGACCAGCCAGGAGATTCCGAAGCCGCATGGCGGCTGGCGGTCCTGTTGGGGAACTGAACCGCATCGCAACACTTATGGTCTGCGGCCGGCGCAATCGGTCTCGATAGCGAACAATGGAGCATTGGCATGAACAATATCATCTACATCGTTGGCCTCGTCGTCGTTGTCGTGGCGGTACTGTCCTTCTTCGGGCTGCGGTGAACGCCTGAAGTCCAAACGGGACCGCAGACATCGGATCGGCGCCTCAAATACCACAGCAGGCGCGAGATCAAGTTTCTGCTTCGATTTATGACTTGGACCTAATTGAGCGGTATTCGGAAGCGGCAAAGCGGGACTGGTAGGAAACGTTGACGGCCCGCCTTTCTCGCTCCAAATGTCCCGCGCGAGGCCACGTCCTCCCCCTTCGCGGGTTCAAGTCCGGGACGGCCCGGCAGCTTGTTCGCAGGAGGCTGTCGTGGCTTGGCTCATTCTCTGCATCGCTGGTCTTTTTGAGGTCGTCTGGGCCTTCGCCATGAAGCAATCGGACGGCTTCACGCGCCTCTGGCCCTCGATCATCACCCTGGCCGGAATGCTGGTGAGCTTCGGCCTCCTCGCCTGGTCCATGCGGGTGCTCCCGCTCGGCACCGCCTACACCGTGTGGACAGGAATCGGTGCAGTCGGAGCATTCGTCGTCGGGATCGCCTTCCTTGGCGAAGCGGCGAGCCTGCCTCGCCTGCTCGCGGCCGGGCTGATCGTGAGCGGCCTCCTGCTCATGAAGCTGTCCAGCCCCGCATAGCCGGCCGGCGCACCCGGCCCGCGCCCATCCCGCAAGCCTCCCGAAGCAGGCCCGCCACCCGGCGAAAGACGCTCGACACGGAATCCATGTAACTTCAAGATTCTAGCGTGTCCGAGTCGCACCCCGCATGAGGTCGCTCCGCAGCCACCAGAGCGAGCTCCTCGCCATCGTCCAGGCCATCGCCGCGGGCGAGGCCGGTGGGCTGCGCGACATCCTGGCCGCCGTCACGCCCGGCGGCGGCAAGTCGCTCCTCCCGGTGCTGGCCGCCCACACGCTGATCGCCGCCGGCCTCTGCGAGCGCGTCTGCTGGGTCGTCCCGCGCGACAGCCTCCGCCTCCAGGCCGAGGAAGCCTTCGCCGACCCCGCCTGGCGCGAGGCGCTCGGCCACGGCCTCTCCGTCCGCGCCGCCGACAACAGCCCGGGCGACCCCTGTCGCGGCCTCGCCGGCTATGTCACCACCTACCAGGGCATCGCCGCCGCGCCCGACCTGCACCTCGCCGCCTTCCGCCGCCACCGCTACCTGCTCGTCGTCGACGAGGTCCACCACCTTCCGGCACTCGCCGAGGCCGATGCCGCCGGCGGCCACGACGCGGCCGCCGATGCCGCCGCTTGGTCCGCCCCCATCGAGCCACTGCTCTCCCTCGCCGGCGTGCGCCTCCTCCTCTCCGGCACACTGGAGCGGGCCGATGGCCGCCGCATCCTCTGGCTGCCCTATCGCCGCGCCGCCGGCGGCAAGCAGGAGGTCGACCTCGCCGCCCCCGGCTGGGCCGTCATCGGCTACAGCCGCGCCCGCGCGCTGGCCGAACGCGCCGTCCTCCCCGTCTCCTTCGGCGCCCTCGACGGCGAGGCCGCCTGGCTCGGCCCCGAACCCGAGGCGGGCGGCGAACGCCCCCGCCTCGGCCCGCACCGCCTGCGCGCCCCGGCGCCGCACGAGGCGACGCGCCCCGCCCTCTTCACCGCGCTCCGCACCGGCTTCGCCGAAGGCCTGCTCCGCCGCGCCTTCCTGGCGACACGGACCCTCCGCACCGAGCGCCGCCGCACGCTGGGCGCCGCCCCGGGCGAGACGCCGCGCGGCCTCGGCAAGCTTCTCGTCGTCGCGCCGGACCAGCGCGAGGCCCGCCGCTACCTCGACCTGCTGCGCCAATGGATTCCCGCCGACCAGCCTGGCACCGCGGCACTGGCCGTCTCCGACGAGCCCGGCGCGCAGGAGACGCTCGCTGCCTTCCGCCTGACGCCCGAGCCCTCCATCCTCGTCACCGTCGCCATGGCCTATGAGGGGCTGGACGCGCCGGAAGTCGCCGTCGTCGCTGCGCTGACCCATATCCGCTCCCGCCCCTGGCTGGAGCAGATGGTCGCCCGCGCCACCCGCGTCGACCCACGCGCCGGCCCCTACGAGTCCCAGCGCGCCCTGGTCTTCCACCCCGACGACCCGCTCTTCGCCCGCTTCCGCTGGCGGATGGAGCGCGAGCAGGGCACCCGCGCCAAGCCCGACCGCCGCCCGCCCCGCCAACCCGCCCTCGCCCTGCCCGACTGGCTGGAGGACGAGCTGGCCGAAGCCCGCGAGCGCCACGGAATCATCCCGCTCGAGAGCAACGCCCTCACCCTCCGCCTGAGCACGCTGCGCCCCGGCCCCGACCTCGCCGCCGGCCTCGCCGCCGCCCGCACGCCCGAGGAAGAGCAGCAAGCCGACCTCCTCACCCCGTCGCGGGCCGAGCGCCAATTGCGCCACCAGCTCGGCGATCTCGTCGCCGCCCAGGCGGTCGAGGATTCGGCGGAAGGCCTCTCGGGCGCCATCCCGCGCGGCGCCAGCCTCTACCACGCCTACAACGCCGCCCTGAAACGCGTGCTCGGCAAGGCCCGCGGCGAGATGTCGGTCGAGGAGCTGGAAGCCGCCCGCGCTTGGCTCGGCCGCAACCGCCTGCGCGAGCACCTGCACCTGCTGGAAGGCGACCACCGCTTCGGCTGGGCCGCCCGCCAGCGCCGCGACTGGCGCCCGCCCGTCGGTCGCCGCGCGGCGCAGTGACCATCTTCTTCACCGCCGACACGCATTTCGGCCATGCCGGCGCCCGCGCCCTCTACCGCCGCCCCTTCGCCACGGTGGCGGAGATGGACGCCACGATGACCGAGCGCTGGAATGCGACGGTCTCCCCCGATGACGAGGTCTGGCATCTCGGCGACTTCGCCCTCGGCCCGAAGCCCCCGGCCCTCACCGATCTGCTCGCCCGCCTGCACGGCCGCAAGCACCTCGTCACCGGCAACAACGACGGCCCGGCGACGCTCGCCCTCGCCGGCTGGTCCAGCATCCAGCCCTATGCCGAGCTGATGCTCGACGGCCACGGCCTCGTCCTCTGCCACTACGCCTTCCGCACCTGGCGCAACATGCATCGCGGCTGGCTGAACCTGCACGGCCACAGCCATGGCCGCCTCAAGCCCCTGCCGCGCCAGACGGATGTCGGCGTCGATGCCCAGGGCTTCCGCCCCGTCACCCTCGCCGACATCCTCGCCCGCCGCGCGGGACATTTGAGACACAAATCGGTGTTTTTGTGACGCGGAGCACATAGGCCCGCGATGACCCGGGACTAACCTCCCCGCCATCGGAACAAGCGGCAGGCGACAAAGCCCGTCGCATCAATGACGGAGAAGTCCCATGTCCGCCTTTCGCCGGGTGCTGATCGTCGAGGACGACGCCATGCTGCGCGCCACCCTGGCGGAGCAGCTGGGCTATGGCTGCGAATTCGTCGCCGACCAGGCGGAATGCCTCGCCGAGGCCGAATGCCGCCTCGCCACGGACGCGCATTACGACCTCATCCTGCTCGATGTCGGCCTGCCCGACGGCGACGGCCGCGACTTCTGCGCCGCGCTCCGCCGCGAGGGCCGCCGCATGCCGATCATGATGCTGACCGGCGCCGATGCGGAATCCGATGTCATCCGCGGCCTCGATTCCGGCGCCAACGACTACATCGCCAAGCCCTTCCGCATCTCCGAGCTGATGGCCCGCATGCGCGCGCAGCTCCGCGTCTTCGACAACAGCGAGGACGCGGTCTTCCCGATCGGCGCCTACATCTTCCGCCCGAGCGCGCGCCTCCTGCTGGAGCCGAAGCGCCAGCGTAAGGTCCGCCTCACCGACAAGGAGACGGCGATCCTGAAATTCCTCTACCGCGCCGGCGGCCGCCCGGTGCCGCGGCAGATCCTGCTGAGCGAGGTCTGGGGCTACAACGCCGCCGTCACCACGCACACGCTGGAGACCCACATCTACCGCCTGCGGCAGAAGATCGAGACCGATCCCTCCGACAACCGCCTCCTCGTCACCGAGAGCGGCGGCTACCGGCTGAACCCGGTCGCCACCTCCCGCATGATGGCCCGCCGCGCGGCCTGAGAATTCCCCGCGAAGCCGCTCGCAGCTTCGCGGGGGCCTCGCACCGCCTGCCGCGGCCAGGCCGCGGCAGGCTTCCCCGTCATGGCCGGGCCCGGCCCGACTGTCACCGCCCGAGGCGCAGCCCGGCCTTCTCCACGATGCCGGCGAATTTCTCCCGCTCCGCCACCAGGAAGGCCCGCGTCGCCGCCGGTGTCCCCGGCCCGGCCGGATCGACGCCCGCCGCCGCCAGCCGCTTCGCCGCCGCCGGGTCCGCCAGCACCGCCCCCGCCGCCGCCGCCAGCCGCGCCACCACCGGCTCCGGCAGCCCGCGCGGCCCGACCAGCACATTCCAGGTCGTCACCTCGAAGCCCGGCAACCCGCTCTCGTCGAGCGTCGGGATATCGGGGAAGAGCGGATGCCGCCGCAGCGCGCTCACCGCCAGCCCCCGCGACAGCCCGTCGCGCAGATGCGGCGCCACCGAGGCCAGCACCTCCAGCGAGTAATCGACCTCCCCCTTCGCCAACGCCTCCATCACCGCCGAGCCGCCCCGATAGGGCACATGCTCCGCCCGGAGCCCGCCGGCCCGGAGCTTCAGATACTCGCCGGTCAGATGCCCGATCCCTCCCGCCCCGGAGGTCGCCCAGGTCATCTGTCCCGGCTTGGCGCGCACCGCCTCCAGCAGCGCCCGCACGTCGCGGAAGGGCGAGGCGGCCGGCACCACCAGCACCATCGGCCCGCCGCCGACGAGGGCGATGGCGGTGAAATCCTCGACCGGATCATAGGGCGTCTGCTCCGGCAGCGCCGCCGGATTGGTCCCGAGCGCCGAAGCGCTGGCCAGCAGCAGCGTATAACCATCCGCCGGCCGGTGCCGCACCCATTCCGTCCCGACCGAGCCCCCCGCCCCCGCCCGGTTCTCGACCACGATCCGCGCCGAGGGCCCAAGCTGCGGCGCCATCCGCTCCGCCATGATCCGCGCCGCGATATCGGTGGAACCCCCGGCGAGGAAGGGCACGACCAGGCTCACCGGCCGCTCGGGATAGCCGCCCTGCGCCGCCGCCGGCAGCGAAGCAAGGAAGGGCACGGCCAGCAGCCCTCGGCGTCGCAGATGCATCACCCGAATCCCTCCCGCCCCTTTCCCCGCAGCAGGCCCCGGAACCGCACGTGACGCAATTCGCGATCGACCGGGCACCCAAGCGCCATCGGTGCGTTGCCTGAATCGAATCCTGATCCTCGGAGAGCCGAACATGCGGTCCGACTCCCAACCCAACGCCTTTCTCGCCACCGCTGTTGCGCTCGCCGCCGGCGCCACCTTGCTCTTCGGCACCGGCCGCCAGCAGGGCCAGCCCCAGCGCGCCCGCCGCCCCGGCACCTCCCCTGGCGCCTCCGCCCCCGCCACCCCAGCCGATGACCGCGGCCGCCTCGCCGCCCATCCCGGCCAGATCCCCGCCCGCGGCTGGTGGGACATCCTCAAGCGCACCGCCTCGCAGATCTCCGAGGACCGGCTGCTGACCGAGGCCGCCGGCGTCACCTTCTACACCCTGCTCGCCCTCTTCCCGGCGATCGGCGCGCTGATCTCCATCTACGGCCTCTTCGCCGACCCGGCGACCATCGGCGAGCACCTCCGCGCCGTCGCCGTCATCGTCCCCGAAGGCGGCATGCAGATCATCGACGAGCAGGTGAAGCGCATCGTCTCCAAGGGCGGCACCAGCCTCGGCATCGGCGCGGTGATCGGCCTCGCCACCTCGCTCTGGTCCTCGAACCAAGCGATGAAGGCGATCGTCGACGCGCTGAACATCGTCTATTCCGAGAAGGAGCGCCGCGGCTTCCTCATGCGCACGGCGGTGACGCTCGCCTTCACCCTCTGCGGCATCCTCTTCATCCTGCTGGCGATGGCCGCCGTCGTCGTGCTGCCCGTGGCGCTGAACTTCCTCGGCATCGGCGGGACCATCGGCACGCTGCTCGGCCTCGCCCGCTGGCCGGTGCTGCTGGGAGCCATCGGCCTCTTCCTCGCCTTCCTCTACCGCTACGGGCCGAGCCGCGACCGCGCGCAATGGCGCTGGGTGAGCTGGGGCAGCGCCGTCGCCGCCATCGGCTTCGTCGCCTTCTCGGTCGGCTTCTCCTACTACGTCTCGAATTTCGGCAGCTACAACGAGACCTATGGCTCGCTCGGCGCGGTGATCGGCTTCATGACCTGGGTCTGGCTCTCCTCCACCGTCGTCCTCGCCGGCGCCGAGCTGGACGCCGAGATGGAGCACCAGACCGCCCGCGACACCACCAGCGGCCCCGAGCGCCCGATGGGCGCCCGCGGCGCGAAGATGGCCGACACCGTCGCCTGAGCCTCAGCCGGCCGTCAGCCAGCCGACGATCCGCCGCGCCGCCGGGATGGCCAGCAGCGCGGCGGGGTAGGCGAAGCTCCAGGCCAACGCCCAGTTCGCCAGCCACAGCAGCAGGAAGTCCGACCGCAGGCCGAGGTTGACGAGGGTCAGCAGCGCCGAGACCACCCCGGCCATGAAGAAGGTCATGACCAGCGGGAAGAGCAGCGCCCCGTAGCGCGCCGGGATCACGCCGCCCGCTGGACCGCGGCCACCGCCGGCGGCGCCGGCCCGCCCGCCATCCAGTCCAGCAGCTCGACCGTATGCACCACCGGCATCCGGTCGCCGCCGAGCTGCGTCAGGCAGCCGATATTCCCCGCCGCGATCAGATCGGCCCCCGTCCGCTCGATATTGCCGAGCTTCCGGTCGCGGAGCTGCGCCGCGATCTCCGGCTGCAGCAGGTTGTAGGTCCCTGCGCTGCCGCAGCAGATATGCGGCTCCGCCGGCTCCCGCACGGTGAACCCCGCCTTCGCCAGCAGCTGCTTCGGCGCCGCCGTCACCCGCTGCCCATGCTGCAGGGAGCAGGCCGCGTGATAGGCCACCGTCAGCCCCGGCGCCTCCCGGCTCGGCGCGTAGCCGAACTTCACCAGCGCCTCGGAGACATCCATCGCCAGCCCGGCCACCCGCGCCGCCGCCTCGGCCTCCTTTTCCTCGCGGAACATGAAGCCGTAGTCCTTCACCGTCGTCCCGCAGCCCGAGGTGTTGATGACGATGCCGTCCAGCCCCTCGCCCGCGATCTCCCGGCTCCAGGCCGCGATATTGGCCCGCGCCAGCCGCATCGCCGGGTCGTGCTGGCCCATGTGATGGTCGAGCGCCCCGCAGCACCCCTGCTCCCGGGTGATGACCACCTCGATCCCCATCCGCGTCAGCAGCCGGATCGTCGCCTCATTGATGGAGGGCGCCAGCACCTGCTGCGCGCACCCCGTCAGCAGCGCCACCCTGCCCCGCCGCTCGCCCTCCGCGCGATGCACCTGCGGCGCCTGCATCGGGCTCGGCGCCGGCAACGCCCCCGGCGCCAGCCGCAGCATCGCCCGCAGCCGCTGCGCCAGCACATGCCGCCCCGGGATCAGACCGGCGAAGCTCCGCCCCAGCCGCGCGCCCGTCAGCGCCGCCCGGAACCTCTTCGGATAGGGCAGCACCCCGCTGAGCACCCGCCGCAGCGCCCGCTCGTGCCAGGGCCGGTCATAGGTCTCCTCGATATACCGCCGCGCATGATCGACCAGATGCATGTAGTTCACGCCCGACGGGCAGGTCGTCATGCAGGACAGGCAGGAGAGGCAGCGGTCGACATGCCGCACCACCTCCTCGGTCGCGGGCTTCCCCCCCTCCAGCATGTCCTTGATGAGGTAGATGCGCCCCCTTGGGCTGTCGAGCTCGTCGCCCAGCAGCAGGAAGGTCGGGCATGTGGCGGTGCAGAAGCCGCAATGGACGCAGGTGCGGAGGATCTGGTTGCTTTCCCGCGTGTCGGGGTCCCGCAACTGCTCCGGCGAGAAATGGGTTTGCATCACCCAGATATAGGCCGCCCCACGCCCCGCCGAACAGGCCGAACGATCTCTACCTTTGTCCGCTACCTCTGCCCCGGCCGCCCCCGCGCCTCCGCCACCCCGTCGCGGATCAGCGCCTGCATCGCCTGCGCCAGGCAGTCGTTGAGCTTGTCCGTCGCCGCCACCTTCTCCTGCCGCCCGGCCCGCTCGATATCGACGGTATCCGCCTCCGCCCAGGCCTGCATCAGGTCCCAGCGCCGCAGCACCGGCACGCCATGCGCCGCCGCCGTCAGCCGCAGCGCATCCCGGTAGGCATCGACATTGGCATTGGCCCGCATGAAGCGGGAGAATTGCTGGTCCATCAGCACCGTATCCGCCCCCGCCGCGACGATGCGGGCGAGGCCCTCATTCACCTGCTCCACCATCTCGTCGAGGTCGAGGCCGCGCACCGCCTCCGCCGTCCCCACCTGCCAGAGCACCAGGTTGAAGGGCGCCCGCGCCAACTCGGCGGCGATGATCGCCCCCGTCTCGGCGGTGGTCAGCCCTCGCGCGCCCCGCGTCACCACCTCGAGGGCGAGATGCGGCACCCGTGCCCGGATCAGCGCCTCCAGCCGCGCCGGCCAGGCCGCGCCCGGCCCGCTCGTCCCCGGCCCGAGCACCGAGGCACTGCCGACCACGAGGATGCGCAGGCTCCCCGCGCTCGCCGCCCTGGCCGTCGCCGGCAGCGCGGCATGGGAGGCCAGCAACTCCGGCGGCGAGTCGCAGGCCATGCCGCCGGCCCTCGTCGCGGGAGAGGCCAGAAGCAAGCCAAGCAGCAGCAGGACGCGGCCGGCGCCGAGGGTCATGTCACTGTCGTAGTAGAGCCAACCGGCGCCCGCAAGCCGACAGGCGCCGGATTCGTTGCATTATGTGGGGCCTCGCCCCGCTCCCGCATCCGGTACCAGGCGCCGACCACCCCGATCGAGACCAGCGCCGCCAGCCCCGCCAGGTTGACCGCCAGCTGCATCGGCCAGCGGTCATCCATCTCCAGCGCCAGCCGGCCGAGGAAGGCGAGGAAGATGCCGGCGCAGAACACCGGCAGCCCGTGCTGTCCCATCAGCACGAAGGGCGCCGCCGCCCGGCTGCGCAGCCACTGCGCCCCCCGCGGCACCGCATGCCCGACCAGATAGGCGAGCGCCAGGATCGAGATCAGCCGGAACGGATGCAGCCCCGTCTTGTCGATCGTCGCCAGCAGCTCCGCCACCGGCTGCGGCAGCGCCGCCAGCCACTGCTCGCCATAATCGCCCACCAGCACCACGCCGAGCCCAAGGACCAGCGCCACCACCGCCGCCCCGATCAGCAACGGACGGAAGGGCACCGCCGGCGCCGGCCCCCGCCGGCGCGGCGCATAGCCGAGCAGCGCCCCCGTGAAGAACAGGACCTGCCAGGCCAGCGGGTTGAAGAACCAGCCGCCCCCCGTCCAGTTCGGCAGGTTGAGGTCCAGCAGCCGCACCACGACATAGCCCGCGCCCGAGAGCCCCATCAGCAGCCAGGGCCGCCGCAGCAGCGGCAGCGCCGGCACCAGCATCAGCAGCAGAACGATGTAGAGCGGCAGGATGTCGAGGAAGGCCGGCTGGAAGCGAAGTAACAATGCCTGAAGCAATGCGAGATAGGGTTGTTCCCCAAACACATCGAGATGCATCTCGTCCAGGTAGGCCGGGCTTTCCAGCGCAGCGGCGGAGTAGCCGACCTGGGCGGTGAAGACGACGAAGAGGAAGACATGCGCCACGTAGAGCGTGCCGAGGCGCCTGAGCAGCGCCGCGGCCGAAAAGGTCCAGCCCCGCCGATCGAGCGCCGCCCCGTAGGCCAGCCCCGCGGCATAGCCGGCCAGCAGCACGAAGGCCTCCGTCGCATCGCAGAGCGCGACGTTGCGAAGGGTCAGCTTGCCCAGCCAATTGCCCGGAATATGGTCGATCAGGATGAACCAGAGGGCGATGCCCCGGAAGACATCGGCCCGGAGGTCGCGGCCCGGCTTCCCCGGCACCGTCTCCATGCCACGGATCAGCCCCCGCATCGCCACCTCCGGGCGCACACATGGCTGCCCCGCGGCCACGGCGCAAGCCGCGACCTTTCTGCACTGGCGCGCCGCCCGCGCTTGCGGCAGCGTAGAGGCATGCGTGCCCCCCTCCTCGCCTTGCTGCTGGGCCTGGCCCTGCTGCTCTCCGCCGCCCCGCTCCGTGCGGAGGAGCCCTGCCCCACCGCCCCCACCCAGCGCCTCGCCCTCCCCGCCACCCGCGCCGCGCTCAGCCAGGGCCAGCCGGTGACGGTGGTCGCCTTCGGCTCCTCCTCCACCGAGGGTTCCGGCGCCACCGGCCAGGACCGCACCTACCCCGCCCAGCTCGAGGCCGGGCTCCACGCCGCCCTCCCCGAGGCCCGGCTCACCGTGCTGAACCGCGGCCGCGGCGGCGAGGACGTGACCGAGATGATGGCCCGGCTGGAGGCGGACGTGATCGTCGCCCGCCCCACCCTCGTCATCTGGCAGGCCGGCGCCAATGCGGCGCTGCGCGGCATGGCACCCGAGGCCTTCTCCGCCCTGCTCGAGGACGGCATCGAGCGCCTGCGCGCCCGCGGCGTCGATGTGGTGCTGATGGACAGCCAGCGCGCCCCGAGGATTCTCGCCGCGCCGAATTTCGCGGCCTTCGACCGGGCGATCCGCGACACCGCCGCGCGCCTGCATATCCCCCTCTTCTCCCGCGCCGCGCTGATGGAGGCCTGGGCCGCCGCCGGCACGCCTGCGACCGATGTGATCGGCCCCGATGGCCTGCACCACAACGACCACGGCTATGCCTGCCTCGCCCAGGCCCTCACCCATGCCATGGTCGATGCCGCCGGCCCCCACCGCATCGCCGGACGCTGACCCGGGTTTTCCTTGCCCCGGCGGCTCGGCGGAGATATAGGAATATCGTCAAATCCCCAGTTGCATCCCGGCCCCGAAATCAGGGGCGGCTGGGCCTTCAAACCATAAAATCCTCAAATTCCGCCTGATAACCGAGGCGAATCAATGCCCTGGCCCCGCCGGGCTTCAACCGTTTGAAGGGTTTGAGGCCCAGCGGCGAGGAATGCGCGCGACGCCCGATACCTCGAAGAACCCGCCCTCTACGCGGTATACATCTTCCCCGGGTTGAGGATGCCCTTCGGGTCCATCACTGCCCGGATGCGCCCACGGATCGCGGCCAGCACCTTGCCCTCCTCCGGAAGCACCGGCAGGGCGGCGCGCATCGGCTCCGGCGCGCGGAACAGAGTGAAGCTGCCGCCCACCGCGCGGGCCGCCTCCATCACCCGGCCATGCGCCTCCGCCGTCGCCGGCCCCGCCAGCCAGACGAGTCCGCCGCCCCAGTCGAGCAGCGCCCGCGGCAGCCCCGCCGCCGCGACGACGCCCGGACCCGCCGTCGGCTGCACCGAGACGCGCCACACCGCATCCTCGGGCCGGGCATCGAGCGGCTCCGCCTCCCCGATGCCGCGCCATAGCGCGCGGCTCTCGTCATCCTCGATCACCGTGGCATCGCCGAACCGTCCCAGCGCCTCGCGCAGCCGCCCGAGGCGATAGGCAACGGACTCGGAAAATTCCTCGATCCGCAGCAGCGCGCGCGGCACCTCGCCCGCCAGCAGCGCCGCCCCGCTTACCCCATAAGGGCTGCCGAGCCCGGCCGAGAGCGCCCGCACCCCCGTCTCCAGATCGGGCACGGCGATGGCGAGCGTCCCGCTCCGCTCGGCCGCCGGCAGCACCTTCAGCGTCACCTCGGTGATGACGCCGAGCGTGCCATGCGCCCCGGTGAGCAGCTTGCAGAGATCGAGGCCGGTGACGTTCTTCAGCACCCGCCCGCCATTGTGGAAGGCCTCGCCCAGCCCATTCACGGCGCGGATGCCCATGACATGGTCGCGCATGGCCCCCGCGGTGATGCGCCGCGGCCCGGAGAGGTTGGTGGCAACGAGCCCGCCGATCGTCGGCCCCTCCCCGGCACCGAAGATCGCGGCGAGCACCGGCGGCTCGGCCACCACCTGCTGCCCGCGCTCGGCCAGCGCCGCCTCGATCTCCGCCAGCGGCGTGCCTGCGCGTGCGGAGAGGATCAGCTCCTGCGGCCGGTAGAGGGTGATGCCGCTGAGGTTGCGCAGCGAGAGCGTGCGCGCCGCCTGCACCGGCCGCAGCATCGCCCGCTTGGTGCCGCGCCCCTCGATGGCGAGCGGCTCGCCCGCCGCCGCCGCCTCGGCAACCGCCGCCGCAACCCCCGCCTCGTCGCCCGGTGCGATGAGCGAGGTCATGCCGCCTGCCGCAGCACCGGATTGCCCTCGAGCGGAAAGACCTTGGCCGGATTGAGCAGCCATTGCGGGTCGAAGGCCGACTTCAGCGCCCGCATCTGGTCCAGCTCGAAGGGGCTGAACTGCACCGGCATCAGGTCCCGCTTCTCGACGCCGACGCCATGCTCGCCGGTCAGGCAGCCGCCGACCTCGACGCAGAGCTTGAGGATGTCGGCGCCAAAGGCCTCCGCCTTGCGGAAGCTCTCGGCATCATTGGCGTCGAACATGATGAGCGGATGCAGGTTGCCGTCGCCGGCATGGAAGACATTGGCGACCTGCAACCCGTAATCAGCGCTCATCTCGCCGATCCGGCGCAGCACATGCGGCAGTTCGCCGGTCGGGATGGTGCCGTCCATGCAGAGATAGTCGGGCGAGATGCGGCCGACCGCGCCGAAGGCGCCCTTCCGCCCCTTCCAGATCGCCAGGCTCTCCTCCACCGTCTGCGCGACCTTGAGGCTGATCGGGTCGAAGCGGGAGCAGATCTCCTTCAACTTGCCGAGCAGCATGTCCTGCTCCTCGACGCTGCCCTCGACCTCGATGATGAGCATCGCCTCCGCATCCAGCGGATAGCCGGCATGGGCGAAGGCCTCGCAGGCATGGATGCAGGGCCGGTCCATGAACTCCAGCGCCACAGGGATGATGCCGCTGCCGATGATCGCATCGACCGCCGCGCCCGCGATCTCCGTGCCCTTGAAGGCGGCGAGCATCGCCCGCTGCCCCTCGGGTGCGTGGAGGATGCGCACCGTCACCTCCGTCACCACCGCGAGCTGCCCCTCGGAGCCGGTCATCAGCCCGAGCCAGTCATAGCCTGCCGCATCGAGATGCCGCCCGCCTAGCTCGACGATCTCGCCCTCGATGGTGACGGCCTTGAGGCCGAGCAGGTTGTTGGCGGTGACGCCGTATTTGAGGCAATGCGCCCCGCCCGAGTTCATCCCCACATTGCCGCCGATCATGCAGGCGAGCTGCGAGGACGGGTCGGGCGCGTAGAAGAAGCCATCGGCCGCGATGTGGTTGGTGATGCCGAGATTGGTGACGCCCGCCTCGACCACGGCGAGGCGGTTGGCGTAATCGACCTCAAGGATCCGGTTCATCCGCATCAGCCCGAGCACGACGGAATCGGCCAGCGGCAGCGCCCCGCCCGAGAGGCTCGTCCCCGCCCCGCGCGGCACGACGCGGACGCCGTTGCGGTGGCAGAAGCGGAGGATGGCGGCCACCTCCTCCGTCGTCCGCGGCAGGGCGACGGCCAGCGGCGGCTGGCGATAGGCCGAGAGCCCGTCCGTCTCATAGGGCTTCACGCGGGCCGGCTCGGTGATGACGCCGTCGCCGGGCAGCAGGGCGCGGAGGCCGGCCAGCAGCTCCTCGCGGCGGGCCATGACATCGGGCTTCGGGGCGGGCAGGTCGATCATGGCGCGCAATCCTCCGTTCCGTTGAAAATGGGCAGATGGGCTGCGTCGGGCAAGCGCCGGGCTTGCTCCGGCGGGGTCGCAGCGTCACTCTCCGCCGCCTTTTCCTCCCGGAGCCTCCCTTGTCCCTGCGCCGCGTCCTCCTGCTGGCCCTCGGCCTGCTCGCCATCGCCCCTGCCGCCTTCGCCCAGCTCCGCGAAGGCCGCTACGCGGTAGAAGGGCAGAACCCCGACGGCACGCCCTATGAAGGTGAGTTCGAGTTGCGCGAGGGGCCGAACGGCGCCTGGCTGGCCCGCTGGCTGGTGGGCAATGCCCAGATCATCGGCCTCGGCCTGATCCAGAGCGGGATGCTGGCCATCTCCTTCGTCGTGGACAACCGGCCGGGTGTTGCGATCTACGGCGTGGAGCCGGATGGCAGCCTGCGCGGCACCTGGACCACCGGCGGCGGGCTGGGGACGGAAACCTTCAAGCCGCAATGACGCAGAAAAACCCGCCGCGGCGATGCCGGCGGCGGGCCCGAACCCCTGTTGGACGGCCTGGGGCCGCTGCTTAGCCCTGGCGGGCCTTCAGGCGCGGGTTCTTCTTGTTCAGCACGTAGAGGCGGCCGCGGCGGCGCACCACCACGCAGTTCTTGTCGCGCGTCTTGGCGGTCTTGAGGCTGTTGCGGATCTTCATGACGCGGACTCACTGGCAAGGCGAAGGGGTTGCGGCAGGGGCTCGCGCCACCGCCGGGGAGGGCGCGGGATAAGCGAAGCCCCCGCACGAGTCAATCGCGACCGCCCGCTTGGCGGAGGAACCCGTCCCGCGTCTGCGGCAGCTTGCGGCCGAGAATCTGCTCCGCCACCTGGGTCCGCAGCACCTGGGCGGTGCCGCCGGCGATGGCGAACATCCGCGCGTCGCGCACCATCCGCTCCAGCGGGTTCTCCCGGCTGTATCCGGCCGCGCCCCAGAGCTGGAGGGCATTGTTGGTAACCTCGATCGCGGTATCGGCCGCCAGCACCTTGGCCTGGGCGGCCGCCAGCCGGTCGGGGAAGCCATTGGGCCCGGCGCTGCGGGCGGCCCGCCAGACCAGGGCCCGCGCCGCCTCCAGCCTGATCGACATATCGGCCAGCATCCAGCCGACGCCCTGGAATTCGGCAATCGGCCGGCCGAACTGGTGCCGCCGCCCGGCATAGTCGAGCGCCTGCCGATAGGCCCCGGCGGCGATGCCGAGGGCGACCGTCGCCGCGCCGACGCGCTGGCCGTTATAGGCATCCATCAGCCGGCCGAAGCCCCGGGCGAAGCCGCCCGGCGGGTGCAGCACCATCGCATCCGGCACCACCAGCCCCTCGAAGCGGATCTCCGCCTCCGGCATGCCCTTCAGCCCCATGGAGGGGATACGGCGGTGGATGACGAGGCCGGGCGGATCCCGCTCCGCCTCCCGCACCACGAGGAAGCCGCCGATACCGAGATCCCGCCCCTCCTCGAAGGCGCGGGCGAAGATCAGGTGCAGGCGGGAGACGCCGCCGCCGGTGATCCAATGCTTCACCCCGTCGATCACCCAGGCATCGCCGCGGCGGACGGCCCGCGTCGTCATCTCGGTCGCGGCGGAGCCGGCCTCGGGCTCGGTGATGCAGATGGCCGGCTTGTCGCCCGCCAGCACCAGCCCGGCGGCGAGGCGCCGCTGCTCCGGGCTGCCATAGGCCATGACGGCGCCGAGCGCGCCCATATTGCTCTCGACCGCGATGCGGCCGCAGACGGCGCAGGCGGCTGACAGCTCCTCAATCACCAGCA
Organism: Belnapia moabensis DSM 16746; assembly: GCF_000745835.1. Taxonomy (GTDB): domain Bacteria; phylum Pseudomonadota; class Alphaproteobacteria; order Acetobacterales; family Acetobacteraceae; genus Belnapia; species Belnapia moabensis. The sequence continues at coordinate 126,354 of NZ_JQKB01000009.1, read as the reverse complement.
CGGCATCGAAATAGGAGAGGCCCGGCCCACCCCATTCGCGCGGGATGGTCAGGCCCATCAGCCCGGCCTCGCGCATGCGGCGGACCATGGGCCAGGGATACTGCTCGGTGCGGTCGGTGGTGGCGGCCTGGGCGGCGGCCTTCTGCGCCACCTCCCGCGCCCGGTCGCGGAGGCGTGCCTGGTCCGCGGTCAACCCGTCCATGTCGTTTGCTCCCCGGTGCTTGCCGACAGGGTTAGGCCGGCTGCAGCGCCGCCGCAATGGCAGGCGCGAGGCCGCGGAACTCCGCCGCGCGCGGGCTGGTCGGGCGCCAGGCCAGGGCGAGGCTGCGGCTCGGCGGGGTGCCGCCCTCCTGCTCCAGCGGGCGGATGTCGACCGCGGCGCCGGCCAGCACCCCGCCCTCGACCGCGATCTGCGGCAGCAGCGTCACGCCGAGGCCGCCGGCGACCATCTGCACCAATGTATGGAGCGAGGTGGCGGCGATGCCGTCCTCGGCCGGCATGGCGCCGCGCGGCAGGCCGCAGGCATCAAGCGCATGGTCGCGCAGGCAATGCCCGTCCTCCAGCAGCAGCAACCGCTCGGCGCCGAGCGCGGCGACCGGCACCCGCTCCTTCGCCGCCAGCCGGTGGCCGGCGGGAACCGCGGCGAGGAAGGGGTCGTCGGCGATCGGCAGCGTCTCCGCCTCGCCGCAGGCGCAGGGGAGCGCCAGCAGCAGCAGGTCGAGCCGCCCCGATTCAAGTTGGGCGACCAGCCGCTCCGTCTGGTCCTCGCGCAGCCAGAGGCGAAGCCGGGGGAAGGCCTCTCGCAGCGCCGGCATCAGCCGCGGCAGCAGGAAGGGGCCGATGGTCGGGATGACGCCGAAGCGCAGCGGACCGGAGAGCGGGTCGCGCGCCGCCGCCGCCGTCTCCGCCACCGCCTCCAGCGCGGAGAGGGCGGTACGGGCACGGCCCACCACCTCCAGCCCGAGCGGGGTGAAGACCGGGCGCTTGGCCGAGCCGCGCTCCAGCAGATGGGCGTCCAACTGCCGTTCGAGGGCGATGATGCCGGCCGAGAGGGTCGATTGCGTCACCGCGCAGGCGGTGGCCGCGCGACCGAAATGGCCATGATCGGCGAGTGCCAGCAGGTAGCGGAGCTGCTGCGGGCTGGGGAGGGTGAGCATGGCGGAGAGATGACCTGTTTGATCGATTCGGTCAATCGAATCAGCGAAAACTATTCATTGGACCGATTTGCTGCATTGCGTCATAAGCGGCAGCGAGCCCAACGGGGCCATCCCTGTTCGCTCCATTTATGACCCTGCCCATAACCTGAGGGGATATCCCGCATGCTGACCGTCGGCGACAAGTTCCCGTCTTTCGCCCTGACCGCCGTGAAGGCCGGCCCCGAGGGCCTCGGTGGCCCCGGCAAGTCCTTCACCGAGATCACCTCGCAGTCCGATGCCGGCAAGTGGAAGGTCGTCTTCTTCTGGCCGAAGGACTTCACCTTCATCTGCCCGACCGAGATCGCGGCCTTCGGCAAGCTGGCCGGCGAGTTCGCCGACCGTGACACCGTGGTCTATGGCGTCTCGACCGACAGCGAGTTCGTCCACCTGAACTGGCGCGTCTACAACGAGGATATCAAGAACCTCGAGATCCCGATGCTGGCGGACGTCAAGCGCGAGCTCTCCGAGGCGCTGGGCATCCTCCACAAGGACGAGGGCGTGGCGCTCCGCGCGACCTTCATCGTCGACCCGGACGGCACCATCCAGTGGGCCTCGGTGAACGGCCTCAATGTCGGCCGCAACCCGCAGGAAGTGCTCCGCGTGCTCGACGCGCTGCAGACCGACGAGCTCTGCCCCTGCAACTGGAACAAGGGCCAGGAAGCCCTCGACGCCCAGAAGCTGTTCGAGAAGGCCGCCTGATCTGACCGAGGGGGGCGCCCTGTGCCCCCCCTCCCCCCCTCCCCATAGGAGAGGGTGCGCCGAACGGACCCTGCGCGATCCGCTCCGCCCACCCTTAAGAAGCAACCCGGAAGGAGCCAAGCCATGTCGCTGGAAGCCCTGCGCAACCGCCTGCCCGAATACGCCAAGGACCAGAAGCTGAATCTCGGCAGCCTCTCGAACGAGCCGGTGCTGACCGAGCAGCAGCGCGCCGGCACCTTCGTCGTCTCTGCCCTCGCCTCCCGCAACCCGGAAGTGATCCGCGACATCCTCGCCGAATTCGGCCCGAAGCTGAGCCCGGAGGCGCTGACCGCCGCCAAGGCCGCGGCCTCGATCATGGGGATGAACAACATCTACTACCGCTTCACCCACCTGGTCGTCGGCGACTACAACACCATGCCGGCCAAGCTGCGGATGAACGTCATGGCGAAGCCAGGCGTGGAGAAGGTGGATTTCGAGCTGTGGTCGCTCGCCGTCTCCGCGATCAACGGCTGCGGCATGTGCATGGAAGCGCATGAGAAGACGCTGCTGACGCATGGCGTCTCGAAGGAGGCCATCCAGGCCGCCGTCCGCATCGCCGCGGTGGTGCATGCGACGGCCGCGACCCTCGACGGCGAGGCCGCGCTGGCGGCCTGATTCACCGGGATTTAACCCGGCTCATCCATCCTCGGGCATGAACCGAGGATGGGGAGCGCCCTGAGTTGAGTCCTGACGGCGCCGAGGCCATCGCACCTGCCGCCGCTCGACAGGCGATGGATCGGGAACGCTTCCTGACCTTCGCCCTGGCCGCGGCCGAATTACTGGTGGAAGCGACATCGGAAGGGCGAATCTGCTTTGCCGCCGGGGCCTTCCAGAGCCGCCTCGGCCAGGCGCCCGAAGCCTGGATCGGCCGGCCGGTGCGCGAGCTGGTGGCACTGGCCGACCGAGCCGCCTTCGATGCCAGTTTCAACCTGCTGATCGCCCGCGACCGGATGGCGCCGACCGGCTTCCGGCTGAACGATGCCGCAAGCACCCCGGTCTCGATCGGCGGGCTGCGCCGGCCGCAGCATGAGCGCCACGATATCTGCCTCAGCATTGCCGCCACGCCGCAATGGGCAGCGCCGCCGGCCCTTGCTGATGCGGAGGAATTCCGCCACAGCCTGGAGACGGACGGGAAAGCCGGCCAGTTGGGGCTGATCGAGGTCACGGCGGCAAGGCCCGAGGCCGCGGCCGTGATCGACGGGCATCTGACGGAGGTCCTGGCGCCCAGCAGCCGCGTCGGTACGCTGAGCCCCGGCCGCTACGGCGTGTTCGGCCAGGGGGTAGACGCCGGCGCGGTCGGGCGGCGGCTGGAGGACCTGTTGCAGGAGGCCGGGCATGCCGCCTCGGTCAATGTAACCAGCCTGCCGCTGGAAGCACCCGGCCTCACGCCGATGCAGGCGACGCGGGCACTGCGCTACGCCCTGTCCGCCTTCAACCGCGGTGGCGTCGCGGCGGTGGTGGAGGCAGGATTCGACAAGGGGCTGAACGGCTTCGTCGCCCATGCCTATGCCCGCGCCGCCGGGCTGCGCAAGGCGATCGCCGAGAGCCGCTTCCGCCTCGCCTTCCAGCCCATCGTTGTCCTCTCCACGGGAGAAACGCACCACTGTGAGGCGTTGATCCGCCCGGAGCCGGGCGGGGAAGCACCGCAGGACCCGCAGCAATTCGTGCTGCTGGCGGAGGCGCTCGGGCTTTCGGCGGACCTCGACTGGGCGGTGCTGCGGAGCGTCTGTGCCGCTGCCCGCCGGGTCCGCAACACCAGGATCGCGGCCAATATCTCTGGCCAGTCCCTTGAGAGCGCGAGCTTCCGCGGCGCCCTGCTGGCCATGCTGGATACCGAGCCGCTGCTGGTCGAGCGGCTGATGCTGGAGATCACCGAAACCGCGGAGATCGAGAACGAGGCGGAGGCAGCGCGCAGCGTCGCCGCGCTGCGCGCGCGCGGCCTGCCGCTCTGCATCGACGATTTCGGCGCGGGCTCGGCGAGCTTCCGCTATCTGCGGCTGCTACGGGTCGACTACGTGAAGATCGACGGCATCTATGTCCAGCACGCGAAGCGCAGCGAGAAGGACCGCGCCATCATCGCCTCGATGGTCGACCTGGCGCATGGGCTCGACGCGAAGGTGGTCGCCGAGCATATCGAGACGGAGGAGGAGGCCGGGCTGATGCGGACGCTCGGCGTGGAGTACGGCCAGGGCTGGCATTTCGGCCGGCCCGGGCCGCTGCCGGGGCGGTGACCCCGGCTCAGGCGACGCGGTGCGGCGGCGCAGTGCCCTTGAGCAGCACGGCGTCGAGGTTCTCCAGCGCGCGGTTGCCCATGGCGTCGCGCACCTCGATGGTGGCGCTGCCGAGATGCGGCAGCAGGGCGACATTCTCGAGCGTCAGGTAGCCGGGGTTCACCTTCGGTTCGCCGTCATAGACGTCGAGGCCGGCGGCGCGGATATGGCCTGACTTCAGCGCGGCGATCAGCGACTCGTCATGGACGGAGACGCCGCGGCCGCTGTTCACGACGAGGCTGCCCTTCTTCATCTTGGCGATGCGCTCGGCGTTCAGCCAATGGCGGTTGGCATCGCCGCCCGGGACATGCATCGAGATGATGTCGATGGCGCCGAGGAAGCTGTCCTCGTTGTCGTGGTAGATGGCGCCCTGCTCCACCTCGGGCGGCAGCTTCTGGATGTCGCGGTAGTGGATCTCCATGCGGAAGCCGCGCGCCATCGCCGCGAGTTCCCGCCCGATCCGGCCGAAGCCGAGGATGCCGAGCTTCTTGCCCTCCAGCGTCACGCCGAGGAGCTGGGTCGGGGCCCAGCCTTTCCACCGACCGGCGCGGACCATGCGCTCGCCCTCGCCGGCGCGGCGGGCTGCCATCAGCATCAGGGTGAAGGCGGTCTCGGCTGTGGCGAAGGAAAGCACCTCGGGAGTGTTCACCACCACGATACCGCGCGCCTTGGCGGCGGCGATGTCGATATGGTCGAAGCCGACAGAGAAAGTGGCGATGACCTTCACGCTCTCGGGCAGTGCCTCGATGCAGGCGGCGCCCAGCGCGTCGCCGGCGGCGCCGAGGATGCCGGCGGCGCCGACCTCCCGCGCCCGGCGGGCGATCTCGGCGCCGTCGGTCGCCCACATCTCGTCCTGCGGGTTGAGCCGGGCGTCGTAGTCGCGGGAGGCGCGGGCCTCGATCGCCTCGGGCAGCTTGCGGGTCACCAGCAGGACGGGCTTCGGCATGGGGGAGGTCTCCTCGGTTGGGCCTGTCTTACCACCCGGACGGCGTCTTGCCAGCCGGGGCGGCCAAAGGCAGGGTCGCGCCATTCGGATAAGGGAGCGGGACGGATGGATCTCGGATTGAAGGGCCGTCGCGCCCTGGTCATGGGCGGCACCAAGGGGCTTGGCCGGTCGATCGCCGATGCGCTGGCGGCCGAGGGCACGGCGCTGGTCATCAGCGGCCGCGACCAGGGGCGACTGGACGAGGCGGCGGCGGCGCTGAAGGCCGCCGGAGCGCCATCGGCCACCGGCATCGTCGCCGATGTCGCCACTTCGGCCGATATGGACCGGCTGGCGGATGGCGCGATCGCCGCCATGGGGGGCGTCGATATCCTGGTGCTGAACCATGGCGGCCCGCCGCCCTGCACCGCCTCGCAGATCACCGAGGAGGCGCTGTTCGAGTGGTTCCAGCACATCGTCGTCTCGCCGATCCGCATCGCCAACCGGCTGATCCCGGCGATGCGGGAGCGCGGCTGGGGCCGCGTCATCGTGGTCGGCAGCACGGGGATGCAGCATCCGATCCCGACGCTGGCGCTGTCCAACACGCTGCGCGCCTCGATCTGGGGCTGGCTGAAGACGCTCTCGGGCGAGGTGGCGCCGGATGGGGTGACGATGAACGTGCTCGCCCCGGGCACCATCCAGACTGACCGGGTGACGCAGACCAGCACGGCGCGGGCGCGGCAGAAGAATATCAGCCTGGAGGAGGCGCTGGCCGAGGCCGCCACCGAGATCCCGGCCGGGCGGCTCGGCACGCCGGCCGATTACGGGCCGATGGGTGCCTTCCTCGCCAGCGAGCGCGGTGCCTACATCACCGGCAGCATGATCCGAGTGGACGGCGGCCGTGTGCGGGGCATGGTCTGAGTTCAAACGAAGTGGCGCGGGACTTGCACTCCGCGCCACGGCAAGGAGTGATCGGATGCTGCCGAACCTGACCCCGGATGTGGACCTTGCCGACAGGCTCTTCGCCGAATTGCGGACGCGGAGCTTCGACGGGGTCGGCGTCACCCGCGACGCCTATGGGCCGGGCGAGCGGATGGCGCATGCGCTGGTCAAGGAAGCAGCAGAGGCGATCGGGCTGGAGAGCAAGGCCGACCCGGTCGGCAACCTCTACATGACCCTGCCGGGCGCGGACCGGGGGGCGAAGCAAGTCATCCTCGGCAGCCATCTGGACAGCGTGCCGCAAGGCGGCAATTTCGACGGCGCGGCGGGGGTGCTGGCGGGGCTGGCCGCCGTCGCGGGAATGAAGCGGGCGGGCTTCACCCCGGCGCGCGACATCACCGTCATGGTGACCCGGGCGGAGGAGGCGGGCGCCTGGTTCCCGACCAGCTATCCCGGCAGCCGCGGCGCGCTCGGGATGCTGGCACCGGACGAACTGGCGGTGAAGCGGATGGATAACGGCCGGGCGCTCGCCGACCACATGCGGGAGGAGGGCTTCGACCCCGGCTTCGTCGAGCGTGGCGGGCGGGTGCTGGGGCCGGACAACGTCGCCGCCTATCTCGAGGTGCATATCGAGCAGGGGCCGGTGCTGGACGCCGAGGAGATTCCGGTCGGCATCGTTACCGGCATCCCCGGCAGCCGGCGGCTGCGGGCAGCGCGGGTGCTCGGCGAGTACAACCATTCGGGCGGCACGCCGCGGAAGTACCGGCGGGATGCCGCCATCGCGCTCGCCGAGCTGGCGGTCTCCCTCGACGAGGCCTGGTGCCGGCTGGATGCGGAGGGGCGCGCCATGGTCTGCACCTTCTGCACCCTGGCGACCACGGCCGAGGCGGGCTTCACCAAGATCGCCGGGGAGGCGCGCTTCATGCTCGACGTGCGCAGCGTCGACCTGCGCAACTGCGACCGGCTCTTCGAGGTGCTCTACGACAAGGTGACGGAGATCGAGGCGCGACGCGGCGTGCGCTTCGAGCTCGGCGCTGAGGGCGGCAGCCGGCCGGCGCTGATGGACGCCGGCGTGCAAGAGGGGCTGCGGCGCGCGGCAGGCGCCCTCGGCATCCCGGCCAAGGTAATAGCCTCGGGCGGCGGGCATGACGCAGGCGCCTTCGCCAACGCCGGCATCCCGTCGGGGATGCTCTTCGTCCGCAACCAGAATGGCAGCCACAATCCGCATGAGGCCATGCGGATGGAGGATTTCGAGAAGGCGTGTGCGGTGACGCAGCGCTTTGCAGCGGAGTATGGAGCTTGAGTGCAAAGCTGGCCGTCGATATCGGCGGCACCTTCACCGACCTCGCCGTCGAGACCGAGGATGGCCGCTGGACCGCCAAGGTGCTGACCACCCCGTCGGCGCCGGAGCGCGGCGTGCTGGAGGGCGTGCGGGTCGTCCTCGAGAAGGCGGCGCTGCGGCCGGCCGACATCGCCCTCGTCATCCATGGCACGACGCTCGCCACCAATGCCGTCATCGAGCGCAAGGGCGCGAAGACCGCGCTGCTGACGACGGAGGGGTTCCGCGACGTCCTCGCGCTCGGCAACGAGAGCCGCTACGATCAGTACGACCTGAACATCGAGCTGCCGCAGCCGCTGGTGCCGCGCCGCTGGCGCCTGCCCGTCACGGAGCGGCTGGACAATACCGGCAAGGTCCTGCTCCCGCTCGATACCGCGACGGTCGAGCGTCATGTCGCCTTCATGCGGGAGGAGGGGATCGAGGCGCTGGCCATCGGCTTCCTCCATGCCTTCGTCAATCCGGCGCATGAGCAGCAGGCGGCGGAGATCGTCCACCGGCTCTGGCCGGAGCTGCGGATCTCCCTTTCCTCCGAGGTCTCGCCTGAGATGCGGGAGTGGGAGCGTTTCTCCACCACCGTCGCCAATGCCTATGTGCAGCCGTTGATGGCGAGCTACCTGAAGCGGCTGGAGGTCGGGCTGCGCGAGGCGGGGCTCGCCTGTCCGCTCTTCATGATGCTCTCGGGCGGCGGGCTGACCTCGCTCGAGACGGCAGCGCGCTTCCCGATCCGCCTGGTCGAGAGCGGCCCGGCGGGCGGCGCCATCTTCTCCGCCCATGTGGCGCGGCAGCGCGGGCTGACCGAGGTGCTCTCCTTCGACATGGGCGGCACCACGGCCAAGGTCTGCCTGATCGATGCCTACCAGCCTCAGGCCAGCCGCACCTTCGAGGTGGCGCGCGTCGGGCGGTTCAAGAAGGGCTCCGGCCTGCCGCTGCGCATCCCGGTGATCGAGATGGTGGAGATCGGCGCGGGCGGCGGCTCGATCGCGGCCGTCGACAGCATGGGGCGGATCACCGTCGGGCCGGAGAGCGCGGGCGCCGATCCGGGCCCGGCCTGCTATGGCCGCGGCGGGACGAAGCCGGCGGTGACGGATGCCAACCTCACCCTCGGCCGCTACGACCCGCTGCTCTTCGCCGGCGGCAATCTCCGCCTGCACCCGGAGCCGGCGCGGGATGCGCTGGCGGCGGCGGTCGGCGGGCGGCTTGGGCTGGCGGCCGAGATGGCGGCGCTCGGCGTGATCGAGATGGTCGACGAGAACATGTCGAACGCCGCCCGCGTCCATGCGATCGAGAGCGGAAAGGGCTTCGGCGGGCGGACCATCATCGCCTTCGGCGGCGGGGGGCCCGTCCATGGCTACCGCGTCGCCGAGAAGATCGGGGTGAAGCGGCTGCTGGTGCCAAGCGGCGCCGGCGTCGGCAGCGCCATCGGCTTCCTCCGCGCGCCGGTTGCCTATGAGGTGGTGAAGAGCCTCTACCAGCGCTTCGCCACATTCGACGTGGCGGCGGTGAACGCGCTGCTCGCCGGCATGTCGGCCGAGGCGGCGCGGGTGGTGGCGGAAGGCAGCTTCGGCGCGCCGACCACCGAGGGACGCATCGCCTATATGCGCTATGTCGGCCAGGGGCACGAGATTGCCGTCACGCTGCCGGCGCGCGACCTGACCGCGGACGATGTGCAGGCGATCCGGGCGCTCTACGATGAGGAGTATTCCCGCTTCTACGACCGCCCGGTGCCCGGCAGCGATGTCGAGATTATGAGCTTCGCCGTGACCGTGGCGACGCTGGTGGATGAGGTGGCACCAGCCGCCGAAGTCGAGGACGCGCCCGCCCCCTCCCCCATCCGCCACCAGGCGGTGCGGGACACGGCGACGGGCGAGGTGGAGGACTGGGCGGTCTATGACCGCGAGGCCATGGCGCCGGGCGCCACGCTGCGCGGGCCCTGCATCGTGGCGGAGGCGGAGACGAGCACGCTGGTCGGCCCCGGCTGGACATGCCGGATGGATGGGCTCGGCTATCTCGACCTGGTGCAGGAGGCGTGACCATGAAAGAGACCGGGGCACTTGCGACGATCCAGCGCCAGATCCAGTGGAACCGCCTCATCGCGGTGGTCGAGGAACAGGCGCAGACCATGATCCGCACCGCCTTCAGCACCACGGTGCGCGAGGCGGGCGACCTCTCGGCTGGCATCTTCGACCTGCAGGGCCGCATGCTGGCCCAGGCGGTGACGGGGACGCCGGGACATGTGAACTCCATGATGGAGTCGGTCGGGCATTTCCTGGCGAAATTCCCGGCCGGGACCATGCAGCCGGGCGACCACTACATCACCAACGACCCCTGGCTCGGCACCGGGCACCTGCATGACCTCACCGTGGTCACGCCGGCCTTCCGCAATGGCAGGATCGTCGGGCTCTTCGCCAACACCGCGCATATCATCGATATCGGCGGGCTCGGCATGGGGCCGGAAGGGCGGAGCGTCTTCGAGGAAGGGCTCTACATCCCGATCGTGAAGTGCTTCGACCGCAACCGGCCGAACGAGACCTTCTTCGACTTCCTCCGCGCCGGCAGCCGCACGCCGGTGGAGCTGGAAGGCGATGTCTACTCCCTCTGCGCCTGCAACGATGCCGGCGCCAAGCGGCTCGTCGAGATGATGGACGAGTTCGGCATGGAGAGCATCGACCCGCTCGCCGAATACATCTTCGAGAGCTCGCTGCATGCGACGCTGGAGGAGATCAGGAAGCTCCCACGCGGCACCTATGGCGGGCAGATCAAGTCGGATGGCTATGAGTTCGAGGTCACGCTCCAGGCGGCGATGACGATCGGGGAGGACCGCATCACCGTCGATTACGCCGGCACCTCCGGCCTCTCGACGCGCGGCATCAACGTGCCGCCGGCCTATTGCCGAGCCTATTCCTGCTTCGGGATCAAATGCGTGGTCGCGCCCGAGATCCCGAACAACTGGGCCTCGCTCAGCCCCTTCCACATGGTGATCCCGGAGGGCTGCATCCTCAATGCGCCGCGGCCCTATCCGGTCTCCGTCCGGCATGTCGTCGGGCAGTTGCTGCCGGACCTGATGATGGGCTGCCTCCACCAGGCGGTGCCGGACCGGGTGAATGCCGAGGGCTCCTCGGCGCTGTGGAACCCGCCGCTGCGGGGCGGCAGCCAGGTTTCCGGCCAGAACGCCGAGACCGAGGATTTCGAGATCATCACCTTCAACTCCGGCGGCACTGGGGCACGGCCGACAAAGGACGGGCTGGACGGCATCGCCTTCCCCTCCGGCGTCCGCACCATGCCGGTGGAGGCGACGGAGAATGTCGCGCCGGTGATCTTCTGGCGGAAGGAGCTCCGGCCCGATTCCGCCGGCGCCGGGCGGACGCGCGGCGGCTTCGGCCAAGTGATGGAGATCGGCGCCAAGGGCGATGCGGAATTCGCGGTGAACGCCATCTTCGACCGCGTCGCCAATCCGCCGAAGGGGCGCGAGGGTGGCGGCGAGGGCGCGGGCGGCTGGGTCGGGCTGAACGATGCCAACGGTACGCCGCTGCGCACCAAGGGGTTCCAGGTGATCCCCAAGGGCCGTCGGCTGCTGCTGAAGCTGCCGGGCGGCGGCGGCATGGGCGACCCGAAGGCGCGCGACCCGGAGCTCGTGAAGCGCGACGTGGCGGATGGGCTCATCACCCGCCAGGCGGCGCGGGAGATCTACGGCGTCGAGGTCTGAGCCGTAGCCCGGCTTCAGGTCCGGACGAGGGGGCAGCCGCCTTCGCTGAGGGGGCGGAAGGCCTCCTCGGCGCCGACGCTGCCGATGAGGCGGTAGTAGTCCCAGGCGCCCTTGCTCTCGCCGGGCGCCTTGACCTCGAAGAGATGGGCCGGGTGGATCTTCCGCCCGTCCTCGCGCAGCTTGCCGGGGCCGAAGCAGTCGTCGTCGGTCGGCATCGCCTTCATGCGCTGCACCACCTCGAGGCCGCTCGCCTTCGCCCGCTCGACGCCCAGGTCGCCCACCGCCTTCAGGTAGTGCAGCACGCCGGAATAGGTGCCGGCATGCTCCTGGTTCGGGTAGTTGTTGGGCGTCTTCGGCTTCACCCGCTCGAGGAAGGCGCGGGTGCGGTCGTTCAGATCCCAGTAGTAGGTCTCGCAGACCGTCAGCCCCTGCGCCGTCTCCAGGCCCATCGCATGGATGTCGGTGATGAACATCGGCGTCCCGACCAGCCGGGCGCGGCGCGTGACGCCGAACTCCCGCGCCTGCTTGATGCAGTTGATCATGTCGGCGCCCGCCATCAGCAGCCCCACGACCTTGGCGCGGCTCGCCTGCGCCTGCACCAGGAAGGAGGAGAAATCCGAGGTGCCCGGGAAGGGGAAGCGCGCGGCGCCCATCACCTTGCCACCGGCGGCGCCGATGAAGCGCGTCAGGTCCCGCTCCATCTGGTGGCCGAAGGCGTAGTCGGCGGTGACGAAGTACCAGCTGTCGCCGCCGCTCTTCACCGTCGCCTGGCCGACGGAATTCGCCAGCATCCAGGTATCGGCCGTCCAGTGGACGGTGTTGGCGGAGCAGCGCTCGCCGGTGATGACGGCGCTCAGTGCGCCGCTGTTCATCTGGACCTTGTTCTTCTCCTGCACCAGCCCGGCCAGGGCGAGCGCGATGGCGGAGTGGTTGACCTCGCAGATCATGTCCACGCCGCGCTGGTCGATCCATTGCCGGGCGATGGCCATAGCGACATCCGGCTTGTTCTGGTGGTCGCCCTGCAGCACCTCGACCTGGATGCCGCGGGCGGCGAGGCCGGAATCCTCGACCGCCTGCTGGGTGCAGGCGACGGAGGTGGGGCCGGAGGTGTCGCGGTAGGAGCCGGAGAAATCGGCCAGGACGCCGATGCGGATGGGCTGGGCGGCGCCCTGGGCCCGTGCCCCGCCCGTCGTGGCCAGCGTGGCGCCAAGGCCGGCCAGCAGCCGCCGGCGGTCGAGTTCGATCATGGTCCGTCCCCCTTGTGCTTGGGCGGGAGACTGCCGTGCGGGGCCGGTCCTGGCAATTCACGCCCGGCACGCCTTCCCCCCGGCCCGGCGGAGGGGTAACCCTGGGGGACCGAACCCGACCCGGGAGAGACGCTCCGATGGCCCTGCGCTGCGACCTCATCATCCGCGACGCCACCCTCTTCGACGGCACCGGCGGGCCGCGCCGGGTGGGCGATGTCGGCGTCACCGGGGAGCGGATCGTGGCGGTCGGCGACCTCGGCGGCGCCAGCGCCGACCGGGAGGTGATCGCCAACGGACGGGCCGTCGCGCCGGGCTTCATCGACGCGCATACGCATGACGACCGCGCCGTGCTCTGCGGCCCGGCCTGCCTGCACTGCAAGTCAAGCCAGGGCGTCACCACTGTGGTCGTCGGCAACTGCGGCGTCTCGCTAGCGCCGCTGCGCATCACCGGCGACCGGCCGCCGCCGCCGCTCGACCTGGTCGGCGAGAGCGGCCTCGCCTTCGACAGCTTCGGCGAGTATGCGCAGGCGCTGAAGAAGACGCCGGCTGCGGTCAACACCTATGCGCTCGTCGGGCACCAGACGCTGCGCTACCGCGTGATGGGCGAGGATCTCTACCGTCCGGCGCGGGATGCCGAGATAGCGAAGATGCGGCAGATGGTCGCCGAGGCGCTGGCCGAGGGCGCCTCCGGCTTCTCTACTGGCCTCTGGTACAAGCCGAACATGCATGCGACGACGGAGGAAGTCATCGCCGTCGCCGAGCCACTGCGTGCCGCGGGGGGCATGTACTTCACCCATATGCGCGACGAGGCGGACCGGGTCTGCGCCTCGATCGAGGAGACGCTGAAGATCGGCAAGAAGGTCGGCGTGCCGGTCTGGATCAGCCACCACAAATGCTCGATGCCGGAGAATTACGGCCGCAGCGTGCAGACGCTGGCGCTGCTCGAGGCCAGCGCCTCGTTGCAGGAAGTCGCCTACGACATGTACCCCTATCCGGCCGGCTCCACCGTACTGATGCCGGACCGGCTGCGCGAGGACGTGCGGGTGATCATCACCTGGTCGGTGCCGCATCCGGAATTCGCCGGCAAGGACCTCGCCGAGGTGGCGCGCAACTGGAACATGGACCAGCGCGCCGCGGCGGAGAAGCTGAGCCCGGCCGGCGCCATCACCTTCCAAATGGACGAGGAGGATGTCCGCCGGATCATGGCGCACCCGATGTCCGTCATCGGCTCGGACGGCATCCCGCATGACGAGCATCCGCATCCCCGCCTCTGGGGCACCTTCCCGCGCGTGCTCGGCTTCTACTCGCGCCAGCTCGGCCTGCTCGACATGGAGACGGCGATCCACAAGATGACGGGCCGCACCGCGTCCCTCTTCGGCATGGTGGACCGCGGCGTGCTGAAGCCGGGGGCCTATGCGGACCTCGTGCTGTTCGACCCGCACAAGGTCATCGACCGCGCCACCTTCGAGAACCCGAAGCAGGAATCGGAGGGGATCGAGGAGGTCTGGACCAACGGCGTCCCGACCTTCCGCGCCGGCCAGGGCCTCACCGGCGAGACGCCGGGCCGGCTGATCCGTCGCCATCGCGCATGATTGAGGGGGAGGCCGGCGCCGGAGGCCTGCCTCTGCAGGCAGGCACGCTGCGCCGCGCCGCGCTGCTGGGCGGGGCGATCCTCGCCGCGGTCGGGGTGGTGGCGTGGTTCGGCTCCGCGCGAGAGGCATCCTCACCGCTCGAGCGCTTCCAGCGGCTCGGCCCGGCCGGCGCCGCGGCGGAGCTGAAGGCGGAGCTCCTGCGCGACTTCCCGCTCGGCTCCCCGGTCACGCCGGCGATCCAGCGGCTGCAGGGCCTTGGCCTCGGCTGCACGCCGCCCTCACCGACGCGGGCGCAGTGGGATTGCGTCCTCGGCTTCCGCACGGACGGGCAGCGGAGCCGGCAGCTGCGTGCCAGCCTCGGCGTCGCCGGCGACCGCATCCTCTCCATCGAGACTTCGGCGGAGGGGCGCGGGTCCTGAGCTTGGCGGAAGGCGGCTCCGGGTCTACGCAGGGCGAACCAGGGGAGACGCCGCACAGATGGCCACCGCCGCCGACCGCATCGTGGAATTTCTCGCCGCGCAGGGCATCGACCGCGCCTTCTGCGTGCCCGGCGAAAGCTATATCGCCTTGCTCGATGCGCTGCACGGTTCGGCCATCGACCTCGTCACCTGCCGGAGCGAGGGTGGGGCGGGCTTCATGGCCGTCGCCGATGCCAAGCTGACGGGGCGGCCGGGGGTGGTGCTGGTCTCGCGCGGCCCCGGCGCCTGCAACGCCGCCATCGCCGTCCATACGGCGGAGCAGGATGCGGTGCCGCTGATCCTGCTGATCGGCCAGGTGGAACGGCGGGACCTGCGGCGCAACGCCTTCCAGGAGATCGACTACGCCAACATGTTCCGTGGCGTCGCCAAATGGGTTGGCGAGGCGACGGATGCCGAGCAGGTGCCGGAGCTGATCGCCCGCGCCCATGCGATGGCCATGGGCGGCGTGCCGGGCCCGGTGGTGCTCGCCCTGCCGGAGGACCTGCTGGCGACGGATTGCGCTGCGCCCGCCCCGCTGGCGACGCTGCCAGGGGCCGTGGCCCCCTCGCCGGCCGATGCGGCGCGGCTGGCGGCGCTGCTGCGCGGGGCGGAGCGGCCGATCCTGCTCGCCGGCCACGGCTTCGAGGCCGAGGGCGGGCGCGAGGCGCTTCTCGCCTTCGCCGAGGCCTGGCAGCTGCCGGTTGCGGTCTCCTTCCGGCGGCAGGACCTCTTCCCCAACCGGCATCCGCTCTATGCGGGCGATCTCGGCCTGCGCAACCCGGATGCGCAGCGCGCGGCCTTCGCCGAGGCCGACCTCGTGCTGGCGCTGGGGACGCGGCTGACCGACATCACGACCCAGGGCTGGTCCTGGCCTGCGCCGGGGCAGCGCCTCGCCCATGTCTGCGCCGATCCGCGCTTCCTCGGCTGGCTCTTCCCGGCCGAGATGGCGATCGCCGCCGATGCGCGGGCGACCGTCGCGGCGCTCGCGGCCGAGGCGCCCGGCGCATCGGCCGGGCGCGAGGCCTGGGCGGCGCGGCTGCACGACCTGCATCTCTCCGACTGCCAGGTGGCGCCACGCGCCTGGCCCGACGGCGTCGCCTTCGCCGAGGTGGCGAAGCTGATCGAGCGGGTGGCGCCGGCCGATGCCATTGTTGCCCTGGACGCCGGCACCTTCGGCGCGCCCTTCTACCGCAAGGCCGGCTGGACGCCGCCGCAGCGGCTGCTGGTGCCCGTCTCCGGCGCGATGGGCTTCGGCGTCCCGGCCGCGGTCGCCGCGGCGCTGCGCCACCCGGAGCGGCGGGTGATCGGCCTCGTCGGCGATGGCGGGGCGCTGATGACAGGGGGTGAGTTCGCCGTCGCCGTGGCACGCGGGGCGCCGATGACGCTGATCCTCTCCGACAACGGCAGCTATGCCAGCATCCGCATCCACCAGGAGCGGGCGCATCCCGGCCGGGTCTCCGGAACCAGTCTGGTCAACCCGGACTTCGCCGCCTGGTGCGCTGCCTTCCGGGTGCCGGTGACGGTGGTGGAGAGCCAAGCGGACCTGCCGGCGCTGGAGGCGGCGCTGCGGGCGCCGGGGCCCTCGGCGGTGATGGTGCGGACCTCGCTGGAGGCGGTGCTGCCGCGGCAGTAGCCCCCGCCTCCATCTGGTGCCAGTCGCCGGCGGCCTCGCGTGCTGCGACCTCTTCGGCCAGCAGGGCGAGCACCAGGGAGGTGGCGCGGGAGGGGGCGCGGTCGGTCGGCAGGGCGAGCACCACCTGCCGGCGCGGCACCGGCCGGACCAGCGGGGCGGAGCGCAGGCGGCCGGCCGCCTCTTCCTCGCGGATGGCCGAGCGGGGCAGCACCGCCTCGCCGATGCCGCTCACCACGAGGTCCTTCAGCACGCCGAAGCTGTCCGCCTCGAAGGCGACGTTGAGGGCGATCCGCGCCCGCCCCGCCGCCGCCTCGACGATGCGGCGGAGGCCGTGCTGGCGGCTCGGCATCACCAAGCGCCGCCCGGCGAGGCTGGCGAAGGGCACCGGCTCCGGCCCGATGCCGCTGCCGGCGGCGCCGACCAGCACCATCTCCTCGATCAGCAGCGGCGTGACGCGGAGATGCAGCGCCGGCGCCGGCCCGTAGAGCAGGGTCGCATCGGTGACGCCGCGCTGGACCCATTCGACGAGATGGCCGGTATAGCCCTCGACGATGCGGAGCGAGAGCGCGGGATGCTCGAGCGCCACCCGTCGCGCCAGCGGCCCGGCGAGGACGGTGGCGATGGTCGGCATCATCCCGAGCGCCACCTGCCCGGCCACGGCGCCGGCGAGGCCCCTCACCTCCTCCACCGCGCGTTCGAGCTGGCGCACCGGGCCGTCGATGCGCTCGAGCAGCGCCGTGCCAGCCTCGGTGAGCTGCATCCCCCGCCCGTGCCGGGCGAAGAGCGGCAGGCCGATCTCCGCCTCAAGCAGGCGGATCTGGCGGGAGAGCGCCGGCTGCGCCAGGTGCAGCCGGTCCGCGGCGCGGCTGAGGGAGCCGGAATCGGCAACCTCGCGGAAGGTGCGGAGCTGCTTCAGGTCCATCCTGCCAGCCTATAGCGCACGGTTATGGCTGCCATCGCTGAATTCGAATTACCTGAAGCCTCAGCGGAGCCCATCTTCCCCCTGGCTTGCCAAGGGCCCAGGCCGCGCCCTAATCCCGAAGCCCGGAGGAACACGCCATGGATCAGTCGCTGCCGATCGCCGACCCGCATGCCGAGATCCGCGAGGAAGTGGCGAAGCTTTGCGCCCGCTTCCCCGGTGAGTACTGGCGCCAGGTAGACCGCGACCGCGCCTATCCGACCGAATTCGTGAAGGCGCTGACCGAGGCGGGCTATCTCGGTGCGCTGATCCCGGAGGAGTTTGGTGGCGCGGGCCTGCCGCTCTCGGCCGCCGCGGCGATCCTCGAGGAGATCCACCGCTCGGGCGGCAATGCCGGCGCCTGCCACGCGCAGATGTACATCATGGGCACCATCCTGAAGCATGGCAGCCCGGAGCAGAAGCAGCGCTACCTGCCCGGCATCGCCTCGGGCGAGTTGCGGCTACAGGCCTTCGGCGTGACCGAGCCGACGAGCGGGACGGACACCACGGCGCTCAGGACCTTCGCCAAGCGGGAAGGCGACAAGTACATCGTCAACGGCCAGAAGATCTGGACCAGCCGCGCCGAGCATTCCGACCTGATGCTCCTGCTCGCGCGCACCACGCCGCGCGGCGAGGTGGCGAAGAAGACCGATGGGCTCTCCACCTTCATCGTCGACATGAAGGCGGCGCTCGGCAACGGCCTCACCATCCGCCCGATCCGCACGATGATGAACCACAACACCACCGAGGTCTTCTTCGACAACATGGTGGTGCCGGCGGAGAACCTGGTCGGCATCGAGGGCAAGGGCTTCCGCTACATCCTCGACGGCATGAATGCGGAGCGGCTGCTGATCTCCTCCGAGAGCATCGGCGATGCCAAGTGGTTCATCCACAAGGCCGTCGAGTACAGCAAGGAGCGGGTGCTGTTCGGCCGGCCGATCGGGCAGAACCAGGGTGTCCAGTTCCCGATCGCCAAGGCCTATGCCCAGATGCGCGCCGCCGAGGCGTTGCTGCGCCAGGGCCTCGCCAAATTCGAGCGCGGCGAGCCCTGCGGCGAGGAGGCCAACATGGGCAAGATGCTCGCCGCCGATGCCGCCTGGGCTGCGGGCGAGGCCTGCATCCAGACCCATGGCGGCTTCGGCTTCGCCGAGGAATACGATGTCGAGCGGAAGTACCGCGAGGCGCGGCTCTACCAAGTGGCGCCGATCAGCACGAACCTGGTGCTGAGCTATGTCGGCGAGCACGTCCTCGGCATGCCGCGGAGCTACTGAAGATGGGCAGCCAGCCGCTGAAGGGCCTGCTCGTCGTCTCGATGGAGCAGGCCGTCGCCGCGCCCTATTGCGCTTCCCGCCTTGCCGATGCGGGGGCGCGGGTGATCAAGATCGAGCGGCCGGAGGGCGACTTCGCCCGGGCCTATGACGCGGCGGCCCAGGGCCTCTCCTCCTATTTCGTCTGGCTGAATCGGGGGAAGGAGAGCCTCTGCCTCGACATCAAGGCGCCGGACGACAAGGCGCTGCTGGAGCGGCTGGTGGCACGGGCGGATGTCTTCATACAGAACCTGGCACCAGGGGCGATGGCCCGCGCTGGCTTCGGCTCGGCGGCGCTGCGCGAGCGGCATCCGCGGCTGATCACCGTCGACATCTCTGGCTACGGCGAGGAGGGCGAATACGCCAAGATGAAGGCCTATGACCTGTTGGTGCAGGCCGAATCGGGTCTCGCCAGCATCACCGGTCGGGCCGAGGGGCCGGGGCGCGTCGGCGTCTCGGCCTGCGACATCGCCTGCGGGATGCACGCCCATGCGGCGGTGCTGGAGGCGTTGATCGAGCGCGGCATCACCGGCCGGGGCAAGGGCATCGCCGTCAGCCTCTTCGACGGCATGGCGGACTGGATGACGGTGCCGCTGCTGCAATACGAGGGAACGGGGCGGAACCCGCCGCGGATCGGCCTCGCCCATCCCTCCATCTGCCCTTATGGCGCCTTCGAGACGGCGGGCGGGGTGCCGGTGCTCATCTCCATCCAGAACGAGCGGGAATGGGCCAATTTCTGCACCCATTTCCTGGAGGAGCCGGAGCTGCCACAGCGCGAAGGATTCCGCAGCAACAACGAGCGGGTGGCGCACCGGCCGATGGTGGACGCCTATATCGCCCGGACCTTCGCCACGCTCGATCGCGCCGCCTGCGCGGAGATGCTGCTGCGCGCCAACATCGCCTTCGGCTTCGTCAATGATTGCGAGGGGCTCAAGACCCATCCGGCCTTCCGCCGGGTCACGGTGGAGACCGAGGCAGGGCCGATCGGTATCGGCGCTCCCCCGGCACGGCTGTCGGACGGGGCGCGGAGCCTCGGCCCGGTGCCCTCGCTCGGCCAGCACAGCGAGGCCATTCGCGCGGAGTTTGCGGCCTGAGGAGCCATGCTTCCATTGCGATGCTGCACTGCAAAAAAGCGCTTGCATCGGGGCCGCGCCGGACCTAGATTGTGCATCGCAGCAACACGGCGTTGCCGGGTTGTTGTCTTTCTTGGACGTTTCCTCCCTAAACTCGGCGGTGGCGCAAGCCACCGCCCTTTTTTTTGTCTGCGGGCCGGAGGCGCGGCGACGCCGCGCGCGTCCTACTGCCTTTTGTCCGAAATCAGCCCAGGAAGCGCCAGTCGGTCGCGGCAAGGCCGGCGATCAGCCGGGTGATGTCGGCCTGGAGCGCCGCCATGCGGGGCAGCCGCTCGATCCGCGCCTCATCCATGTAGAGCGGCCGGGCGACCTCGATCTGTAGGGCATGCACCCCCTCGCGCGGCCGGCCGTAATGGCGGGTGACGTAGCCGCCGGCGTAGGGGTCATTTCGCCGTACCCGGTAGCCCATGCCTGCCAGCGCTTCCTCCACCAGCCGGGTCGCACGCGGGGCACAGGCGGTGCCATGGGCATCGCCCAGGACGAAGTCGGGCGGGTTCGCCGCCTGGGCCGGGTGCGTCGGCATGGAGTGGCAATCGATCAGCAGGCAGGTACCGAATTCCGCCCGGGTCTCGGCGATCAGCGCCGCCAGCGCCGCATGGTAGGGCTGCCAGAAGCGGCGGATGCGGTCCTCCGCCTCGGCGAAGCTCAGCTTGCGGCGATAGACCGCCTCCCCTGACGCCACCACGCGGGCGATGGTGCCGAGCCCGGCGCCGACGCGGGGCGAGGCGGTGTTAACCCAAGGGGGCAGCGGGCCGTCGAACATGCCCGGGTCGAGTTCCCAGGGCTCCCGGTTCACGTCGCAAAAGACGCGGGGGAAGGTCGCGGCCAGGAGCGGCATACCTTCGGCCGGGGCGGCGCCGAAAAGCTCGTCGACGAAACCGTCCTCCGACTTGCGGAGCGCCACCGGGTCGAGCCGCGCGGCGGCGACGAAATCCGCCGGATAGGCCCGGCCGGAATGCGGCGAGGCGAATATGACCGGGACGCGATGCGTGGCGGGGCGGATCAGGCCGTAGGGCAGCGGCTCATCCTGGAGCGGCGGCCCGGCATCCGGGGTCAAGGGAAGGTCCATCAGGGCCGATCAAGCCATAGCTGCGGGGAAGTGTCATCATCGGCCGCAGGATGGCTTGCCGTGACGGCAACGCCACGCTAGATAGCCGCACCGCAGGCATGGGC
The DNA here is from genome assembly GCF_000745835.1 of Belnapia moabensis DSM 16746. GTDB lineage: Bacteria > Pseudomonadota > Alphaproteobacteria > Acetobacterales > Acetobacteraceae > Belnapia > Belnapia moabensis. Next base: position 105,746 of record NZ_JQKB01000009.1, on the reverse strand, counting down.
GCATAGCTCAGCGGTAGAGCACTACCTTGACACGGTAGGGGTCACAGGTTCAATCCCTGTTGCGCCCACCATGCCTTTTTCCGGTTGAAAATCAGTGGGTTGGATGGGGCGGCGCCGCAGCACCGCCCCTGTTTTGTCACGGCTTCTGGTTGGAGAAGACGACCGTGCCGCTGGCGCTGAACATGCCGCCGACGCCATGGCAGACGGAGATCTTCGCATCCGGCACCTGGGCCGGCGCCGTGCCGCGCATCTGCCGGATGCTCTCCTGCAGGGCGAACATGCCGTACATGCCGGTATGGGTGTAGGACAGGCCGCCGCCATTGGTGTTGAGCGGCAGCTTGCCGCCTGGCCGGGTGTTGCCCTCGCGGATGAAGCCCGCCGCCTCGCCCGGCTTGCAGAAGCCGAGATCTTCCAGCCCGTAGAGCGGCAGATGGGCGAAGGCGTCGTAGATCATCATGTGATCCACGGCCGAGCGGTCGATCCCCGCCGCCTCAATCGCCGTCGGCCCCGCGACCCGGAAGGCGGAGGAGGAGGTGAAGTCCTTCATCTGCGAGACCATGTTGGTCTCGACCGATTCGCCGGTTCCAAGGATGTAGACCGGCTTGGTCGGGAAGTCCTTCGCCCGGTCGGCGCTGGTCAGGATCAACGCGCCGCCGCCATCCGTCACCAGGCAGCATTGCAGGATGCGGAAGGGGTAGGCGATCATCCGGCTGTTCAGCACGTCATCGACCGTGATCGGGTCGCGGAACATGGCGCGCGGGTTCTTGCCCGCCCATTCCCGTTGCACCACGGCGACCATTGCCAGGTCCTCGTGGCTGACGCCGCGCTCCTTCATGTAGCGCAGCACGGGGATGGGGAAGAGCGTCGGCGGGCCGAAGGGGCCGTAGGGCACCTCGAACTGGCCGTTCAGGCTCTCCGGCTCCGGCGGGCGGGGCGTCGCATTGATGCGCGACTTGCCGCTCTCGCCATGGGTGATGAGGATGGTCTTGGCATAGCCGGCATGGATGGCCGCCGCTGCATGCCGCACATGCAGCATGAAAGAACAGCCCCCCACCCCGGTGCCGTCCACCCATTTCGGCGTGATGCCGAGGTAATGCGCGATCTGCTGCGGCATCATCGGGCCGACGCAGGCGACGCCGTCGATGTCGCCCGGTTTCAGCCCCGTCTCCTCCATCGCATTCAGCGCGGCATCGGCATGCAGCATGATCTGCGACATGCCCGGCACGGCGCCAATCTTCGTCGATTCGGCCGCGCCGACGACGGCAATCTCTCCCGGACGGATCATTACTTGCTCTCCTTCGCGGGGCGGAAGAGGGGCAGCGTGACCTCCTCGTCGAGCGGGGTGAAGGCAACCTCCATCGGCATGTCGAGCTGGAGCGCCTCCGGCGTCTGCTCGCAATCCACAATGTTGGTCATCAGCCGCGGTCCTTCCTCGAGCTCCACCACCGCGATGGCGTAGGGCGGGGTGAAGCCGGGGACAGGGCGGTGATGGATGACGTAGCTGTGCAGCTTGGCGCGGCCCGAGGCCTCGAAGACCTCCACGTTCCGCGTGCCGGTATAGGGGCTGAAGGGGCGCGGCGGGAAATAGGCCTTGCCCGTATCGCCGCAACGCTGCAGCAGCAGCTTGCCCTGCTTGCAGCCATCCCAGAAATGCTGGGTTTCCGGTGTTGGTTTCGGCTTCGGCCGACCCGGTGCGAGCATGCGCCATTCCTCCCTTTCGATGGTGGCGCGGCACCCTGCCACGCTAAAGGGCGGTCGCCCAGGCCTCCGGGATCAGCGCATAGCCCGTGCCGCGCCGGGTCAGATGGAGGAAGCCGGGGAAGTGCATGTGCATCCCGGCGGCCGCCAGCCCCTCGCTCGCCACCATCTCGAAGACCCGGCGCCGCGTCGCCTCCGCCTGGGTTGGATCAACGTCGAAGGCCATGGTGACCTCCGGCCGCGGCACCTGGATCTCCGGCACGTGTATGATGTCGCCCCAGATCAGCAGGCTCTCGCCGCCGGAGGCCAACAGGTAGCCGCTATGCCCGGGCGTATGGCCGGGAAAGGGCATGGCGGTGACGCCGGGGAAGACCTCGCCGCCGCTGAACAGCTTCAGCCGGTCCCGGTAGGGAGCCGACTGGTCGCGGCAGGCCTGGAAGTTGCGCTCGCGGCTCGCCTCGTCGGCCCGCGCCATGGCCGCGTCGTCGTGCCAGAAGCGATGCTCGGCCTCATGCATCGCCAGTTCCGCCCGGGGGAAGAGCGGCATCCCGTTCGCCGAGAGGCCGTTCGAATGGTCGGGATGCATATGGGTGAGGAAGACCGTGTCGATCTCCCCCGGATCGACGCCCGCCGCCGCCAGGTTGCGGAACAGCTTGCCCGCGCTCGCCGCCATCGCCGTTCCGCAGCCGGTATCGACCAGCGCCGTCCGCCGACCGGAGCGGATGAGGAAGGTGTTCACCGCCGTCCGCCGCGGTACCGGGCGGAAGGCCTCGCGCAACATCTGCGCGGCCTCCTCCGGTGCGATGTTCTGGATGACAGCCATGGAGCCATCCAGATGCCCGTCACCGATGGCGGTGAGGGTGATGTCGCCGATGCGGCGGTGGTAGACGGCCGGGACCTGTTCGGTCGGTTGCATGGGCTGCGCTCCTCCAGCGGTTTGGCGCCGAGGCTATCGCCGGCCCGGGCCGGGCGCTATGCCCGGCGGATTCCTTCCAGGAACTCGCCGGCGCGGGCGCGGAGCGTGCCGGCATGGCCACCCAGCCCATCCGCGGCGCCGAGCAGACCGGCCGAGGCCTCGCCCGTCTCCTGCGCCGCGCGCTGCACGTCCTGAATGCGCCGGGCCACGGCCGCCGTGCCGGATGCCACCTGGCTGGCGCTGCGGGCGATTTCCTGCGTTGCGCTGCCCTGCTCCTCGACGGCCGCGGCGATCGCCGCCGTCACCTCGTTGATGCGCTCGATGGTGCCGCCGATGGAGCGCAACGCCGTGACCGCCTTCTCCGTCGCCGTCTGGATGCCGCCGACCTGGCTGGCGATCTCCTCCGTGGCCTTGGCGGTCTGGCCGGCAAGCTGTTTCACCTCGCTCGCCACTACTGCAAAGCCCTTGCCGGCCTCGCCGGCGCGGGCAGCCTCGATGGTCGCATTCAGCGCCAGCAGGTTGGTCTGGCCAGCGATGTCGCCGATCAACCGCACCACATCGCCGATGCGCTGCGCCGCCTGAGCGAGGCCCTGCACCGTCTCATCCGTGGCCCGCGCCTCGGCCGCCGCATCGCGTGCCACGGCGGCGCCATCGGCGACCTGACGGCTGATCTCGGCGACGCTCGCTGCCAGTTCCTCGGCGCTCGCCGCGACGGATTGCACATCGGCTCCGGCCTGATGTCCGGCCTCTGCCACTGCATCCGCCTCCCGCCCGCTGGTTTCGGAAGCGCCGGTGAGCGCCCGGGCCGCCTCTTGCATCTGTGCCGCCGCGGTCGACACCGCCTCGACCACGCCGCCGATCTCCGCCTCGAACCGGTCGGCAAGCCGTGCCTGGGCCGTCACCAGCGACCAGACCAGCATGGCGTTGACATACTGGCCTTCGGCATCGCGGATGGCGCTGACGGTGAGATCGAGCACCTCCTCACCCAGCCGGATGCGCGCCTTGTGCGGCAGGCGACTCGGATCCGCAAGGATTGCGCGCTGGTGCTCCGGGTGGCGATGCAGGATATCGATGCTCCGGCCCACCATCTCCTCCACCGGACAGGGCAGCCAGTTGCCGATGCGGCCGAACAGCGCATGTGTCGCCGGGTTCATGTAGCCCATGCGGAAATCGTCCCGCGGATCGGCGGTCATCACCGCGATCGGCAGCTGCTCCAGCATCTGCTGCTGGGCGAAGGCGCGTTGCACGGTGCCGCGCAGCCCTTCCAGCGCATTGGCGATTCCGCCGATCTCGTCGCGCCTCCCGCGGTCCGGCACCTCGACCGTCGCATCGCCCGCGGCGATGGCGCGCACCGCGTCGGCCAGCCGGCGCAGCGGGGTACCGATCGCGCGGGCACTCGCCCAGCCGGACAGGGCGAGCAGCAGCGCCACCGCGACGCCGATCCACAGAACGTTTCGCTCCAGCCGGACCTCTGCCGCGGCGCTGGCCTGGTTGCGCTCCGCCGCCTCCGCCGCGAGCTGGCGCCCGGCTTCGGCCATATGGTCCTCCAGCGCCTGGCGGAGGGGGTTGGCACGCTGGGTACGAAGAGCGGCGATGGACTCGGCCAGCCGCACCACCTCGACTGCGGAGCGACTCGTGGCCTGCGCCAACTCGGCCAGGCGCGTCAGCGGCACCCGCGCGGCCCCTTCGGGCACCAGCGCGGAGAGCGCCCGTTGATGCACCCCGAGCTGGGCTGCGGCACGACGGACGCGCCGGGCCTGGGCGTCATCCTCGGTCGCCAGGAAGCGCTGGATGCCGAGACGGACCTCATTCACGGCCCCATGCAAGGTGCCAAGGCGTTGCCTGGCTTCCTCCCGCAGGTCGGCGGGCACATCGAAGTCGATCATCGAGGCGGCGGCCTCATAGGCCTGGTCGTAATCGGCACTGGAGCGCGTCAGGGGCCCGTCGCGTTCGGCGATCATCTGGCGCCGCTGGGTCGCCTGCTCGGCCGCCACTGTCAGGTACTCGCCAAGTACCGAAGCCGCTTCTGCCAGCGTCCCGCGCGCGATTCTGGCGGCGCCGGCGGCCTCCAGCTGCTGCCGGGTGAGCTGGGCCTCCTCCTCGACCCGGGCGAGTTCCGCGGCCAGCGTCTCCGGTGTCTGCGCCGTCCTCAGGCCGCGGGAGGCGGTGGCGATGCGGGCGACATGGACTGCCGCCTGCTGCGCCGAGCCGGCTGCGGCGATGGCGGCGCGTTCCGCTACGCTCTGCTCCCGGGCCAGGCCCAGATCCCGTCGCACCAGCCCTACCATACCGATCAGCAGCAAAACTGCGAGGATCGCGCTGGCGGCGAATTTTCGGCCGACTGAGAGGTCACGGAACAGGCGCATCGGGGTATCTCCTTACGCGCCAAGCATGCCGCCTCAGGTTTTAACATCCCGCAAACGCCCCACTCGACAGGCCTGTCGCCGGGCGGCACTTTCTTCACCATGACGCGATGAAGGATACGCCGCCGATGCTGTTCGATTTCGAGACGCTCAATCCGCAGGATTGCTACAAGCTGATCGTCTCCTCCGTCGTGCCCCGCCCGATCGCCTGGGTCGTCTCCCAGGATGCCGCGGGGGTGACCAATGCGGCGCCCTACTCCTTCTTCAACGCCTTCTCCTCCAACCCCGTGGTGGTTGGCATCGGCTGCGGGCCGAAGGCGCCGGGCGCGCTGAAGGACACCTGCGCCAACATTAAGGCGACCGGCGAATTCGTCGTCTGCTTAGTGCCGGAGCAGGCGGTCCATCAGATGAATGCCACGGCGGTGGACTTCCCGGCCGGGGTGGATGAGGTCGCCGAGGCCGGACTCACCCGCATCGCCTCCGCCAAGGTGAAGCCGCCGCGCATCGCGGAGAGCCCAGTGGCGCTGGAATGCGTCACCTACCAGCTGGTCCCGGCCGGGGAGCACACCGTCGTGCTCGGCCGTGTCGTCGCGGTGCATATCCAGGACGATTGCGTGCTCGACCCAGCGAAGTGTTACGTCGATACGCCGAAGCTGAACCTGCTCGGCCGCATGCATGGCCGCGGCTGGTATGCCCGCACCACGGACCGGATCGAGGTGCCCCGCCTCTCGGTCGCCGATTGGAAGGCGAAGAAGGCTGCCCAATAAACCCAGGGCCCGCCGGGCTCCGGCCTGGGCCTTGCTCGCCCTGCCCCTGGCCGCGCTGGTCGCCGCGCCGCTGCTCGCCGTCCTGGCCGCGGCGGCGGGGCCGGCGGGTGCCGCTTGGCGCCATATCGCCGGCACCACACTGCCGGAGATGCTGGGCAACTCCGCCCTGCTGGCATTCGGTGTCGGGGCGATCACGGCCGGTACCGGCACGCTCACGGCCTGGCTGGTCACCGCCTGCCGCTTCCCGGGGCGCCGGATGCTGGAAGTGGCGTTGCTGCTGCCGATGGCGATGCCGGCCTATGTCTGCGGCTATGCCTATACCTGGCTGCTCGATGTGGCAGGGCCAGTGCAAACCGCTTTCCGCAGCGCGACCGGGCTGCGCTGGGGCCAATACTGGTTCCCCGAAATCCGCAGCCTGCCCGGGGCGGCGCTGATGCTCGGCCTGGTGCTGTATCCTTATGTGTACCTCCTCTGCCGCAGCGCCTTCGCGCAGCAGAGCCTGGGGCTGGTCGAGGCGGCGCGGACGCTCGGTCGGTCCCTCACCGGCTGCTTCTTCCGCCTCGCCTTGCCGATGGCGCGGCCGGCCATTGCCGGGGGCGTGGCGCTGGCGCTGATGGAGACGCTGGCGGATTTCGGCACGGTGCAGCATTTCGGCGTGCGCACCCTCACCACCGGCGTCTACGAGGCCTGGTTCAGCTTGGGCGACCGTGGCGCGGCCAGCCAGCTCGCCGCCTGCCTGATGGGGTTGGCGGCGTTGCTGCTGGTTTTCGAGCGGGCGAGCCGCGGCGGTCGGCGCTTCCATGCGACGACCGCGCGGGAAGTGCCCTTGCGGCCGGCACCGCTGCGGGGCTGGCGGGCGGCTGCGGCCTTCCTCGCCTGTGCACTGCCGGTGGCGCTCGGCTTCCTGGTACCGGCGGGAACATTGCTGGCGCTGATGCTGCAGGTCGGCGATCCGCTCTCGCCCGAGCGCTTCCTGCCCTTCGCCCGCAACAGCGTGACCCTCGCCGGGCTGGCGGCACTGCTCGCGGTGCTGCTGGCGGCGCTGCTCGGCTGGGCGGCGCGGCTGCATCCGCGGCCGGCGCAGCGTGTGGCCCTGCGCGTGGCGGGGCTTGGCTATGCGTTGCCGGGCTCCGTCATCGCCGTCGGCACGCTGGTGCCGCTCGGCCTGTTCGACAATGCGCTCGATGGCTGGATGCGGGCACGCTTCGGGGTCTCGACCGGCCTGCTGCTCTCGGGCGGAATCGCGGCGCTGGTCTTCGCCTATCTCGTGCGCTTCCTGGCCGTTGCCCTCTCCGCGGTGGAGGCAGGGCTGGCGCGGCTGCGGCCGAGCCTGCGCGAGGCGGCGCGCAGTCTTGGCGCCGGGCCGGCCGCGGCGGTGCTGCGGGTCGAATGGCCACTCGCCCGCGCGAGCCTGCTGACCGCGGGCCTCCTCGTCTTCGTCGATACGATGAAGGAGTTGCCGGCGACGCTCATTATCCGCCCCTTCGACTTCGACACGCTGGCCGTCCGGGTCCACAACCTCGCCGCCGATGAAAGGTTGGCGGAGGCCAGCACCTCGGCGCTGCTCATCGTCGCGGCGGGGCTGCTGCCGGTGCTGGCGCTCACCCGAGCCTCACACCGGCATTGACGTGCTCGCGATGTTTGTCAGCGGGATTCGTTGACGCGCGAGCGGTTGGCATGGTTTGCACCATTCAACCTTCGCGTTCCAGAATGAACATCTGTCGACGCGGCGGTGTTTCTCTCGCGGTCTTGCGCTTGTCTACACGCCGAAGTTGTACGCAGCTCCCGAACTCGCGCACGCCACGATGCGCGGTTGCCCTGTCCTGATCGGTGGTTCGACTTAATGCCCAACCTGGCCGCATTCTTCGATAGCGATGCGCTGGCGCCCCATGGCGTCTGTCTCCTATGGCGACCGGAACTGCTCTGGTTGCATGTCGTCTCGGATGCGTTGACCGGCCTCGCTTACTGGTCCATCCCGGTGGTGCTCATCGTCATCGCGCTGCGCCGGCGGGACCTCGTCTTCCCCTGGGCCTTCGAGCTGTTCGCGCTGTTCATCCTGGCGTGCGGGGCGACGCATTTCCTCTCGATCTGGACCCTCTGGTACCCGGATTACGGGCTGGAAGGGGCGGTGAAGGCGATGACGGCGGTGGTGTCGGTGATCACCGCCATCGCCCTCTGGCCGTTGCTGCCGCGGGTGCTGGCGATACCCTCCGCCAGCGAGCTAGCCGAGGCCAATGCGGCCCTCTCGCGCGAGGTCGCCGAGCGGCGCGAGGCCGAGATGCGCACGCGGCAGAGCGAGGCGCGGCTCGCCGGCTTCTTCGAGCATATGTCGGATGCCCTCTTCGTCGTGCGGGCGGAACGCGGGGGCTTCGTCTTCGAGACGGTGAATCCGAGCTTCTGCCGCCTCTTCGGCCGGCCGCGCGAGACGGTGGAGGGCAGCGGCCCGGCGGCGCTGCTGGAGGCCGCGCCGGCCGCCGAGCTGGACCACGCCTTCAACGCCTGCCTCGTCAGCGGCGCGCCGCGCGACTGGGAAAGTGCCATCGCCGGCCCCGACAGCACGCGGCACTGGCATACCGTGCTCGCCCCGCTGCCCGCGCTCGACGGCCAGCCGCGCCGCCTGCTCGGCAGCCTGCGCGACGTGACCGAGCTGCGCCGGTTGCAGGCCGATCTGGTGGAGGCGGCACGGCGGGCCACCATCGGCGCCATGTGCGCCGGCGTCGCGCATGAGATGAGCCAGCCGGTCAACATCATCGGCCTCTGGGCCGACCGCGCCCGCGCCACGCTGGAGGCCGCCGCCGGCCCGCGCCGGGCGATCGAGGTGATCCTCGGCCAGACCCGCCGCCTCGGCGCCCTGCTGGAGCGGATGCGGGAGCTGGCGCGCGACACCCCGGGCGCCGCCGAGACCTTCGATGCCGCCGAGGCTGCCGCCGCCGCGGTGGATGTCGCCCGCCGCTCCTGGGCGCTCGACCGAATCGAGGTCGCGATCGAAGCGCCGGAACCGGCCCCGGTGACCGGCCGTGCCGCGCAATTCGAGCAAGCCCTGCTCCACCTGCTGGAGAATGCCCGCGACGCCGTTCTACGCCGCCGGCGGGAGGAGCCGGACGCGCCGGCGCAGATTCATGTCACCCTTCGCCCCGGGCCGCATTCGGGGCAGATGACCCTCGCCGTGCAGGATACCGGCGGTGGTGTCTCCGCCGCCCTCGGGCAGCGCATCCTGGAGCCTTTTGTCACCAGCAAGGAACCCGGCGAGGGCACCGGCCTCGGCCTGCCCATCGCCGCCGGCATCCTCCGCAGCATGGGCGGCAGGCTGGCCTGGCTGAACCAAGGGGCCGGCGCGGTGTTCCAGGTTGCGCTCCCATTGGCGCGGGAACATCCGGCATGACGGCGATCCCTCTTCGCGTACTGATGGCCGAGGACGAGCGGCTCGCCGCCGAGGTTCTCGAGGAAGGGCTGGTCGATGCGGGCTTCGAGGTGATCGCCGCCCCGGATGGCGAGGCGGCTCTGGAGCTGGCCAGCACCGGCACCCTGTTCGACGTGCTGCTGACCGATCTTCGCATGCCGCGGCTCGATGGGCGCGCGCTGATCGCCCGGCTGCGTGCTGGCCGGCCAAAGCTGCCGGTTGTGGTCATGACCGGCTATCCTCCCCATGGCGGCACGACGGAACTGCATGACGGGTCCGCCCCGCTCGAATTGCTGACCAAGCCGATCGAGCTCGCCCGGCTGGTCGATGCCATCCGGCAGGTGGCCGGCGGGGGCTGACCCTCCGGTTTCGTTTCCGCGGCTTGCTTGGCGAGGCCTGCGGCCAATCTCCCTGATGACCGCCAGGGAGCGCAGCGTGACGGATTCGAAGGGGAAGCGGCCGGGCATGGCCGCGATGCTGGCGCTGCTTGCCCTGCTGCCAGGCTGTGGCGCGCTGGCGCCGCGGCCGGCCGGGATCGACCAGCGCTTGACCGCCCTGCCACGGGAGGGGCTCGGCCTCACCGGTCCGGTGACCATCCGCTGGAACGAGCATCTGGTGCCCTGGATAGAGGCCGGGTCGGATGGAGACCTCGCCTATGCGCTTGGCCTGGTGCACGGGCATCTGCGCGGCGGGCAGATCGCCCTGCTGCGGATGGTGGCGCGCGGGCGGCTTTCCGAGATGGCCGGGCCGTTGGCGCGGGACTACGACCACGCGATCCGCATCCTCGGCTTCGACCGCGCGGCGCCGGAGATCGAGCGGCGCTGGCCGGCGGAGACGCGGGCCTTCATGACGGCCTTCCTCGCCGGCTTGAATAAGGCCGCTCTGGAGGGGCCGCGGCCACCGGAATTTGGCCTGCTCGGGCTGCGGCGGGAGGCCTTCACCACCACCGACCTGCTGGCGATCGGCCGGCTGGCGGGGACGGACGTAAACTGGTTCTCCTACTTCTCCCTGCTGGCCGAGCGGGGGAAGCCGGGCTTCGCCACGGCCTGGCGGCGGACGCTGGAGGCGGGGGCCAACCTCACCCCACCCTCGCCGCGCGAGGCCAACCTGCCGGGACTGCTGGCCGGCCTCTCCCGCGCGGGCAGCAATGCGGTGGCGGTCGCGCCCACACATAGCGCCTCGGGGGCGGCGATGCTGGCCTCCGACCCGCATCTCGGCCTGTCGCTACCCAATCTCTGGCTGCTGGTGGGGATGCGTTCGCCCTCCTTCCATGCCGTCGGGATGATGGTGCCGGGGGTGCCGATCATCGGCCTCGGCCGCAACCCGGAGGTGGCCTGGGGCGGGACCAATCTCCGCGCCGCTTCCTCCGACCTGTTCGATGTTTCGGGCCTGCCGCCGGAAGCCTTCGCCGAAAGCGAGACGACAGTCCGCCAGCGCTTCTGGTTCGGCACGACGCGGCGAGTGCGGATGTCGCCGCTCGGGCCGGTGCTGACCGATGCGCGCGTGGTGCCGGGCCGGCCGGGCGAGACGCTCGCACTGCGCTGGGCGGGGCAGGAGCCGGCGGATGAGATCACCAGCCTGCTGCGCGCCGCCCGCGCCCGGAGCGGCGCCGAGTTCCGGGCAAGCTTCGACAGCTTCGCCGTCTCACCGCAAAATTTCCTCTATGCCGACCGGGCCGGGACGATCGGGCGGCTGACGGCGGCCATCCTGCCAGCGCGGCGCGGCTTCCCCGCCGACGGCCCGGTCCTCGACGGGGGCGATCCTGCGGCCACCGGCCCCTGGTCGCACCTGCTGCATGCCGGCGATTTGCCGGCGCTGGAGAACCCGCCGGAGGGCGTGCTCGCCTCGGCCAACGAAAACCCGAGCCTCTGGGCAAAGGACCCGCCGCCGCTTGGCTATTTCTTCAGCGACGGCGATCGCGTGGCCCGGCTGCGGGCACTGCTGCTGGCCCGGCCGAAGCTGCGGCCGGAGGACCTTGCCGCCCTGCAGCGCGACACTCTGGCGCCGAAGGCCGCGGTGCTGGCGGCCGGGCTGCTGGCGCGGTTCGACGCGCTGCAGGGCGGGGCGCCGGACTTCCTCGGCCCGTTGCGCGGCTGGGATGGCGATTATGCCGCCGGTAGTCGCGCCGCGCTGGTCTTCGAACTGGTGCTCGCCCGGCTGCTGCCCGGCCTGCTGCCGGAGGGCAGCAACGGACGCGGCCCGGAGACGGGGTGGAATTTCGTCACCACCTTCCTGCTGCGCGACCTCGACGCCCTGCCGGAATCACGCCGCGCCGCGCTGCTGCGCCAGGCAGCGGCCGAGGCGGCGCCGCTCGCCGCGCGCTATCGCGTCTGGGGCGATGTCCACCAGCTGCGCGCGGCGCACTGGCTGGTGAACCTGCCGGTGCTCGGCCGCGCCTTCGTGCTGGGGGAGATGCCGGTCGGCGGCTCGCGCGAGACGCCGATGAAGACCGGGCATGGCTTGGTCAACGGCCCGCATGAGGTGAGCTTCGGCTCCATGGCACGCTACGTCTCGGATCTCGCCGACCTCGACTCCAATTGGTTCACGCTATTCGGCGGGCAGGATGGCTGGCTCGGCAGCGCCGCCTTCGCCGACCAGATCCCGCTCTGGCGCGAGGGGCGCAGCATCCGCCTGCCGCTGCGGCCGGAGACGGTCGCCGCCGAGTTCCCGCGCGTGACGGTGCTGCGGCCATGAGCGTGCCCTTCGATGCGACGCCGCTGCTGCGGGCGACCTCGGCGCTGCGCATCGCGCGGGTGCAGCGGATGGAGCCCGTCGCCCTGCAGGAACGCCTGCTGGCGCGCCTGCTGCGCCGGGCGGCGGGGACGCGGTTCGGCAAGGCGCATGGTTTCGCCGGTATCCGCGGTGTGGCGGAGTACCAGGCGCGGGTGCCGCTCCGTCGCTACGAGGAGTTCTGGCGCGACTGGTGGCAGGCCGCCTATCCGGTGCTGGTCGACGTCACCTGGCCGGGGCGGGTGCCCTATTTCGCGCTGTCCTCGGGCACCACATCGGGGACGACGAAATACATCCCCGTCACAGCGCCGATGATGCGCGGCAACCGGCGGGCGGCGCTCGACGTGCTGGCCTGGCATCTGCACCACCATCCGCGGAGCGCGATCTTCGGCGGGCCGTCCTTCATGCTCGGCGGCTCGACGGCGCTGGAGCGGCTGGCGGCCGACGTGCGGCAGGGCGACCTTTCCGGCATCGCCGCCGCGGAGGTGCCGGCGCTGCTGCGCGGCTGGAGCTTCCCGCCGCCGGAGATCGCCCTGCTTCCCGACTGGGACCGCAAGCTGGCGGCGCTGGCCGAGGCGACGCCGGCGGCGGCGATCCGCGTCCTCTCCGGCACGCCGAGCTGGCTGCTGGTGCTGCTGCAACGCCTGACCGAGCGGCACGGAACCCCGCCCCTGCCGGGGCTGGAGCTGCTGGTCCATGGCGGCGTCGCCTGGGCGCCCTATCGCGACCGGCTGCGGCCCCTCCTCCCCACCCGCTGCGCGACGCGGGAGGTCTATCCGGCGAGCGAAGGTTTCGTCGCGCTGGCTGACCGCGGCGATGGCGAGGGCATGCGGCTCACCCTCGATGCCGGCGTGTTCTGGGAATTCGTCCCCCTGGAGGAGCTGGATGCGCCGAACCCGACGCGGCATTGGGTGGCGACCGTCGAGACGGGCATCGACTATGCCGTGGTCGTCACCTCCTGCGCCGGGCTCTGGTCCTATGTGCTCGGGGACACGGTGCGCTTCGTCGATCGTGCGCCGCCGCGGCTGCTGGTCACCGGCCGCACCTCCTACAGCCTCTCGGCCTTCGGAGAGCATCTGAGCGGGGAGGAGATCGAAGCGGCATTGCTCGATGCCGCCGGGGCGCTTGGCGTGACGGTTGCCGACTATACGGTGGGGCCGGTCTTCCTCGGCGCGCAGGGGACGCATCGCTGGCTGGTGGAGCCGGAGGAGGCGGCCGCGCCCGAGTTGGCGGAGAGGCTCGCCCGCGCGGTGGATGCGGCGCTGATCGCGGCAAACGAGGACTATGCCGCGCATCGCCGCGGCGGGCAGATGGCGTCGCCGGAGATGATATTGCTGCCGCCGGGTGCCTTCGCCGGCTGGATGCGGGCGCAGGGCAAGCTCGGGGGGCAGCACAAGGTGCCGCGGGTGCTGGCGGACCCCGAGCGGTTCGCGGCCGCCGAGGCGGGGTTGCGAGGGGGTTAGGGCAGTTCCCCTGCCCCGGCCTTCCACGTCAACAGGTCGAGCAGCAGTGCATCGCGCTGGCGGAGCATCTCTGCCTCATCTCGCCCGGCCAGTTGCACGGCGACGCCTTCCGCCACCTGCGCGCCGAGCGCTGGATCGACCGAAAGCTGGCCGAGGTCGCGCCACATCCCCTCCGTCGCCTGCCAGAGCGGCTTCTCGAGCAGCCCGCCGATGCCGCCCGGCCCGCCCGAGAGATGCAGGTTGAGGAAGGGCCCGAGCAGCGCCCAGCGCAGCCCCGGCCCATGCGCGATGGCGGCATCGATATCCGCCACGCTGGCGACGCCGGCCTGCACGAGATGGAAGGCCTCCTGCCAAAGCGCCGCCTGCAGCCGGTTGGCGACATGGCCGCGCACCTCTCGCCGCAGATGGATCGGGTGCTTGCGCATCATCCGGTAGAAGCCGAGCGCCCGCTCCACCGTCTCGGCGGAAGTCGCGGTGCCGCCGGCGACTTCGACTAGCGGGATGAGGTGCGGCGGGTTGAACGGATGGCCGAGCACCACCCGCTCCGGATGACGCGCGCAGGCATCCTGGAATTCGCTGACGGTGATGGTGGAGGAACTGGTGGCGAGGATAGCATCAGGCGGCGCCGCGGCATCGAGGGCGGCGAAAACCTCCCGCTTCAACGCCAGCCGCTCCGGCCCACTCTCCTGGACAAATTCCGCCGCCTCCACCGCCCCCTCCGGAGTGGAGCAGAAACGCAGCCGCTCGGTCGAGGCGCCGGGGGCGAGGCCCATCGCCTCCATCGCTGGCCACTGCCGGGCGATGGTCGCGCGCAGCACCGCCTCGGCATTGGGCGCCGGGTCGCTCGCGGTTACGTCGAGGCCGCGGGCGAGGAAGCAGGTCGCCCAGCTCGCGCCGATCACGCCGGTGCCGATGATGGCGGCACGCCGGATGGGGGCATCGCTCACGAGGACAGCCTTGCCACCTTCGCCCCACGCTTGTCAGCGAAATCCGCCAGCCGCGCCGCCGCCTCCGGCCCAGTCTGGGCAAGCGCGGCCATCATGCTCTCGACGAAGAGCCCGTCCTCCTCGCTCATGTCCTGGATGCGCGGCAGCGCCTGCAGCACGCCGAGCACGGTGAGCGGCGCCATCTCGACGACCTTGCCAGCCAGCTCGGTTGCCTTCGCCTCCGCCTCGACCAGATACTGGACGAGGCCGAAGCGCTCCGCCTCGGCGGCGGAGAGCACGCGGCCGGTCAGCATCATGTCCATCATCCGCGCCGTGCCGAGAAGGCGGGCGACATGCACCGAGGCGCCGCCGCCGACATAGATGCCGCGGCTGCCCTCCGGCAGGGCGAAGAAAGCCGTGGCATCGGCGATGCGCAGGTGGCAGGCGGCCGCCAGTTCCAGCCCGCCGCCGACCGTCGCCCCATGCAGCGCGGCGATGGCCGGGATCGGCCCGCGGCGGATCAGCGAGAAGACGGCATGCCAGGCGCGGGAGTGGTGGAAGACCTCCGGCGCCTCGCGCGCCCGGTGCTCGGCGAGGTCGAGCCCGGCGCAGAAGCACGGGCCATGGCCGAAGAGCACCATCGCCCGCGCCTCGCCCTGGGCCCGGCGCACCACGGCTTCGATCGCCTGGAGCAGCGCGTCGTTGATGGCATTGCGCTTCTGCGGGCGGTTCAGCCCGATCCAGGCGGTGCGGTCGCGGAGTTCATAGGTGATGTCGGTCATGCGACCCAGCCTCCGGGAGGACTCTTGCACCGATTATTAAGCTACATAATAATCTCCTAAGGGGAGAAAGCGTCTCAGCGATGCAGGAGCTTTCGCAGCAGCGTCACGAATTGGCTGCGCTCGGCAGGGGTGAGGCCGGCGGCGAATTGGGCGTCGGTCTCCCGTTGGATGCGGTCCATCTCGCGCCAGACGCGGCTGCCGTCCGCGGTCGGGTGCAGCAGGCTGGCCCGAAGCTCCGCCCGGTCGGCTTCGCGCCGCACCAGCCCGGCCGAGACCAGCCCGTTCACCAGCACCGCGACATTGGAGGGCTTCACCCGCAGCTCCTCGGCGATGGCGCCCGGGCGGATGCCGGGATTGGCGACGATCAGCGCGAAGACCGAGAAGCCCGCCGGCGTCACCCCGAGCTCGGCGAAATTGCGGTGGAATTCATCGAAGGCACGGAGCTGGGCGAGGCGGACGAGGAAGGCCGGGCTCTCCGCCAGGGGCGAGCTGATCGCATTCTCCCGAGACGGAGTGATCTCGGGCTCGGAGGCGGGCTTCGGCATGATTCCGATCTATCGTGGAAGCCCTGTCACCGGAAGCCTGGCGGGTTGGAGGAGGCATGATGCGCACACAGGTCGGGATCGTCGGGGCCGGCCCGGCGGGGCTGCTGCTCTCACTGATGCTGGAGCGACGGGGCATCGCCTCGGTCATCATCGAATCGCGCGACCGGGCGACAATCGAGGCGACGATCCGCGCCGGCATCCTTGAGCAGACCACCGTCGACCTGATGGCGGAACTCGGCGTCGCCGATCGGCTGCGGCGGGAGGGCGTGGTGCATCACGGCACCATCCTGCGCTTCGGCGGGCGCAACCACCGGATCGACTTCGAGGGGCTCACCGGCCGCGTCGCCACGCTCTACCCGCAACACGAGGTGCTGAAGGACCTGATCGCCGCCCGCCTCGCCCAGGGCGGCGATATCCTGTTCAGCGCCAAGGTCACGGAGGTGGCGGATGTCACGACCGGTCGGCCGGTGCTGCGCTTCACCGATGCCGAAGGGCAGGCACGCGAGCTGCATTGCGACATGGTGGTGGGGGCGGACGGCTCCTACGGAGCCTGCCGGCCGGCGATCCCCACGGACAAGCGGAAGGATTACCTCCGCATCTATCCCTTCGGCTGGTTCGGCATCCTCTGCGAGGCGCCGCCCTCCTCGGAGGAGCTGGTCTATGCGCGGCACGAGCGCGGCTTCGCCCTCATCAGCAGCCGCACGCCGGAAGTGCAGCGCATGTACTTCCAGTGCGACCCGAGCGACAGCGTCGAGAACTGGTCGGAGGACCGGATCTGGGCGGAGCTGCAGGCGCGCATTGCGGGCGAGGACGGCTTCCGGCTGAAGGAGGGCCGCATCTTCCAGAAGAACATCGTGCCTATGCGCAGCTTCGTCTGCGAGCCGATGCAGTATGGCCGGCTATTCCTTGCCGGCGACGCGGCGCATGCGGTGCCGCCCACGGGAGCGAAGGGGCTGAACCTCGCCGCCAGCGATGTCTGGCACCTCGACCGCGCACTCGGTGCCCACTTCGCCGGCCAGGGTATGGCGATGCTCGAAGCCTACACGGCGACGGCGCTGCGCCGGGTCTGGCGGGCGCAGCATTTCTCCTGGTGGATGACCTCCATGCTGCACCGCTTCGAGGGCGCCAGCGAATTCGACGACCGGCGGCAGCTGGCGGAGCTGGAGCTCGTCACCAGCTCCCGCGCCGCGGCGACGGCGCTGGCCGAGACCTACGTCGGCATGCCCTATGCCTGAATCGCCGGGGTGACAGGCCGCGGCCGATGCGGCATAGCGGCAGCATGGCCCGGCGCCCGCCCCTGCTGACGGCGATGCTGGCCCTGCTGCTGATGCTGCAGTGGGGCCAGGCCTTCGCACATTGCCTGGGCGCGCTCGGGGCCGCCTCGGGCATCGAGATCTGCACCGCGGAGGGCATCCGCGTCCTGCATGTCGATGCCGACGGCCAGCCGACCGATCCGCCTCAGGCGATGCATGACAGCTGCCCGGTCTGCCCCGGCGGCGTCGCCCCGGTCTCGCCCGGGCCGCAGCTGCCGGCGCTGCGCATCGCCTATGCACCGGCGCCTTATGCCAACCACGAGGGCATGCCGCCCGCCCCGGCCCGCGCCCCGCCGCAGCAGCCGAGAGCCCCACCCGCTGCCTGACGCCAGCACGCCCGCCGTCGCTCTCGTCAGGAGTTCCAGACCATGCATCCACTTACGCGCGCCACGCGGCGCGCCCTGCTGCTTGCCGGAATCGCCGGCCCGGCCTTCGGCCAGACCACCCTCCCCGATCTCGTCGTCACCGGCCAGGCGCCGGGCTCCCTCACCGTCCCCTCCGTCGCCGAGCAGCGGGAGGCGCTGGAGCAGACGCCCGCCGCCGTGCGCTTCGTGGACGGGCGGGACTTCGCCAACCGTTACGCCTTCACCCTGCGCGACGTGCTGGCGGACACGCCCGGCGTCTTCGTCCAAAGCCGCTATGGGCAGGAGCTGCGGCTCTCCATACGCGGCTCTGGCATCGCGCGGGGATTCCACCTGCGGGGCGTCGAGGTGCTGCAGGACGGCGTGCCGGTGAACTTCGCCGATGGGAGCGGCGACTTCTACCAGATCGACCCGAGCGGAGTGCGCTCGGCGGCGGTCTATCCCGGCGGCAATGCGCTGGCCTTCGGCAGTTCGACGCTGGGCGGCGCCATCAACTTCGTCACGCCGACTGCGCGGACCGCGCTGGAGGCAAACAGCCTGCGCGTCGAGGGCGGCACCTATGGCACCTGGCGGCTCTCCGGCCAGGCTTCGGCGATCTTCGGCGAATGGGATGCGCTGGCCGCCGGCAGCATCGCCCATTCCGACGGATGGCGGCAGCACAGCCGTGGGCAATACGAGCAGTTCAACGCCAATCTCGGCTACCGGCTGAACGATCGCGTGGAGACGCGCTTCTACGCCGGCGCCTATATCGTCCGGCAGCAGCTCCCTGGCTCGCTGACCCTCGCCGATGCGCTGAACCGGCCGCAGACTGCCAACCCCGCCGCCATCAGCGGCAACCAGGCGCGCAACCTCTGGGCCGAGCGCTTCGCCAACCGCACCACCATCCGCCTCGATGCCGGGCAGGTGGATGTGGACAGCTGGATCACCCACAAGCAGCTCCATCACCCGATCTTCCAGGTCATCGACCAGGACGGGCTGACCTGGGGCATCGCCCCGCGCTGGACGCAGCGCTACGAGCTGGCCGGGTTGCGGGGCGAGCTGGTGCTCGGCGGGCGATACTTCGCCGGGACCAACGATGCGCTGCAGTACCTCAACACCCGCGGCTCGCGCGGAGCGCTGACAGCGAACGGCGTGCAGCGGGCGCAGAACTACGAGGCCTTCGCCGAGAACCGGCTCTGGGTGCTGCCGACCGTTGCCCTTGTCACCGGCACCAAGATGCTGCGCAACGAGCGGGACTACGAGAACCGGCTGACCGGCCAGCGCTTCGGCCGTGCCTATGAGGGGCTCAACCCGAGGATCGGGCTGCTCTGGCAGCCGCGGCCGGCGGTGCAGGTCTTCGCCAACATCACCCGCAGCCAGGACGTGCCGGATTTCTCCGACCAGCTTCAGACCGTCGGTAACCGACCCTTCTGGGTGCCGCTGCAGGCCCAGCGCGCCTGGACGGTGGAGCTTGGCACCCGCGGCCGCTACGAGGGCTATGGCTGGGACCTGACGCTGTTCCGCTCCAACATCCGCGGCCAGTTGCTGCAATTCACTGTCGATCCAAGCATTCCGGCCAGCACCTTCAATGCCGGCAACACGGTGAACCAGGGGGTGGAGTTCGCGGGCCATCTCGACCTCGCCCGCGGCGCCCTCGCGGCCGGCGACCGCGTCGTCCTGCGGGGGAGCTGGACGTTCAACGACTTCCGCTTCCGCGCCGACCGGCAATATGGCGACAACCGCATCGCCGGCCTTCCGCCGCATGTGCTGCGGACAGTGCTGACCTATACGGCGCCAGAGGAGCGCGGCTTCGTCTCGCCGGTGCTGGACTGGGTGCCGCAGGGTGCCTGGGCGGACTACGCCAACACACTGCGGGCGAACCAGTATTTCAAACTGGGCCTTGAGGCGGGGCTGCGGGTCGCGCCGAATCTCTCGCTTTTCCTTGATGCGAGGAACCTCACCAACAAGCGCCACGTCAGCGATCTCGGTACTATTCAGAATGCCCGCGCGGCGGGAGCGAACACTGCCGTCTTATATCCGGGCGAAGGGCGCAGCCTTTATGTGGGGGCAAGGATGAGTTTCTGATCGTCCGGAACGGCCATGGAAACCTGTGTCCTTCCGCGACTTTGCCGTGAAAGTGGATAGGGCGGCTGCACCCAAGCCTGCCTGGGGCGTATCAGTCGCTCTTGGCAAAGCCGGAGCCCGCTGATTGAAGCAGGGCGCAGTTCAGGCGTGGCGTTCCACCCCGCGCCTCCCTGCCATCGCGCAGGAGCGCCTGGCGCGGGAGGCAGCAACCGCTTTCTGAGACAGCTTCTCCGGGGGAACCGGAAGCCTCCCATCCGGTCCAGCGGTGACTCCGGGCGAAGAGGAGCAATTGGTTCAGGCGTGGGCGCCGGTTTTCTCGATCGTGAGGGGCGTGCCGCGGGTGTCTTGGAGGAATCTCGGGCCTCGAATTCCGGGACTGAGCGAGGAAGCTGCGTCGAAGGGATGCCGACCGAAGCTTCCACAGGTCAGTTTCCCTGTCGAAGAAATCTTGCAGCCAATCATTGTCCGGAGCGGCTTCTTGTCCCTCAAGATGACCCTCATGGTTATACGGCCCCCGGGGGGGGCCTACTTATAGACTTAAGCGTGCAGGCATCATCTGCCGGCACTTCTGCCGAGGGGCAGAGGCGATCGACGGGGGGCATGTCGGGACCTGTATGGGAGAAGGGCTTAGTTTATGCCCGTACCCACCGACCGCATCCTCGGCCTGGATAGCCTTGGAGGGGATGGGGAGGACGTCAGCAACGCCCCCGGGACTGCTGGTTAATTAATATCATTTTTCCGTGAAGTGAACAAATTTCGGTTGCGTCCCGCCCGAACATGAGCCGGCCGTGCATGGCGTTGACGGCCGCCTGCACATGGCTGTTGTCCTCAACAGAGGATGACTGAGCTTCGGTCGCATCCTGCCGCTGCGTGGCTAACCCAGCCGAAGCCTATCCTAGCCCGCAGGCAAATCCGCGATGGAGGTTTGGGGCGGGGGTGCTTCCTAATGCAGCAGCGGCAATCTACGGCCCTTGGTGGAGGTACCCTGACCCCGCCCGATCTGCCCGTTAGCCGAACTGACCTTGGCTACCCCTAGTTGGTGCTGGAACCGAACCTTGATGAAGGCGCATGCTGCCTAGGCGCAAGAACAAGGAGGACGCCATGACCTCGCTTTGTGCCCGTGACGTAATGACGGCAGGGATGGCGACAGTCCCGCCCGAGACGCCAGTAGCGGCGATTGCACGCATGTTCGCTGACCGCGGCATTTCGGCCGTTGCGGTTACTGACACCGCTGGAACGCTACTCGGCATCGTCACCGAATCCGACCTAATCCGGCGCTTGGCGGATGAGGATGAGCAGCCGTCCGGATGGCTATCGCGGCTGTTCGACAGCCCGGTTGGAAGGGCAGACCGCTATGCCCGGAGCCATGGTGTCAAGGCCAGCGAGGTCATGACCGAGCAGGTGGTGACAGCGAGCCCTGGCGACAGCGCCGCGCACGTTGCCCGCATCATGGAGGAGCGTCGGATTCGCCGCGTGCCGATCACCGAGGTCGGGAAGCTGCTTGGTGTCGTAACTCGCTCCGATCTTGTCCGCGCTCTCGTCTCGCAGCAGGCACCGCAGGCCGACAACTCCACCGACGACGAAATCCACCGCGCCGTCATCGCCGCCATGCAGCGTGAGCCTTGGGCTGACACGGTTCATACCGCGGTGCATGTCCAGGATGGGGTAGTGGAAGTCTTCGGCTTCAGCCGCTCGGGGGCGGTCAGCCGCGCGCTTTGCGTGCTTGCCGAGAATGTGCCGGGAGTGAAGCGCGTTGTGGACCGCACCAGCCATCGCATCAGGTGGGAACCGGCTTGAACTGGTAGGCGGCGCCGACAGTCGGGGGGTGCTTCTCAAGCTTACGAGGCTCAGACTGCCAGTCCGAAGCTTTCGGCAGCACCTGTGGGCGCTGGCAAAGTGGTATCCGGCTTGTATTGGGAATGTTTGGTGTTCGGTTACATCCGCTATCCGGGTACCCCGGCTGGCCCATGCCTCCCCCGATGAACCGCCACCGGGTCACCGAAGCAGGCGGTTGGTCACGTCATGCTCCCGGGTTGGGATGTTTTCGCCCCGTTCTCGCGTCCCTGAACGCGGGTCCAAGCAGTGAGGAGGCGAGGTGCAAAAGGAGCAGCCCTTGCTTCTGCTCACTGAAATAGAGCTGGTGTCCCCGGCGGGATTCGAACCCACGGCCCCCAGATTAGGAATCTGGTGCTCTATCCTGCTGAGCTACGGAGACCCATCGATAAGCTAGCACATCAGCCACGCCGCCGGAACCGCTCCACCGCGCTCACCAACGCCGTCCGCACGCCGGGCTCGAGGGCGGAATGGCCCGCATCAGGCACCACGGTCAGCCGGGCGCGGGGCCAGGCGGCAGCCAGGTCGAAGGCGGTCTCGGCCGGGCAGACCATGTCGTAGCGACCCTGCACGATCTCCGCCGGGATATGGGCGATGCGGTCCATATGGCCGAGCAGCCCGGCCCGCGGCAGGAAGAGGTCATGGGCGAAGTAATGCGCCTCGATCCGGGCGAGGCCGAGGGCAGTGCGGTCCTGGGCGAAGCTCGCCACCGTCTCGGGGCTTGGCAGCAGGGTGGAACAGCTGCCCTCGTACTGGCTCCAGGCGCGGGCGGCGGGAAGGTGGACCATCGGGTCCGGGTCGCATAGCCGCCGGAGATAGGCGCCGAGCAGGTCGCCGCGCTCCTCCGGTGGCAGGTGCTCGGTGAACGCAGCCCAGGCATCTGGGAAGATGCGGCGGAGGCCGGTCAGGAACCAATCAACCTCGGAGCGCCGGCCGAGGAAGACGCCGCGCAGCACGCAGCCCGTCACCCGCTCCGGATGCGCCTGGGCATAGGCCAAGGCGAGGGTGCTTCCCCAGGAGCCGCCGAAGAGCAGCCAGCGCTCGATGCCGAGGAAGCGGCGCAGGGTCTCGATATCCTCGACCAGGTGCGGCGTGGTGTTCTCGCGCAGCTCCCCGAGCGGGCGGGAGCGGCCGGCGCCGCGCTGGTCGAAGATTACCACGCGCCAATGGCCGGGGTCGAAGAAGCGGCGATGCACCGCGCCGGCTCCCGCCCCCGGCCCGCCATGCAGGAAGAGCGCGGGCTGGCCGCGCGGATTGCCGACCTGCTCCCAATACATGACATGGCCACCGGAGAGCGGCAGCAATCCGGTTTCGAAGGGTGCGATATCGGGGAAAAGGTCGCCACGGGGCATGGCGTAATATCGACGGGCAAAGCCCGCTCGGCAACTGGCCGCGCAGGGTCCGGCCGTGCGGTTTCCGCCGCATGGCACCGGAAAGTGACAGAATCCCGGCATCGGCGGGGCCCATGGCGCGCGGCGCCCCTTCGCCTTTCGCCGGAGCGTGCCTAACTTGACGCCAATGGCCATGTCATCGCCCACGAATTCACGCCCGACGGCGCCCGAAGCCTTGCCGCGCTGCGCCGTCTGCGGCACGGGCAGCCGCCAGCCGCCCTTCCGTCCCAGTCCGCCGGAACAGGCGCCTGACCTTGACCTGCGGCCGGGCGAGCCGGTGCGCTCCACCATGGCGCGCTGGCTGCAGCAATGCCCGAGCTGCGGCTATTCGGCACCGAACATCACCCGCGCCCATCCGGCGGCGGCGCAGGCCGTGGCGGCGGCCCCCTTCCGCGCCCTGATGGCGGAGGCGGCCTATCCGGCACTTGCGCGGCGCTTCCTCGCCTGGGCGCATGTGCTGGAGGAGACGGGCGCGCTGCATGCCGCGGCCGAGGCGACGCTCCAGGCGGCCTGGGTGGCGGATGACCTCGACCAGCGCGACTTGGCACGGCTCTGGCGGCTGGAGGCGGTGGCGCTCTGGCGCGGCGGGCCGCCGCTCGACCAGGAGCAGACGGTGCGCATCATCGATGCGCTGCGCCGGGCCGAAGCATGGGAGGATGCGCGGACGACGGCCCAGGCCCTCGCCCAGGCCGATATGCCGGAGGCGGTGGCGCAGGTGGTCGGGCTCGAGATGCGGCTGATCGCAGCGCAGGATGCCGGGCGGCATACGGTAGCAAGCGCCCTCCCCCCGCCGGCACGCCGGCCGCATGTGACGCATCAGCAGCGGAGCCAGCCCAAGGGCAGGACGGGGCTACTCGGCATGCTGCGGCGTTGGTTTCGGCGGAGCTAGGGAGTTTCCCGGTCCAGCGGAGACGCCGGACGGCTCGGGAAATGAGCTCGAGATACGGCCAAACTCTTTTCGCCTTGGAACGACGTGAATGAAGAGGGTCTAGCGCAGGATTTTCCGCACCAGCGCCCTGGCCCGAGCGTTGCGGGGCGGGTCGAAAAGACGGGAGAGGCTCCAGCCGCCATGTGAGACGCGGGCGCGAAGGATGCTGAATTCGGCAAATCCCGCCTCGCCGTTGCGTCGGCCGAAGCCGGAGGCGCCGACGCCACCGAAGGCAAGCCCGGGGAAGGCGGCATATTCGACGCAGCGGCCCTCGATGATGGCGCCGCTACGCGTGCCAGCCGCGATGGCCTCGCGCTCCGATGTGGTGGCGCCGAAGAGGTAGATGGCGAGCGGCGGCGGCCGGGCAGTAATCCAGCCGATGGCGGCGGCGAGGTCGGGCAATGGCTGCAAGGCCAGGATCGGGCCGAAGAGCTCTGCCTCATGCAGGGCATGGCCGGGCGGCGCTTCAGCAAGTGCGAGGGCCTGTCGCCGGCCGGAGCCGGGCTCGGCGAGCGGCGTCAGCGCGGCGCCGGTGCAGAGGCGGGCGAGGCGATCGGCCTGGCGGTCGTTCACCACCGCCGTCTCCGGCAGGCCGATGCCCGTGGCGCGGCAAGCGGCAATGAAATCCTCCCGGCGATGGCCGATCAGCAGCACGGTATCCGGGGCGATGCAGGTCTGCCCGGCATTCACCGCCTTGCCGGCGAGGATCGCCTGCGCCGCGCGGGCGAGATCGGCGCCCGGCAGGACGAGAGCGGGACATTTGCCGCCCAGTTCCAGGGTCAGCGGGGTAAGGTTGGCGGCGGCGGCCTGCATGACGCGCCGGCCGATCTCGGTGCCGCCGGTGAAGACCAGGTGGTCCCAAGGTTGCGTGGCGAAGTCGGCAGCGATCTCCGGACCGCCTTGGACAACGCGAGCGATGTCCTCGCCCAGTGCCTCCGCCAGCAGCTCGGCCAGCAAGACGGCAGTGCGGGGCGTCGCCTCGGCGGGCTTCACCACGATACGGTTGCCGGCGGCCAATGCATCCACGGCCGGCAGCAGGGCGAGCTGGAGCGGGTAGTTCCAGGGCGCCATGATGCCGATGACGCCTTTCGGCACCGGCTCCTGCCAGGCGCGAGCCGGCAGGAAGGGAAAGGGCACGGCGACGCGGCGGGGCCGTGCCCAGCGATGCAGGTGGCGAGCGGCATGGCGCGCGCCGTCCACCACCAGCTTCACCTCGGCGAGCAGCGTCTCCTCTGGGCTGCGGCCGCCGTAATCCGCGTCGATGGCGGCGGCAGCTTCCTCCGCCCGACGCAGCAGCACGGTGGCCAGCGCGGCGAGCAGGGCGCGGCGGCGAGCGAGGTTTAAGGCGCCGTCCCGCGCCTCGGCGGCACGAAGGGCGCCAAGGGCCTCAGTCGCGGAGGGCATCGGCGGCGGCCTGGCCGCTGCGGGTCGCGGCCTCGATGGTGGCGGGGAGGACAGGGTCGGTCCAGTCGCCGGCGAGCGCCAAATTCGGCAGCGGCAGGCGGGGCGGGCGTGGCGGGGGCCCTGGGGTATGGCGTGGGGTGGCGCGGCGCTCCTTTACCACGCGGCAGGGCGGTGCCTCCTCGGGCCAGTTGCCGGCGAGGCCGAAGGCGAGCGCCGCCTCGCGCAGCTCGGCCCAGGCGCGGCGGGCGAGGCTGTCCTGGTCCTCCCGTGCCGCCTCGTCGCCGGCGCTGACGGTGACGCTGACACCGGCCGGGCGCACCAGCACCCATTGGCAGAGCGCGTCCAGCAGGCCGAGGAAGCGCACCGGGCCGGAGCCGGGATGGGCGTAGTGCAGGTTGACGATCGGGGCATAGGCTTCGGGCGCCGGGAGATGAGGCAGGAGGCGTAGGCTCTCCCAAGGCGGCGTTGCCAGTACTGCGGCATCGCCGGGACCGAGGCGCACCGCATCCTCGCCGAAATCCAGGGCGGCAAGGCGGCCGCCCTGCTGCACCAGCCGCCGCAGCCGGGCGCCGAAGCGGATCTCGGCGCCGGCGGCCTCCAGCGTGGCCAGCGCCGGGGCGACGAGATCGGGGCCAAGGCCGGAGCGGGCGACCAGCAACCGCGTCGCCCCCGGCCCACCCATCCGCCGCAGCACGGCGCCGAGCCGGCGGGAGGAGGCCTCGACGGAGGGCGTGTTCAGCGCCGCAATCACCAGCGGATCGACGAAGCCACGATGGAATTCGGGGTGGGCGGCCATGGCCTCGGCCACCGGCCGGTCGCCCCAGGGCGCGGCGAGGCGGGTGAGCGCCAGCATGGAGCGCGCCGAGACACCGGGCGGCCGGAGCGACGGGTCGCGCCAATGGAAGGGCGAGAGGGCAACGCGGAAGGCGCGACCGTCGCGCCGATCGAGCACGGGCAGGCCTGCCGGCTCCGGCTCCACCCAACCCTCCAGCGCGCCGACCCGCTTCAGTAGGCCGAGGGCAGCGGTGTTGGCGCCGAGCAGGGCGTGAGTGCCGTTATCGGTTCCGTCCGGCAGGGCGCGGGCACGGCCGCCGGCGCCGGGCGAGGCTTCGTGCAGCACGACCTGACAGCCCCGGTCGGCGAGGCGCAGCGCGGCGGCAAGGCCGGCGACGCCGGCGCCGATCACATGGATGGTCATGTCAGCGGCCGAGCGCCATCCAGGCCATACGCAGCTTCTCGCCCTTGGTAAGGCGCGGGCGCGGCCGTGCGCCTTCCCAACCGCGGGCGACGAGGCGGTCCAGCAGGCGGCGATAGCCCCAGGCCATGACGGCGGCGGGGCGGAGGGCGACGGGGCTGTATTGGCGGATGTCCTGCTCGGCACGGGTGAAGCCGGCCTGCGTCCGCTCGCCGAGGCGGGCGCAGATGGCGGCGAAGCGGGGGTGGCGGATGATCCCCTCGGCCGGCCCGTCCGGGATGCCCTCGGCGGCGAGCAGGTCGAGCGGGATGTAGACCCGGTCGCGTGCCGCATCCTCGTCCACGTCGCGGAGGATGTTGGTGAGCTGGAAGGTGTGGCCCAGCGCCAGGCCGAAGCCCTCCGCCTCCGGCGCACCGAAGATGCGCACGCTCATCGCGCCGACGCTGCCGGCGACGCGGCGGCAGTAGAGATCGAGATCGGCCTCGGTCTGCAGGCGAAGGCGGTCGGAAGAGTCGGTTTCCATGCCGGCGATCATCGCCTCGCATTCCTCGAGCGGAACGGCGTAGGCGGCGCGAGCCCATGCCAGTTCGCGAGAAAGGACGCAGTCTGGCCGCTCCAGCTTGCGGCGCCAATCGGCGAGAAAGCGGCGCTTCTCGGCCTCGGGCATGGCACCGTCGGCGATGTCGTCCACGGCGCGGCAGAAGGCATAGACGGCCCAAAGGGCGCGGCGGCGCTCGCCCTTCAGCGCTGCCATGCCGCGGGCGAAGGAGGAGCCGGCGCGGGAGACGCGGCTTGCGACGATCGGTGCGTCGCGCGGGCCGAGCAAGGGCGCGGCGGCGAAGGCGCGGGCGAAATCGGCCTTGCCCAGCGCCACGCGACCGAGCACCGGGTCGGCGGCACGGAGGCGTGCGAGCAGGCGCCGGGCCAGCGCAATGGTCACGGTGCTCTGCCAGGCGAGGCGGCGGGCGCGGAGCAGGCGTGGGAGGGCTGCAGCGCGGTCGAGTTGCTCCTGGACGCGATCGAGGGCGGCGTCGAGCACCTCGCGCCGTCGGGCAGCGTTGGCAGGGTCGAAGAAGGCGGCCTCGCCACCGGCGAGGTCCATCCAGGACCGAGGCAGGTAGATGCGATCCAGCTGGTCGCGGTCAGGCACCAAGTCCTGCAGGTGGTTCAGCACTTGGAGGGCGGTGCAGAGCCCATCAGCGGCGGCATTGGCCTCATGGTTGTCACCATCGCCGTGAAGGCGGAGCAGCATCCGCCCGACAGGGTCTGCAGAGCGGCGGCAGTAATCCTCCAGCGCGGCCCAGTCCTCGTAGCGGGTGCAGGTGGCGTCCTGGCGGAAGGCGGAGAGCATCAGCCGCGCCTCCGCCGTGCCGACCCCGAGCCGGTTCAGCGGGATCGAGGGGTCGTCGAGGCTCCGCTCCATGGCGTCGAGCCGGGCTAGCTTCTCCACGGCGGGCAATTCGGCGCTGTCGGCGATGTCGTCGGCGGTGCGGACGAAGCGGTAGAAGGCCATCACCTGCGCCCGCGCTGTCCTGGCGAGCAGCAGCGACGCGGTCGGGAAATTCTCGGTGTCGTGGTCCCGGTTCGGGGTGACGGCGATGCTGGCGGCGCTGCTCATGCCGCCTTTGTGGCTGGATATGCGCGGCCTTTCCAGCCCGCCGGTCGACCGAGAAGCCATCGGATCAGCGCCGTCCACTGGATTGCCAGCGCGACCAGAACGGTCAGCGGGTGGAGCGGGATGGTCCACCAGGGCTCCCGCGCCCGCCAAGTGATGGCGGCGCGGAGGGCGAACATCAGCAGAATGGCGGCGATGGCGGGGGGCGCCGGCAGCAGCGCCCAGGGCCAGAGATGGGCGCCGGACAGCAGCACCGTCCAGACGGGAAGGCCCATCGGCGTCGCCATCCCCTCCCGCGCATTCTTGACGAAGCCCGCCCAGGATTCGGCGAAGCCGCCATACATGCGGCAGGTGGCGAGCGGGGCGCCGTCCACCACCTCCGTCCGGTGGCCCTCGGCGCGGAAGCGGCGGGCGAGCGCCAGCCCGTCATGCAGGACATGGCGGACGGCGCCATGGCCACCCACCGCCTCATAGACGGCGCGATCGCAGAGGATGAGCTGGCCGCAGGCGGCGGCGAGGTCGGCCCGGTGGGTGAAGGCGCGGCCGACCGCGGGCAGGTAGCCAAGCAGCAGCAGGTTGATGGCGGGGACGGTCAACGCCTCGCCGAGCGAGCCGATGAGCTGACGGGGGACGCCGCTCAGCATGGCGATGCGGTGGGCGCGGCCATGGGCGAGCATGGCGGCGGCGGCGTCCGGGGCGAGGCGGACATCGGCGTCGATGAAGAGCAGATGCGTGCCGCGGGCGGCCTCGGCGAGGCGGGCGCAGGCATGGACCTTGCCGGTCCAGTCCGGTGGCAGGGGCGGCGCCTCGACTAGGCGGATGCGCGGGTCGGCCTCGGCGAGGCGGGCGACGATCTCCCCGGTGCCGTCGCGGCTGGCATCGTCCATCACCACCGCCTCGACGGCGACGCCGCGGCTGGCCAAAGCGGCGCGGAGGCAGGCCTCGATATTGGCCGCCTCGTCGCGGGCAGGGATGAGGATGGAAACCAGCCCATCCTGCTCGCCCCGGGGCGCCCGCAGGCGCGGCAGCAGCCAGAGATTCAGCACGCCGAACAGCGCCGGCAGGGCGGCGAGGCCGAGGGCGATCCAGGCGAGCAGCATCGCGCTCAGCCCCCGGCCCGCGGGTCGTGGCGGGGGTCGAAGGCCTCGCCGCGCAGCGCCGCCCTGGCCTGCCGCCAGCCCTGATAGATGCCGCCCATCCCTGCCCTCCCCTCCAGCACCACCCGGAAACGGCCGGGATCGCGGGCGATGGCATCCTCGGCGAGGCGATCCATCACCGATTCCAACCCGGTGCGTAGGCGTTGGCTGCGCGCCTCGCGGTCGAGGACGGCCAGCTCCGCTGCCGGGATTGGCGGGCCGAATGCGGCGAGCATCTCCGGCATCGCCTCGGTCCAGAAAGGGTATTCGAGGGCGAGAGGAATGAAGCGGGCCTCCGGCGCCAGCTCGGCCAGGCGGGTGAGGCCGGGGGCGATGGGGACCGGGCGCTCGCGCACGTCGCAGAAGCGGCCGGGAGCGTTCATCCAGAGCATATGATCGGGATCGGCCAGCACCGACTGTGCGGTGCGGAGGAAGGCGACGGCGCCGCGGGCGGATTGCTGCTCGACGCCGAAGACGCCAAGGCGGCGCATGAAGCCGTAGCGCGACAGCGCCTCCGCCTCCATCGGGATGAACATGCGCCGGCCGGGCAGCAACTCGGTCGAGAGAAGCATGAAGGCCACGCCGTCCCACCAGGAGGGGTGATTGGCATAGATGACCAGCGGGCCCTCCCCCTCCCCCGGCCGCGGTGCGCCCCAGTTGGCGAGCCGCACCGCCCGCAGCCGCCGCTGCGCATGGCGGAAGAAGATGAAGCGGAAGAAGGCGAAGCGGGCCGGCGAAAAGAGTTCCGCCGGCCCGGACTGGGTCATTCGGCGGCGAGCGGCATGCGGAAGGCGTCCGGCAAGCCGGCCTCCCGCGCCGCCGCGCTCATGCCGCGCCCGCCGAGATCCTGGTCGAGGCTGTCGGCGGCGATCCAGCCGCTCATCATCACCATCGGCATGCCCGGCCCCGGATGGGCGGCGCCGCCGGCGAGGTAGAGGCCCTTGATGCGCTTCGAGCGATTACCCGGCTTGAAGGCGCCGAGCCAGGCGCCGTGGCTGGCAAGCCCGTAGATGGCGCCGTTGAGGACCTTGTAGCGCTCATGGATGTCGACCGGGGTGAGCGCGCTCTCGGTGACGATGCGCTCCTCGATATCTTCCATCCCCACGGTGCGCTTCAGCTTGTCGAGGATGGTCTGCCGGTAAGGGGCGAACATCTTGGACCAGTCATGGCTGGGGCGGAGCCAGGGCGTGTGGACCAGCACATAGAGAGCCTCGCCGCCCTCGGGCGCGACCGTCGGGTCGGTGCCGGATGGCGCGGCGAGATAGGCGGTCGGGTCCGCCGCCGGGATGCCGCGCTTGTAGATGGCGTCGAACTCCTCCTCCGCATCGCGGGAGAAGACGAAGCAGTGATGCGCCAGGTGCTCGTAGCGCTTGTTGAGGCCGAGATAGAGCACGACGCCCGAGCAGGCCGGCTCATGGCCCTTCTTCGCCACCTTCTGCCCGATGGGGCCGCCCACCAGCTCGGTATAGGTGCGGATGGCGTCCATGTTGGAAATGACGGCATCGCACGCGATGCGCTCGCCGCCCGCGGTGCGGACGGCCTTCACCGCGTTGTTCTCGATGTCGAAGCCGCTCACCTCGACGCCCGGCCGAAGGTCGGCGCCGAGCGAGGCGGCGAGGTTGGCCAGCCCCTCGGCCACGGCGCGGGTGCCGCCCTTCGGATACCAGATGCCTTCGCTCGCCTGCATGTCGCCGATCGAGCAGAGCACGGCCGGCGCCAGATAGGGGCTGGAGCCGACATACTGGCAGAAATGGTCGAGCATCTGGGCGAGGCGGGCATCCGGCACATGGCCGCGGATGACATTCGCCACCCGCTTGCCCATGCGCAGCGCCAGCACGTCGCGCATGGTGTTCGGGTCGAAATTGGATTTCAGGTCGATGGTGTCGGAGAGGCCCTCGACCGACTTCCAGAAGAAGAACTTCTCCGAAATCTCGTGCAGCCGCCGTGCCTCGGCCTGGAAACGCTGGTAGCCGGCGCCCTGGCCGGTGCCCGGGGCGAAGGCGTCCATGGCGGCAGCCATCTTCGCCACGTCCTCGATCAGGTCGATC
This sequence comes from Belnapia moabensis DSM 16746, assembly GCF_000745835.1. GTDB lineage: Bacteria > Pseudomonadota > Alphaproteobacteria > Acetobacterales > Acetobacteraceae > Belnapia > Belnapia moabensis. The sequence goes on along the minus strand of NZ_JQKB01000009.1, from coordinate 74,867 downwards.
CGCGTGCCGTCCTCGAAGAAGCAGCGCCATTGCGGGTCGAGCCGGATCAGCGGCAGGTCCTGCGCCTGGTCGCGCCCGGCCTCGGCGAAGATGCGGCGGAGGACGCGCGGCACGGTCAGGATCGTCGGGCCCATGTCGAAGCGGAAGCCTTGGTTGCTGCCAGGGCGCTCCGGATCGGGCAGGTTCAGCACCGCGGCCTTGCCGCCGAGCCAGGGATTCTTGTCGAGCAGCGTCACCTTGTGGCCGCGCGCCGCCGACACCGCCGCCGCCGCAAGCCCGCCGAGGCCACCGCCCACCACCACAACATGCGAGACCATGGCTGGTCTTCCTTCCCTGTTCTTAGCGCGCGGTCTGGTAGCTGGGCGCGATCTCGGCGAAGCCGGTGCCTTGCGGCACGGCCCCCAGGCCGAGATCGCGCGCCAGCAGTCCGGAGCTGATGCGCGCACCTTCGTAGATTACCGGCAGCCCGCTGCCCGGATGCGTACCGCCGCCGACCAGATAGACGCCCTCCACCCCCTCGAAGCGGTTGCGCGGCCGGAAGCAGAGCATCTGGCCGAGATCGTGCGAGAGGTTGAAGGTGGCGCCGAAGCCCACCGCATACTCATCGCGCCATTCGCGCGGCGTGATCATGCGCTCATAGCGGATGCGACTCTCGAGGTCATGCAGGCCGAGCAGCTTCAGCCGGTCGAGGGCGAGGCGGCGGTAGCGCGGCGCCTCAGCCTCCCAGTCGAAGCCGTGCTCCTCGGCATCGCGCATGTTGGGGACCGGGACGAGCAGGTAGAGCGAGGTATGGCCGGCCGGCGCCATGGTGTCGTCGGTCCTGCCGGGATGGTGGAGGTAGAGGCTCGGCACGTCGGGGATCTCGCCCGCCTCGATCTGGCCGATGTTCCGGCGGTAGTCCTCGGCGAGCAGGATGGTGTGATGGGCGAGATCCGGGAATGTCCCTTCGACGCCCAGGTAAAGCATGAAGGTCGAGCAGGAATAGCGCGCCTTGGCGATGCGCTTGTCCGGCCAGCGGCGGCGCAACGCATCGGGGATCAGCCGCGGCATGGCATGGGCGAAATCGGCGTTCACCACCACTGCATCGGCAGCCTGGCGAGTGCCGCCGATCTCGACGCCGGTCGCCTTGCGGCCATCAAAGCTGATGCGCTCGATCTCGGAGCCGAGGCGGATATCGACGCCCAGCCGCTCCGCCACGCGCGCCATCGCCGAGGAAACAGCGCCGCATCCGCCGATGGGATGGAAGACGCCATGCTCGTATTCGAGGAAGGAGAGGATGGTGAAGAGGCTCGGGCACCGGAAGGGACTCATCCCGAGATACTTGGTCTGGAAGGAGAAGGCGAGGCGCACCCGTGGGTCTTTGAAGTACCGCGCGAGGTCCTGGTCGACGGTCTGGTGCGGCCGCATCAGCGGCAGGCTCTTCAGCAGGCCGGGCGAGAGGAAGCGTGCCGGAGAGGCGAAGGCATTCTCCAGTACCGGGCGGAAGGCCTCGAGCTTCCGCTTATTCTCGGCAAAGAAGGGGCGGAGGCCGGCGGCATCGCCCGGGTTTAGCCGGGCGATCTCGGCCTCCATCCTAGCGATGTCGGAGGTGGCCTCGATGGTCTCGCTGCCCTCGAAGATCAGGCGGTATTGCGGGTCGAGGCGCTTGAGCGCCACCTCCTCCTCAAGGCTGGCGCCACAACTCGAGAAGATCTCGGAGAGAATGCGGGGATAGAGGAAGAAGGTGGGGCCGAGGTCGAAGCGGTAGCCCTCATCCGTCGTCAGCGTGCGGGTGCGGCCGCCGACCACCTCATCCTTTTCATGCAGGGTGACGCGGGCGCCCTGCGCCGCCAGCAGCATGGCCGCCGCCAGCCCGCCCGGACCGGCCCCGATAATGGCGATACGCGGACGCGAGGCCTGCAGGGCGGGGGCGGCAAGCGGTGCATTCATTCGCGTCGGTCATCCAGGCAAGACGAAGGGAGCGGCCCTGGGCCAGATGCGGTGCAACCAGCCTTCCGCAAGGGTCCGAGCGCGCAATAAAGCACCGGCCGCGTCACGCGGCGGGAAGCAGGGCGAGCAGGCTGTCGGCCGCCTCGATCTCCGCCAGCCGGGCGGCCGCGCGGGGCAGCAACCGGGCCAGGTAGAAGGCGCAGATCGGGGCATAGCGCTCATCGGCTGCGGCAGCACGGGCCAGCATCCAGCCCCCCATGGTCCAGCCGGCGGCATCCAGATAAGCGGCGGCTGAGGCCTGGGCCGCGGCCGGGTCGCGCTGGCCGCGGTCGAGCATCCAGGCCGTCGCCCGCTCCAAGGCGGTGGCAGCCTCCGCAAGGCGAGGGTCGGCGGCACGGATCTCGGCGATGACGGCGGTCATCTCCGCCCCGCCATCGCGGAACAGCTTGCGGGTGACGAGGTCGATGGCCTGGATGCCGTTGGTGCCCTCGTAGATCGGGGCAATGCGGACATCGCGCAGCACCTGGGCGGCGCCGGTATCCTCGACGAAGCCCATGCCGCCATGGACCTGGATACCGAGCGAGGCGACATCGACGCCGCGATCGGTGCACCAGGACTTCACGATCGGGGTCAGCAGCGCGACGCGTGCCTCGCTGGCGCCGGCGAGGCGCGCGCGGTCGAGTGCCGCCCCGGCCTCGAGTGCCAGCAACCGGCCGGCCAGGGTGATGGCGCGCATCTCGGCCAGCATCCGGGCGACATCCGGGTGGCGGCTGATCGGCCCGCCGCCCTGGATGCGGTCGGCGGCATAGGCTTCTGCCAGGGCCAGCGCCCGGGCACCCTGGGCCACACCCTCGACGCCGACGCCGAGCCGTGCGGCGTTCATCATCGCAAACATGGCGTTGAGCCCGCGATTGGGCTCGCCCACCATCTGCGCCTCGGCGCCCTCGAAAAGCATGACGCAGGTCGGCGCGGCATGGATGCCGAGCTTCTTCTCGATGCCGCCGCAGCGGAGCGCGTTGGCCCGCCCGTCCGGCAGCACCTTGGGCGCGGCGAAGAGGCTAATGCCCTTGGTGCCGGGTGGCGCATCGGGCAGCCGGGCGAGGACCAAGTGGAGGGTATTCGGCGTCAGGTCGTGATCGCCGAAGGTGATGTAGATCTTCTGGCCGGTGACCTTGTAACCGCCGGTACCGTCCGGCTCCGCCTTGGTGCGGACCTGGGAGAGGTCGCTGCCGGCCTGGGGCTCGGTCAGGCACATGGTTCCGGTCCATTCGCCGGAGACCAGCTTCGGCAGCCACGCCTCCTGCTGGGCGGGGCTGGCGAAGCGGACCAGCGCCTCGATGGCGCCGCCGGTCAGCAGAGGGCAGAGGCTGAAGGCCATGTCGCCGCTCGTGACCAGTTCCGAGACCGCCATCCACAGCGCCTGGGGCAGCTCCTGCCCGCCGACGGGGATGCCGTTCACCTCCGCAGGGGCGGCGAGGCCCTGCCAGCCGCCATCGATCCAGCCCCTATAGGCCTCGTGATAGGAGGGCGGCACGCGGACCACGCCATTCTCGTAGACCGCGCCGTGCCGGTCGGCCGCCTGGGCATGCGGCCAGAGCACCTCCCGCGCATAGCGCTCCGCCTCGCGGATGATCGCCGTGATGTCGTCCGGGCTGATCGGCAAGCCGGTGGAGGCGGTGATGCCGGGCAGATCGACAACCCGGGTGAGGCCGAGGATGAGGTCCTCGGCGGGGGTCGTGGCGTGGGTCATCGGCTGGATCGGCTCTCCCCGGTGGCGGTTTCGCCGAGCCTAGCACAGCGCGACGCGGCCCGTGCGAGCTGCGTCGGCTGCGAACCGAAACCGGGACGGACGAACAACCCCGATCGGGCGTCGCCTGACCGGAGGCCGCTCAGTGTCCGGCCCGTGAAGCTTCTGGGTTTGCCCACGAGCTTTGCGGACAAGCAGTCCACCGACAATAATGGCTGGCGACCCGAGAGCAAAATCCGCCCATTTCATTCTCGGGTCGCAAGAGCCGATTACTCCGCTCGGACGATCCCATCCGAGCGGAGTTTCCTCTAGCGGCTCCGACTACGGGACGTGCCGGCGCTGTTGCGCCCGCCCTTCGCCGCCGCGGCCGTACGGCCGGCGGCGCCGCGCGTCGTCGTCTTGGCGGCTCCGCGCTTGGCCGCAGTACCGGTCGCCCGCTTGGCGGTGCTGCCGCCAGCAGATTTCGCCGTGCTGCGCTTTGCAGTGGAGGCCGTGGCTCGCTTGGTGGTGCCGGTGCTGTTGCGGCCGCCCTTCGCTGCCGCGGCCGTACGGCCTGCAGCGCCGCGCGTCGCGGTCTTGGCGGTGCCGGTCGAGCGCTTTGCCGTCGTGGCAGAGGCGCGCTTGGTGGTGCCGGCGCTGCTGCGGCCGCCCTTAGCTGCCGCGGCCGTGCGACCGGCGGCGCCGCGCGTCGCGGTCTTGGCGGTGCCGGTCGAGCGCTTCGTGGTAGTGGCGGAAGCGCGCTTCGTCGTCGCGGAAGATGCGCGCCTGGTGGTGCCGGCGCTGTTGCGGCCGCCCTTGGCTGCCGCGGCCGTGCGGCCGGCGGCGCCACGCGTCGCGGTCTTGGCTGTGCCGGCCGAGCGCTTCGTGGTGGCGGCGGAGGTGCGCTTCGTCGTCGCCGTGCTGCTGCGGCGAGTGGCGGTGCTCTTCGCCGTCGCGCTCCGGGTCGCGCCGCCCTTGGCGCCGTTGCTGCGTGCCGCAGCCGCCTTGCGCGGGGTGCGGGCGCTGCCGCCCTTGCGGCCGCCCTCGCTCTGCGCCGCACGGCCGGCAGCGCTGCGGGTGCGGCTGCTGGAGCTGCGGCCGCCTTCCGCCGCGGCCGCGGTGCGACCAGCGGCACCACGCTTGGCTGGTGTGGCGGAGGCTGCGCGGCGCGGCTTCCGGGCCGGTTCCTCGCCATCCGCCGCAGCGGGGCTGCGACGGGTGCGGGTCTTCCGCGGCGCGGGCTCGGGCGCTGCCTCGGGGGCGGCGTCCTGCTGGGTCTCTTCGGTCGTCGGCATGGAGTCGGTGTCGTCCTTCATCGGATCGTGTCCCCAGTTCATGAGTGAATGGCGCCAGCGCGTGTCGGTCACGTCGCCACCGGGCCGCTGGGCCAGGTGGCGCCGGATGAAGCCGATAACTTCGCGCTGGAAGTCCTCGTCCGCGGGCTCCTCGCGCTCGAGCACGGCGAGGATGCGGCGGCCGGATTGGTGGCCGACGGCTTCCGTCTCGCCCTCGCGGGTGAAGCCGGTCGTACGGCTCTCGTCGCTGTCCAGCCAGCGGCGCATCTCGGCGGCTGACAGGTTCACGAGGCGGCGAAAGACCGCCCCGGTCGACTCCTCGAAATCCTCCTCCGGCATGCGGGTGCTGCTCCCTTGCTGCGGGTGGTGACGGGCAGCCGCGCTCTTCCGCGCGACATCCTCGGGCTGCGGCGAGAACTGCCGCCCGGCCTCCAGATCATGCCGCTTGGCGGCGGTGCTGCGGTCATACTCCTCGTCCGAGAGACGCTCGCGCGCGGCTTTCGGGAGGTAGCGCTCGCCGGTCTCGAGCGACTCTTGGCCGGACTTCGTGCCCCACTCCTCCTCGGTCCACTGAGCGAGGTGGTTGTCGGGCTGCTTCGGGCCTTCGTAATCGCCGCCGCGTTTCTGGTACTCGGCGCTCGCCATCTGCGCCTTGCGGGCGGACCATTGGCCGGGCTTGCCGCCCTTGTCGCCTTCGGTCACTTCCTTCTTCACTTGCTCCCAGAGTTCGGGATCGGATTTGCGCGCGGTGCCTGCCATGCTGCGCTTCCTTCGACATGGTTGCATCCGGCAACGTCACGCCAAGGCAAGCGTTCCCGCGCGCGCCGCTTTGCGCACGCGGGAGTCAACACGACAGAGTCAGAACTCGGCCCGAAGCAGCAGTGAGGCGGTCAGCGACTCGTCGGGCGCCAGCATCGTCAACGGGCCGTAGCCGGCGAAGTCGGGGCGGTTGGGCGCATCCGGCACATGGCTCACCGGCTCGAGGCAGATGATACCACTGCCGGCCGGAGCGAAGACATGCAGGTTGCGCGACCAGGCGCCCGATACCGCGAGATGCAGGCGGAGATCGGGACGAAGGATTTCCGCCGCGCCGTCCCATCCGGCGAAATGCGTGTCGAGGCCTTCATAGGCTGCCTCGTCGCCGACGAGCCCATCGCTCACCTGCACCGCGACGGGGAGCGTGCGTGCATCCCGGGCGAACAAGGCGCTGGCGCGGAAGCGCAGTCCCGTACCGGCAGGTCGCAGGAAGAACGGGTGCCAGCCTAGGCCGAAGGGGAAGGGCTGATCGGCCGTGTTCGTCACCGCGATGGAGAGGTGCGCACCGTCATCCCCCAGCGCGAGGGAAAGCTGCGCACGATAGGAATAGGGCAAGCCTTCCGCCGTGCCGTCGAGCGCCTGCGTCAGCATGCAGCGATCGCCCGCCTGCGACTCGATCGCCCAGACGCGATCGCGCGAAAGGCCGTGAATCGCGGTGCCGTCCTCAGGACGATTGACGGGCAGGTGGTACACCATGCCGGCGACGGGCAGCCGCCCGCCATCCAGCCGGTTGGTCCAAGGCAGCATGACGAAGGCGCCGGCGAAGCTCGCCGTCGGGTCGGCACCAAGCGGCAGCGGGACCAGCACGTCCCGTCCCTGCCAGGCCAATTGCGCGACGGCTGCGCCCTGCTCCGGCAGCAGCTGCGCCTGCCAGTCGCCGCGGGCGAGTTCCAGCATGGGCTCAGTCCAGTGTGAAGGGATCGCGGGGCGAAGGCGTTCTGCGGGAATACTCGATGCTGGTATAGCCGCCGCCCTGGTAGCGCTCCTCCACTGGGTCACCGGAGAGGATGTGGCCGACCTCGGTGCGGAAATCCTCCGCCGTATCCTCCGGCTGCCAGCCAATGCGCTCGCGGTGGTCCTTCCCCCAAAAGCTGGCCGGGTTGTTGGAGCAGGCCCAGATCACGCAATGCCCGGTGCGTGGCGCCTCGACCGCCGCCGTCACCAGCCGCGTAAGGTCGCCGAAAGAGAGCCAGGTGGAGAGCATCCGCGCATTCGTGGGCTTCGGAAAGCAGGAGCCGATGCGGCAGTTGACGTTCTCGACGCCGTGCTTGTCCCAATAGAGCCGGCCCATCAGTTCGCCATAGGCCTTCGACAAGCCGTAATAGCCGTCCGGGCGGAAGGCGCAGTCGACATCGATCTTCGCCTCGTTGCCCTGCGGCCGCTCGTGAAAGCCGATGGAGTGGTTGCTGCTGGCGAAGAGGACGCGGGCGCCCTCGCGCCGCGCGGCTTCGTACACATGGTAGAGGCCGCGCAGGTTCGGGCCGAGCACCGTCTCGAAGGGCTGCTCCACGCTGATGCCGCCGAAATGCAGGATGGCGCCGCAGCCCTCCGCCAGGCGAGCCAGGCCGAGTCCCTCGTTCAGATCGAGGCGGGTGAAGCTGGCGCCTTGCGGCACCGTATCCGGAAAGGGCGTGATATCCGTCAGCCGCAATATCCAGCCCTGCGCGGCCAGCGCCGGGGCAAGGACGCGGCCGAGATTGCCGCTGGCGCCGGTGAGGAGGACGGGTTTTTGCGGTGCGGGCATGTCGAAGCCTTCATGTGACGGATCCGGCCGCACTGTGCGGCGCCGGTGGGCTTGGCGGCAACCGCTTCGGGGCATAGCGCCCCGCCTTGTGCCCGATCAAGCGACATCCCCGAGCCTCGCCGTCTTCCCGCCTCGCGAGGTCCGCACCATCGCAGTGGAGCCGATGCTGGCGCTCTGCCTCTACAGCCTCGCCCAGCCAATAGCCGCGACGGCGCTCTTCGTCGTCGCCGGCGATGTCGACGGCTGGGGGCTGCTGCCCCGGATCGTCCCAGCCCATCGCGTCGCCTTCACCACGACGGCGCCGATCTGCCGGCGGCTCTGACATCCATGGTCGTCGGCGGTTCGATGCTGGCGGCGCTCTCGCCGACCATGCCGGCGACGATCGCGGCAAGAGTGGTGCAGGGCTCGGCGCCGGGCTCCGGGACGATCTCTCTTGCCGTGGCATGCGCCACCCTGCCGTCGCGGAAGCGGGCGAGGATGCAGAGGTACTCCCGGCCGCCTTCGCCACCGCCCATATCGCCGGCCACTGCGCGGTGGGCTCTTCGTCGGATACGTGTCTTGGGGTCAGGTCTTCTGGATCAATCTGCCATTCAGCGCGGCGACCTTCGCCACCATTGGGTTCCAGCTCCGCCGCCCGCCGAAGCCCGGCCGGTGGGTGAGAATCGACGGGCGGGAGCTGTGGTGATCCTGCTCTCCTGCATGCCGCTGCTGCTCGGCGTCATCCTGATGCGGCACGCAAGGGGCAGAAGGCGCCGGAGGCGCTTCTCTGCCTGGCGCTCGGCTTCGCCGGCCTCGTCGCGCCGATCGCGCAGGAGCGCCCGGTGCTGCAGCTCCAGCGTTTCGACAACCGCCTTGCCACCATCAGCATCCTGCCGAGCGGCCTCACCTCCATAGCGATGATGGCCCTCGTGATCCTGGTGCCGCTCGATCATCATCTGGAAAGAAGCAGGGCTCAAGATGAGCGCCATGACGCTTGAACGCGTCAACGGCAGCTTCCTCGCCTGGCATGCGCTGGCGATGTGCCCCGTCCTTGCCACCGCATGCCACGGCCATTGCTTGCCACCCGATATGGCGGTGACGCTGCTGCTTGCCCTGTCCTTCGGTTGCCGGCTCTCGCCGATGACCGTAGCCGTCCAGAATATTGTCGATTCGCGCAACGGCGGCATCGCCATCTCCGTCGCCATGGTCTCCCGGCTGACTGGCAGAGCCCTCGGCGCTGCCGTGCCGCCGCCTGGAGGAAACCCCGCTGACGGGCCGCAGCTAGCCCCGGCGCGTGCCGAAGGCGGTGACGAGAGCCTGCCACATCGCCTTGCGCGCTCCGGCATCGTCAAGCGGCAGGCCGCGATGCACCTGGCCATCCTTCCGCATCACATCCGGCTCCCGCGCCAACCAGCTGTCCTTGTCGGAGAGGCCCCAGGTCAGGACCGTACGGCACCCCTGCTCAAGCGCGGTGCCGATGACTTGGCGCACCCGCCCCGCCACCGCGGCATCCCGGGCCGGGAGGCCGGCCGGGAGCTGTCTCGCCTCGCGCACGTCCAGCTCGGTGACGAGGACGGCGAGGCCGAGTTCCCGCACCGCCCTGAGGAAGGCGGCGAATGGCTCCGGCCGGAACGGCTCATCCATCAGCAGATGCGCCTGCAGACCCAGCGCATCGACCGGGCATTGCGCGCCCACCAGCCGCCGCAGCAGGCGGAGCACGCGCTGCCGCTTCTCCTCGACCCAGGGCGTATCGCCTTCGAGGCCATAGTCATTATAGGTGAGGCGGAGGGTGCGGTCCCGCTCGCGGGCGGCGCGGAAGGCCTCCTCGATATAGCCGGGGCCAAGGGCACGGAGCCAGGGCGTGTCGCGCAGGTCGCCCTGGGCCGGAGTGCGAGCGGTGAAGGGGTTGCCCTCGGAATTGGCGACGGCCTCGTTCACTACGTCCCAGTCGCGGATGGCGGGGCGGGTGGCCGGCAACACGCCGTCCAGATGCGCGGCGAGCAGGCTGCGGGCCTTGGCCGCCCCCTCGGCAAGGCTCTCGGTCAGCCAGGGCGGCATGGCCTCGTGCCAGACGAGGGCATGGCCGCGGAGCTGCTTACCATGGGCCTGAGCGAAGCTGGCAATGCTGCCGAGCGGGCTGAAATCGAAGGTACCCTGCCTCGGCTGCAAGGCCGCCCATTTCGCCTCCCATTCCGGCACGAGCAGTTGCGCCTCGGCCACCAGCTGGGCGGCATAGGTGGCATCGCCGAGCTTGGTCGAATCGACGGCGGTGCCGAAGGTGATGCCGTTGTCCCGGGCGATGGCGGCCAGCCCCTCGCCGCCCTGGGCAGCGGCCTGACGTGCGAGGAGGCCCGCCAGGGCGGCTCCGAACAGGTGCCGACGGGGAAGGTGGAGACTCAAGCGGCCTGCGCGAGCGGTGTGGTCGGCGTCATGCGGCGGATCGCCTCCCGGTAGCGGTCCCGCCGCCAGCAGAGCAGCCGCCAGGCACCGCGGGCGGCAAGCTGGGACAGTCGGCCGCGCGGCTCCAGCCCCACCGCCTTGAAGATCATGCCCATGCCCCGCTCCAGGTGGCGGTAGCGGTAGAAGCCCATGGCCCGACCCATATAGCCGGTAATGCAGCGCTCATGGTCATAGGCCATGCTCGGGTCTTCATTGGCGCAATGGAAGGCGAAGGCGAGTTCGTCATCCTCCGACTCGCCGACCCGGCCGAAGGCGACGCGCAGCCGCTTGGCGAAGGAAAGATCCTCCCGCGCCAGGTAGCGCTTCATATGGTCGTAGAAGAGCTTGAAGTGCCGGTACTCGTCGGCAGCGATCAGCTTGCAGACCTGCTGGAGCACCGGCTCCTCCGTCGCCTCTGCGAGCGCCGTGTAGTAGCTGCTGGTGCCGGTCTCGACGATGCACCGGGCGATCAGCTCTCCGGTGCGGGAGCCACGGATAGAGGCATCGGCATTGATGTCGATGCTGTAGCCGTTGCGGTAACGCTCGAAGGCCGCGGCATAATCCCAGCCTGGATCGGCCAGGCTCGCCCATTTACCGAGGGCGTCGCCGTGCTGGATCTCCTCTTCCGCCCAATGGTCGGCGGCACGTGCGAAATCCGGATCGTCGTTGAAGACCCGGTTGAGATAGATGGCGTAGTCGCCGCCATTGCGTTCCACCATCGCCGCCGCCTTGACCAGCGGGATGATGTCCGGGTCCACCTTCGAAGGCTCGAAACGATCCCAGGCGACCTGCTCGACGCGCCAGTGCTTCATCCTGTCCCCGCGGCCCAAAGGGGGCCGTTATCCTGCGACACCCGCGATCCGGGCAGGGCCCCCAACGCCATGCCTGAGCGCAATGTTCGGCAGGGCCGCGGCGGATTCAAGCGAGGTTGCCGAAAAGCCACGGTGTGGCGGACGGAATTCGCCCCACCGTGGCCGGGATGCGATGCTCAGGCTGCCTGCGCGACAGAAACCGCGGTGCGGAAGGCCTGGACCCGGGCATAGGCGGCATCCCGCTTCGGCTCCGGCTCGGCGATGGCCTCCTGCAAGGCAGCCTCGGCCTCGGCCAAGCGGCGCTCCGCCGTGGCGCGGGAGAGGCTGGCGAGCGGCGTCGCCTCGTCGGCGAGGATGGTGACCCGCTCGGGCGACACTTCGGCGAAGCCGCCGGCGATGAACAGCGCCTCGGTTTCGGCACCATTCTCCCGCACCCGGATCACGCCGCCCCGGAGGGCGACGATCATCGGGGAATGCCCGGGGAGTACACCCATCTCGCCTTCCTCGGCGGGGAGGGTCGCCATCTCCACCGGGCGGGAGAGCAGCAGCTTCTCCGGCGAGACGAGTTCGAGCAGGAAGGTCGCCATGATCAGGCGGCGACCTTCAGGGTCTCGCCCTTCTTCACGGCCTCCTCGATGGTGCCGACCATGTAGAAGGCGGCCTCCGGCAGGTGGTCGTACTCGCCGGCGCAGATGGCGGCGAAGCTGCGGACGGTGTCCTCAAGCTTCACAAACACGCCCGGGGAGCCGGTGAAGACCTCGGCCACGTGGAAGGGCTGGCTGAGGAAGCGCTGGATCTTCCGCGCGCGGGCGACGACCAGCTTGTCCTCTTCCGAGAGCTCATCCATGCCCAGGATGGCGATGATGTCCTGCAGCGACTTGTAGGTCTGCAGGATGCGCTGCACCTCGCGGGCGACGCGGTAGTGCTCGTCACCGACGATCCGCGGGTCGAGCGCGCGGCTGGTCGAGTCGAGCGGGTCCACGGCCGGGAAGATACCGAGCTCGGCGATCGAGCGGTTGAGCACGGTCGTCGCGTCGAGGTGGGCGAAGGAGGTGGCAGGCGCTGGGTCGGTCAGGTCGTCGGCGGGCACGTAGATGGCCTGCACCGAGGTGATCGAGCCCTTCTTGGTCGAGGTGATCCGCTCCTGCAGCGCGCCCATGTCGGTGGCGAGCGTCGGCTGGTAGCCCACCGCCGAAGGGATGCGGCCGAGCAGCGCCGAAACCTCGGCGCCCGCCTGGGTGAAGCGGAAGATGTTGTCAACAAAGAACAGCACGTCCTGGCCCTGCTCGTCGCGGAAGTATTCCGCGATAGACAGGCCCGACAGCGCGACGCGGGCACGGGCGCCCGGCGGCTCGTTCATCTGGCCATAGACCAGCGCCACCTTGGAGCCCTCGGTGGTGCCCTCGCCGAGCTTGATGACGCCGGCATCGACCATCTCGTGATAGAGGTCGTTGCCCTCGCGGGTCCGCTCACCGACGCCGGCGAAGACCGACACGCCGCCATGGGCCTTGGCGATGTTGTTGATCAGCTCCTGGATGGTCACGGTCTTGCCGACGCCGGCGCCGCCGAACAGGCCGATCTTGCCGCCCTTCAGATAAGGGGCGAGCAGGTCGATGACCTTAATCCCGGTGACAAGGATCTCGGCCGCCGTCGCCTGATCCTCGAAGGAGGGGGCGGCGCGGTGGATGGTGTAGGTCTTCTCATGCGGCACCGGGCCACGCTCGTCGATCGGCTGGCCGATGACGTTCAGGATGCGCCCGAGCGTGCCCTCGCCCACCGGAACGGCGATGCCGGTCCCGGTATCGACCACCTCCTGGCCGCGGACCAAGCCGTCGGTGCTGTCCATGGCGATGCAGCGCACGGTGCGCTCGCCCAGGTGCTGCGAAACCTCGAGGACCAGCGTGCTGTCGCCGTTCTTCGTGGTGAGCGCGTTGAGCATGGCCGGCAGTTCGCCCGGGAACTGCACGTCCACCACGGCGCCCAGGACCTGTGCGATGCGCCCGACATTGTTCTTCATGGTGTCATGCCCCTCGTCAGACTGCCTCGGCCCCGGAGATGATCTCGATCAGCTCCCTGGTGATGTTGGCCTGGCGCGTGCGGTTATAATTGAGCGTAAGCCTGTTGATCATCTCGCCAGCATTGCGCGTGGCATTGTCCATCGCCGTCATGCGCGCGCCATGCTCACCCGCGGTGCTCTCCAGGATCGCGCGGTAGATCTGGATGGCGAGGTTGCGCGGCAAGAGGGTGGCGAGGATCTGGTCCTCGGCCGGCTCGTACTCATAGAGCGCCTGCGGCCCCTCGGCCGCGACGGCGCCTTCCGGCAGCGGCGTCGGGATCAGCCGCTGCTCGGTCGGGATCTGGCTGATCACATTGCGGAAGCGATTGTAGATCAGGCTGCAGACGTCGAAGCCGCCTTCCTCTAGCAGCCCCGCCACCTGCATCGCCACCGCCTCGGCATCGGCGAAGTCGACCCGCTTCTTGCCGGCATAGGTCACCTCGCCGACGAAGCGGCTGGCGAATTCCCGCTTGAGATAGGCCGCGCCCTTGCGGCCCACCGTCAGCAGCTTCACCTGCTTGCCCTCGGCCTCCAGCGCCCGGATGCGGGCGCGGGCGAGCCGGCCGACCTGGGTGTTGAAGGGGCCAGCGAGGCCGCGATCCGCGGTGACGACCACCAGCAGATGCACCCGGTCGCCGCCGGTGCCGACCAGCATGCGCGGCGCGTCCGGCGAGGCGGCGACGGCGGCGCCGAGGGAGGCGAGGATCGCCTCCATCCGCTGCGCGTAGGGGCGCGCGGCCTCCGCCTGGGCCTGGGCCCGGCGCAGCTTGGCCGCGGCCACCATCTTCATCGCCTGCGTGATCTTCCGCGTGGACTTCACGCTGTTGATGCGACCGCGCAGGTCCTTGAGGCTAGGCATCGGGCCCGCTTCTCCTAGCTCAGGCCGAGAAGGACTTGGCGAAGCCGTCGAGGAAAGCGACGAGCTTGTCCTCGGTCGGCTTCTTGATCTCGCGGTCCGTGCGGATGGACTCCAGCAGCGCCGGCTCGCGCGACTTCAGCTCCGAGAGCATCCGCCGCTCGAACTCGCCGACCGCCGAGACCGGCAGCTTGTCGAGGTAGCCACGAGTGCCGGCGAAGAGCGAGACGACCTGCTCCTCGACCGGGACCGGCTTGTACTGCGGCTGCTTCAACAGCTCCGTCAGCCGCGCGCCGCGGCCGAGCAGGGCCTGGGTCGAGGCATCGAGGTCCGAGGAGAACTGGGCGAAGGCCGCCATCTCGCGGTACTGCGCCAGCTCGAGCTTGATGCGGCCGGCGACCTGCTTCATCGCCTTAATCTGGGCGGCGGAACCGACGCGCGACACCGACAGGCCGACATTCACGGCAGGACGGATGCCTTTGAAGAAGAGCTCCGTCTCGAGGAAGATCTGCCCGTCGGTGATCGAGATCACGTTGGTCGGGATATAGGCCGAGACGTCGCCCGCCTGGGTCTCGATGACCGGCAGCGCGGTCAGCGAGCCGGCGCCGAAATCGTCGTTCATCTTGGCCGCACGCTCGAGCAGGCGCGAGTGCAGGTAGAAGACGTCGCCCGGATAGGCCTCGCGGCCCGGCGGACGGCGCAGCAGCAGCGACATCTGGCGGTAGGCGACGGCCTGCTTCGACAGGTCGTCGTAGAAGATAACGGCGTGCATACCGTTGTCGCGGAAGAACTCGCCCATGGCGCAGCCGGTGTACGGCGCCAGGAACTGCAGCGGCGCCGGCTCGGAGGCGGTGGCGGCGATGACGATCGAGTACTCGAGCGCGCCGTTCTCTTCCAGCGTGCGGACCAGCTGGGCGACGGTCGAACGCTTCTGCCCGACGGCGACATAGATCGTGTAGAGCTTCTTGCTCTCGTCCGTGCCGGCGTTGATCGCCTTCTGGTTGATGATGGTATCGATGATGACGGCCGTCTTGCCGGTCTGGCGATCGCCGATGATCAGCTCGCGCTGGCCACGGCCGATCGGGATCAGGGCGTCGATCGCCTTGATGCCGGTCTGCATCGGCTCATGCACGGACTTGCGCGGGATGATGCCCGGCGCCTTCACCTCGACGCGGGTGCGCGTCACGTCGGTGAGCGGGCCCTTGCCGTCGATCGGGTTGCCGAGGCCGTCGACCACGCGGCCGAGCAGTCCACGGCCGACCGGCACATCGACGATGTCGCCGGTGCGCTCGACGGTGTCGCCTTCCTTGATCTCGGCGTCGGAGCCGAAGATGACGATGCCGACATTGTCGGTCTCAAGGTTCAGCGCCATGCCGCGGATGCCGGCACTCGGGAAGAGCACCAGCTCACCGGCCATCACGTTCTGCAAGCCGTAGACGCGGGCGATGCCGTCACCCACGGTAAGCACGGTGCCGACCTCGGCCACATTCGCCTCGGCATCGAAGCCGGCGATCTGCTTCTTGAGGATCTCGGAGATCTCGGCGGGACGGATTTCCATGGTCAGGCGGCCCCCTTCATGGCGTACTGCAATCTCTGCAGCTTGGATTTGATGCTGTTGTCGTAGAGCCGGGAGCCGATCCGCACGATCAGCCCGCCGAGGATCGAGGGATCCACCTGCTCCGTAAGCTTGACGCCGGAATAGCCGGCCTCCGTCAGACGGGCGGCGATCTGCGCCCGCTGGGTATCGGTAAGCGCATGGGCGCTGATGACCTCGGCCACCTGCTGACCGCGGCGCGCCGCGAGCTGGGCACCAAAGGCGGCGGCCACCTGCGGCAGCAGCGCGAGGCGCCGGTTGCCGATCAGCACACCGGCCAGGTTCCGCACCTCTGGCCCCGTCCCCACGCGATCGAGCACCGCGAAGGCACCCTTGCGCTGGGCGACGGAGTCGAGCCGCGGATCGGCGATGAAGCCGCGGAAATCCGCGTCTCCCAGCCAAAGGGAAGCGAGCGCTTCCAGATCGCCGGCGATGCGGTCGAGCGCGCCAGGATCGGTCGCGCGCCGGTCATCGGCGAGACCCAACATCGCCAGCGCATAGCGCTCGGCGAGGCCGGTCGGGGTGGGCGCCTTGGGCGCGTTGGTGGCGATGGTCTCGGCAGAGGCCACGGGCGATCCCGGTCCTGATTCCTGGTGGTGCGCAAGCGCGGGTCCGTGGCGGGGTCTCCCGTCGCGGCGGGCGGGCTTTACCATGGGGCTTACAGCCCCGCAATCCGCGCCGGCGGGCCGAATTCACTCCATCGCGCAGCATTTTTCGACGGTCGCGGGCCCAGAGCGGGGCCACGTAAAGGTCTTCGCCCGGCGCATCGAAGGCGTGGGCGTTCTGTCGCAAAAGCTCCGGCCGCCTCAGGCGTAGCCGATCAGCACCGTCTTCGCCGCAATGGCCGCGAGCGCCGCGGCGACCGCCGCCGTCGCCACACCGCGCGAAGCCAGGCCGGCATAGACCACGGCGCCCGCGATCAAAGCCCAGGCGGCGATTTCGGTAGCGTCGAGGATGGGCATGGCGCTGTCCTCCTTGCGTAAATTACCTCTAAGTAACTCTTATACCATGTTCCAGCCGTGCCCCGCGAGCGGATTCAGAGGAAGCTGACCGGGTCCACATCGACCTGGACGCGGACGCTGTTCGGCACCGGCACCCGCGCCAGCCAATCGCGCAGGATGGGCTGCACCGCGACCTCCCGCCGTGTCTTCAGCAGCAGCCGGCGCCGGTGCCGGCCGCGCAGCAGGGCGAGCGGCGCCGGTGCGGGGCCGAGCACTTGCACCCCCTCCCCGCCCGGCGCAGCGAGGCCGAGGTCGCGGGCGGTACGGTCCGCCTCCCGCTCGTCCTCCGAACTCACGATCAGCGCCGCGAGTCGACCGAAGGGCGGCCAGTGGCCGGGCCGGCGAATCGCCGCCTCCTCCGACATGAAGGCATCGAGATCGCCAGAGATGAGGGCCCCCATCACCGGATGCTCCGGGCTGAAGCTCTGCAGCAGCACCCGGCCCGGCGCCTCAGCCCGCCCGGCGCGGCCGGCGACCTGATGCAGCAGCTGCACCGTCCGCTCCGCGGCGCGGAGGTCGCCGCCGGCGAGACCGAGATCGGCATCGACCACGCCGACCAGGGTAAGGTGCGGGAAGTGCCAGCCCTTGGCGACGATCTGGGTGCCGATGATGAGATCGACCTCGCGGTTCTGGATCTGCTGCGCCGCCATGCCGGCCGCGGCGGGGCCCGGCAGGGTGTCGCTCGCCATCACCAGGCGCCGGGCCTCCGGCCAATGCGCGGCGGCTTCCTCCAGCACCCGCTCCACCCCGGGCCCGACGGCGACCAGGCTGTTGGCGGAGCCGCATTCCGGACATTCGGCCGGCGGGGTCTCGGCATGGCCGCAATGATGGCATTGCAGCTGTCGACGCGCACGGTGCTCGACCAGCCACGCCGTGCAGTTGGGGCAACGCATGCGGTGGCCGCAATGGCGGCAAAGCGTCAGCGGTGCGTAGCCGCGGCGGTTGAGGAAGAGCATCGCCTGCTCCCCACGCTCCAGCGTCGCGGTGACGGCCTCGATCAGCGGCGGGGAGAGAAAGCGGCCGCGCTCCGGCGGGGTGCGACGGAGGTCGATCGTCTCCACTGCCGGCAGGCTGGCGCCGCCATGGCGCTCGGGCAGGTTCAGCGCCTCGTAGCGGCCGGTCTCGGCATTGGTGAGGCTCTCCAGCGAGGGCGTCGCCGAGACCAGCACGCAGGAGGCCGAGGCCATCCGGGCGCGGACCACGGCCATGTCGCGGGCGTTGTAGACGACGCCGTCCTCCTGCTTGAAAGCGGTCTCGTGCTCCTCATCGACGACGATGAGCCCGAGATCGGGGAAGGGCAGGAAGAGGGCGGAGCGAGCGCCGACCACGACCGGCGCCTCCCCCTCCGCCACGGCGCGCCAAGTGTCGCGGCGGGTGCGCGGCGTCACCTCGGAATGCCAGAGGGCGGGGGCGACGCCGAAGCGCGCCTTGAACCGCTCGAGCCATTGGGCGGAAAGGGCGATCTCCGGCAGCAGGACCAGCGCCTGACGACCTTGGCGAAGCGCCTCCGCCACCGCATCCAGATAGACCTCAGTCTTGCCAGAGCCGGTGACGCCGGTGAGCAATGTTACGCCGAAGCTCCGGTCGGCGACCTTGGCGACGAGGCGCGCCGCCGCTTCGGCCTGGGCGCCGCCGAGCTTCGGGCCGGGATGCTCCGGGTCGGGCCGGTTGAAGCGGCTGGCATGCGGCAGCAGGGCCGGGCGGATCAGCCCGTTATCCGCCATGCCGCGCAGGACGCCGAGCGAAACGCCGGCCGCCTCGGCGAGCGGCGCCCCGGCATAGACCCGGCCGGGCTGCATCTGCGCCAGTACGCGCTGCCGCTCCGGCGTCATCCGCGGCTGGCGGTTGGAGCCGGGGCCGGCCAGCGTCCAGCCGGCCTGCTGGGTCGGCGGCTCCAGCGCGGCGGTCGAGCTCATCGCCATGCGCAGCACGGCGCCGGGTGGGCTCAGCGTATAGGCCGCCACCCAGTCTATGAAGCGGCGGAGGCTCGGCGTCATGGGCGGCGCAGGCAACACGCCTGTAATGGGCTTCAGCCGATGATCGGCGACCGGCGGGGCCTCGCTCGCCTCCGCGGCATCCCAGACCACCCCGATCAGCGTCCTGTGATTGAGGGGAACGGTCACGAATTCGCCTGATCGGATATTCAGACCCGGCGGCACGCGGTAGTCATAAGCCCCCACGAGTGGGAGAGGCAAAAGAACCCCAACCCGTTGCACAGAAAGCACAGGTGGCGTGTCCTTCATATCGCGCCGCTTCCCCGACCTGGCCTGCATCGGTTATCCTGGTATTGAGCAAATAGGCAACGATTTCAGGTCCTTGAGTCCCTTCGGCCTAACCGGCCGAGCCCACCTCCAACGCCGGCCCAGAAGAGGGTCGGCCTGAGGGCCCATCCCATGAAGTTCTTCGTCGACACCGCCGAGGTGAATGAAATCCGCGCCCTGGCAGAGGCCGGGCTGGTCGATGGCGTCACCACCAATCCGAGCCTGATCGCCAAGTCGGGGCGCAAGATGGCGGAGGTGATCGCCGAGATCTGCGAGATCACCCCCGGCCCGGTCTCCGCCGAGGTCACAGCGACGGATTTCGACACCATGCTGGCGGAGGGCCGATTCCTCCGCGGCATCGCCAAGAATGTCGCGGTGAAGGTGCCGCTGACCGAGGCCGGGCTCAGCGTCTGCCGCAGCCTCGCCGACGAGGGCACGAAGGTGAATGTCACCCTTTGCTTCTCCGCGGCCCAGGCATTGCTCGCCGCCAAGGCGGGGGCAGCCTACATCTCGCCCTTCGTCGGCCGGCTCGACGACATTGCCTATGATGGCATGCTCCTCATCGCGGACATCCTCAAGATATACCGAAACTACTCCTATTTTAAGACGGAAGTCCTGGTCGCGTCCATCCGCCACCCGGTCCACATCGTCGAGGCGGCGAAGCTCGGCGCGGAGGTGGCGACGCTGCCGCCGAATGTCATCCGCCAGCTCTTCAAGCACCCGCTGACCGATCGGGGGCTTGACAGCTTCCTGGCCGATTGGCGCAAGACGGGCCAGAGCATTCTGTGAACGCCATCCCCATGCCCGGCGCCGAGCTGGTGCTGCTGCCGGCACCCGAAGCTGCCCCCCTGCCCCCGGCGCCCGAGGCGGTGGCCGCCTTCCTCCGGGACAATCCCGACTTCCTGGCGGAGCGGCCGGACCTGTTCCGCGCCCTCAGCCCGCCGCAGCGCATCCATGGCGAGCGCCTGGCCGACCATATGGCGGCCATGCTGGCCGCCGAGCGCCGCCGCGTTCGCTCGCTGGAGGCGGAGGTCGACGCCGCCGTCACCGCCGGGCGGGCCGGGCATGGGCTGTCCATCCGTGTCCGCCTCGCCGTGCTGGCGCTGATGCGGGCGCAGGATGTGGTGGAGACGGTGACGGAGGAGCTGCCGGCGCTGCTCGGCGTTGAGAGCTGCACGCTGCTGGCCGAGACACCTGATCGCCGCGGCGTGCCGAAGCTGCCGCGCGGCATGGTGGCGGCGCTGCTCGGCCCCGGCAAGGATGCGCTGGTGCGGCCGACGCCCACCGATATCGAACTGCTGCACCAGGAGGCTGCCTCTCTCGTGATGCGGGATGCGCTGGTGCGGGTTCCTGTCTGGACCGGCCACCCGACGCTGATGACCCTCGGCGCGCGGGACCCGCAGGCCCTGCCGACCCGGCAGGCGACGGCGACCCTCGCCTTCCTCGGCCGCGCGGTGGCGGCGGCGCTGGCCCGCTGACCGAGGCGCGGCACCTCGCCGCCGGCTATCTGGACTGGCTGGCACGGGAGCGCCGGGCGGCGGCGAATACGGTCGAGGCCTATGGGCTCGACCTCCGCGACTTCCTCGCCTTCCTGACCGGGCATCTAGGGGAGGAGCCAGACCTCGCGGCCCTCGCCGCCCTGCGGCCGGCCGATATCCGCGCCTTCCTCGCCGCCCGGGCCAATGCCGGGGCGGGGAATGCGACGCGGGCACGGCAGCTCGCCGCCATCCGCGGCTTCCTGCGCCATCTCGCCAAAACCAGGGGGCTGGCGCCGCTCGCCATTGCCAACATCCGTGGGCCGCGGGCCAAGCCGCCGGTGCCACGGGCGCTTACGCCGGAGCAGGCGAAGGAGGTGGCAGCTCGGACTGGCAGCATCCACCAGCCGGGCCATGCCGAGCGGCCGGCCGAGCAGGCGGCGCGCGACGTGGCGCTCTTCACCCTGCTTTATGGCTGCGGACTACGGATCAGCGAGGCATTGGCCCTCGATGTGCGGGATGCCCCCCTGCCCGGCAACCAGGCGGCGCTTCGCGTCCTGGGCAAGGGCGGCAAGGAGCGGCTGGTGCCGGTGCTGCCAGCGGTGCGGGAGGCGGTCGCCGCCTATCTGCACGAGCGCGGCGACGCGCCGCCCGAGGCGCCGCTGTTCCGCGGAGCGCGCGGGGCGCGGCTCAGCCCCACCGTCGCGGAGCGCTGCATGCAGCATTACCGCCGGCTCGCTGGCCTGCCGGAGCATGCGACGCCGCATGCGCTGCGGCACTCCTTCGCCACGCATCTGCTGGGCGGCGGCGCCGATCTGCGGGCGATCCAGGAACTGCTCGGCCATGCCAGCCTTTCCACCACCCAGCGCTACACCAAGGTGGATGCGGCGGCGCTACTCGAGACCTGGCGGCGGGCGCATCCCCGCGCGGGGTGACGTGACGCAGGGGCCGCCCGCGACTATGGTGCGCCCGACCCGACTTCCCATTGAGGACCGCCGATGCGCGACGGCAAGATCACCCAATACACCCCGAAGCTCATCGAGGGCGTGACCCCGGTGCAGCGGATCGAGGTGACCAGCCGCAAGGTGCCCTGCGATGGCGAGGTTGCGGGCCCCGGCCTCGGCCATCCCCGGGTCTGGCTGCCGATGAACCCGAACCAGAACCAGGTGACCTGTCCCTATTGCTCCATCACCTATGTGCTGAAGGCGGGTGCTGGTGGCGACGACCATCACTGAGGGGGCCGCCGTCCCGGTCGCGGCGCCGGGGACCCGGCACCTCGTCCTGGTCGATGGCTCGGGCTACATCTTCCGCGCCTATCACGCCCTGCCGCCGATGACGCGGCCGGACGGCACGCCGGTGAATGCCGTCTTCGGCTTCACCCAGATGCTGTCGAGCTTCCTGGCCGAGCATCGCGGCAGCCATCTGGCGGTGGTCTTCGATGCCAGCCGCAGCACCTTCCGCAACGAGATCTTCCCGAACTACAAGGCCCATCGGCCCGAGCCGCCGGAGGAGCTGGTCCCGCAATTCGCCCTCATCCGCGAGGCGACGGAAGCCTTTGGCGTCGCCCAGGTGGAGGCGCCGGGCTTCGAGGCCGACGACCTGATCGCCGCCTATGCCCGCGCCTTCCGCGAGGCCGGCGGCGAGGTGACCATCGTCTCCTCCGACAAGGACCTGATGCAGCTGGTGCGCCCCGGCGTGCAGATGCTCGACCCGATCAAGCGGAAGCCGATCCGCGAGGCGGAGGTCGTCGAGAAATTCGGCGTGCCGCCGGAGAAGGTGATCGAGGTCCAGGCGCTGATCGGCGACCCGGTGGACAATGTCCCTGGCGTGCCGAAGATCGGGCCGAAGACCGCGGCCGAGCTGATCCTCGCCTATGGCGACCTGGAATCGGTGCTGGCCAATACCGCCCAGATCAAGCAGCCGATGCGGCGGCAGAACCTCGAGCAATATGCCGAGCAGGCACGGCTCTCGAAGCGGCTGGTGACGCTCGACGACCAAGCGCCGCTGACCGTGCCGATCGAAGCGCTGGCGGTCCGCCCGCCGGAGCCGGCGGCGCTCTCCAAATTCCTGGCCGACCAGGGCTTCCGCAGCGTCATCGCCCGGATGGGCCTCGGCGAGGCGGCCGGCGATGCGGCGACGCGGGCGCGCAACAGCGCCATCAGCGCCGCCCAGGCCGCCGCCGCCGCGCCTGCCGCCCCGGCAGACCCTGGTGCCACGCCCTTCGGTCCCTATGAGACGGTAACGACGCCCGAAACGCTCGCCGCCTGGATCGCCGAGGCGCGGACCGCCGGCGTCATCGGCCTCGACACCGAGACGGACAGCCTCGATGCACTGAAGGCCAATCTCGTCGGCGTCTGCCTCGCCACCGCGCCGGGCCGGGCCTGCTACATCCCGCTGCGGCATGTCTCCGCCGGCGCCGGCCAGGGCGACATGCTGGCGACCGAGCCTGAGAAGGCCGCCCCGCCGCAGCTCTCCTTTACCGAGGCTATGGCGGCGCTGAAGCCGCTGCTGGAAGATCCCAGCGTGCTGAAGGTGCTGCAGCACGCCAAATACGACCTCGAAGTGCTGGGCCGTGCGGAGAATGGCGGCATCGCCGTCGCCCCGATCGACGACACCATGCTGATCTCCTACGCCATGGAAGCGGGGAAGCACGGGCATGGGATGGACGAGCTCTCCCGCCTCCATCTCGACCATACGCCCGTCCCTTATGACCAGGTGACCGGCACCGGACGCGCCCGCATCAGCTTCGCCGCTGTCCCGCTCGACAAGGCCACCGCCTATGCCGCGGAGGATGCCGATGTAACGCTCCGCCTCTGGCATGTGCTGCGGCCGCGGCTGCGCGAGGATGGGTCGCTCGCCCTCTACGAGCAGGTGGAACGGCGGATGGTCGCCGTGCTGCGCGACATGGAGGTGGAGGGCATCAAGGTCGACGGCGTCGAGCTGGCCCGCATCGGCGAGGATTTCGTCGCCCGGATGGCGGTGCTGGACCAGGAGATCCATGGCCTTGCCGGCCGCCCCTTCGCCGTCGGCTCGCCGAAGCAACTGGGTGAGATCCTGTTCGACGAGATGAAGCTGCCGGGCGGCCGCAAGGGCAAGTCCGGCGCCTGGGGCACCGATGCCGCGGTGCTGGAGGATCTGGCGGCGCAGGGCATTCCCCTCGCCCGCAAGGTGCTCGACTGGCGGCAGCTCTCAAAGCTGAAATCGACCTATGTGGATGGGCTGACGGCGCAGCTCGACCCGCGCACGGGGCGCGTCCACACCGACTTCTCGATGGCGAATACCAGCACCGGGCGGCTGGCCTCGACCGAGCCGAACCTGCAGAACATCCCGGTCCGCACCGAGGAAGGCCAGCGCATCCGCCGTGCCTTCGTCGCCGATCCGGGCCATGTGCTTATGTCGGCCGACTACTCGCAGATCGAGCTGCGGCTGCTGGCGCACATGGCCGATGTGCCGGCGCTGCGCGAGGCTTTCGAGACCGGGCAGGACATCCACTCGCGCACGGCCGCCGACATCTTCCGCCTCGCCCCGGAGGCGGTGGACCGGGAAGCGCGGCGGCGCGCCAAGACCATCAATTTCGGCATCATCTACGGCATGTCGGCCTTTGGCCTGGCCGGGCGGCTCGGCATCGGCGCCGGTGAGGCCAAGGGCATCATCGACGCCTATTTCGGCCAGTATCCCGGCATCCGCGCGGCGATGGAGCGGCTGAAGGAGGAGGCGCGGCTGCGCGGCTACGTCTCCACCTCCTTCGGGCGGAAGCTCTGGATTCAGGATATCGGCACCAAGGACCCGGTGCGCCGGGCCGGGGCCGAGCGGGCCGCCATCAATGCTCCTTTCCAGGGCGGAGCGGCCGAGATCATCAAGCGCGCCATGGTACGGCTGCCGCGCGCACTGCGCGAAGCAGGCCTCAAGGCCCGGTTGCTGCTGCAGGTGCATGACGAGCTGGTGCTCGAAGTGCCGGAAGCGGAGGTGGAGGCGACCGAGGCCCTGGTCCGACAGGTGATGGAGGGCGTCGCCACACTTCGCGTGCCCCTCGCCGTCGAGGTCGGCACCGGGCGGAGCTGGGCCGAGGCGCATTGACGCCTTAGATTTCGAAACGATTTTGCCGAAAACGTGATCGGACTCTCGTTACAAGATACCGCACGAGTCGGCAACCGTTTCAGAGATGTTGAGATGAAGGGCGCTGCCGACCTGGCACGGCGGGTCTCTCTGCCTGGGCGGCTGCCGCTGTCCCTGCGGCTTCTGCTGGTGGCGTCGATCGTCGTTCCGCTCGGCTTCCTGGGCGGCGTCTCCTGGTACGACCGTACCCGCCTCTACGGTGAGGCTTATGCCGACATCACCCGGCTCTCGGCCATCGCCAAGGAACATGCGCTGAAGGTCGCCGAGACCAATGCCTTGGTGCTCGACCGCATGGAGGATCGCATCCGTGGCCTCGGCTGGGACGAGATCGAGGCCCGGGGCGCGGAACTCCATCGTTGGATGCAGGACCTCGATGAGGGGCTGGCGCAGATCACGGCCTTGCACCTCACCCGGCCGGACGGGCGGGTGACGACCCTCAGCATTGCTTGGCCGACACCACCCCTCTCGATTGCCGATCGCTCCTATTTCCGCCGTCTCCGCGACGGGGAGCCGGGCCTCGTCTTCGGCGAGCCGGCTCGGGCGCGGCTCACCGGCATCGTCAGCTTCGCCGTCGCGCGGCGACGCGCAAGCACGGGTGACCAGTTCGACGGCGCGGTGATCGGCTCCATCCTGCCCGGCTAATTCCAGGCGCAATGGCATGCGATGGACCCGGAGGGCCAGGCCAGCTTCGCCCTGCTGCGGACGGATGGGCAAGTGCTCGTCACACATCCAGCCGAGGGCGACGGGCTGTTCGGGCCGCCAGATCCCGCCACCGTGCCGGAGGCCGTTCGGCATCCGAGCAGCACCGGCCCGGTCATCGAACGCTTCGGCGAGCGGCGGGAATGGCTGACCGCCTTCCGCCAGGTCGGCGAATTCCCCCTGGTGGTGTCCATCAGCCTCTCGCTGGACTGGGTGCATGCGCAATGGCTGGCCAATACGGCCTGGACCGCGGCGGTCTGCGCCTGCGTCGCGCTGGCGCTCGGCTTCACCGCCCTGCTGGCCGTCCGCCGCTGGCGCTCCGAACAGGCGGTGCAGCACCGCCTCAGCCAGAGCCGGGACGAGTTACAGGCCGAGATCGTCCGGCGCGAGGCCGTGGAGGCAGGGCTGCTGCAGGCGCAGCGGCTGGAATCGCTCAGCCGTCTGACCGGCGGCGTAGCGCATGACTTCAATAACCTGCTGACCGCCATCCTCGGCACGGTGCATCTGCTGGAACGGCATATCGGCAGCGGCGCCGATGAGCGGGTGCGGAAATATATCGGCCTGGCGCGGGATGCCGTGCAACGCGGCGCCCGGCTGAATGCCAGCCTTCTCGCCTTCGCCCGGCAGCAGAAACTGCACGCTACGAGCCTCGATGCGAATGAACTCGTGCAGGGCTTCGCCCCGCTCATCCAGCGTGCGCTCGGCGAAACGGTGACGCTGGCGTTGCGGCTCGACCCGGACCTGCCGCCTTGCCGGGCCGACGCCACGCAGCTCGAGGCGGCGCTGCTGAACCTCGCCATCAATGCGCGGGATGCGATGCCGCGGGGTGGGGCGGTGACCCTGTCGACCCGGGCGGCTTGGCTGGAAGCGGAGCAGCTCGCCGGCAACGGGGATGCGAAGCCAGGACTGCACGTGGCCCTCATCCTCCAGGATACCGGCACGGGCATGCCGCCCGAGGTACGGGAACGGGCCTTCGAACCCTTCTTCACCACCAAGCCGCGGGGCAAGGGCACGGGGCTCGGACTCTCGCAGGTCTTCGGCTTCATCCGTCAGCTTGGTGGCCATGTGACCATCGACAGCGCCCCGGCCGAGGGCACGGTGGTGACGCTTTTCCTGCCGGCCGCAACCGAGGCGCCGGCGCAGGAGCCGGTCCATGCGGCACCGGCGCCGGACTGCATCCGCGCCGTCGCCCGCGCCATCGTGCTGGTGGTGGAGGATGACGAGCGGGTCCGCGAGATCGCAGCCGCGACGCTGCGCGATGCCGGCTTTCGCGTGATCGCGGCGCAGGACGCGCCGGAGGCTCTGTCGCTGTTCGAGCGCCATGAGCATTTCGACCTGCTGTTCAGCGATATCGTCATGCCGGGCGGCATGACGGGCATCGAGCTGGCACGGGAGGCGAGGCGCCTGCGCCCGCTGCTGCCGGTGCTGCTGGCGACGGGCTATGCCGGTCCGGTCGAGGGCGCGGCGGATCATGGCTTCGAGGTGTTGGCGAAGGTTTACGACCAGGCCACCTTGGCACTCCGCATCGCCGAGTTGCTGATGGAGCAGCAGCGGGTCGCGTGAGGGCGTTGCACTCCGGGCCGTGGCCGACTATAGGGCTGCCCTCGACCCGGAGAGGTGGCAGAGTGGTCGATCGCGTCGGTCTCGAAAACCGAAGTAGGTGCAAGCCTACCGTGGGTTCGAATCCCACCCTCTCCGCCATATGCTAGGTCCCCTGCCCGCCGTAACGCCGCCCCACGCCGGCCAGGGTCGATCATCACCGTTGGTGGAAGCCCTCGCTCTCCGGCAACTCGGCGAAATCCTCGACAATGCGGTCGACGCGCGCCGCGATCGGGCCGCGGCGGCATGCGGTCAGCAGCGCCTGCACGGCGGGTTCCGGCCCGGCGATGACGGCCTCCACGCTGCCGTCCAGGCAGTTGCGGACCCAACCAGAAAGGCCGAGGCGGCGGGCCTCGCGGACCATCCAGGCACGGTAGCCGACGCCCTGAACGCGGCCCTCGATACGGAGGTGATGAGCGTTCATGTCCGCCTCGCCAGCGACAGCAGACGACCAACGACCGCGATCTCGCCGGCGATGCGGGCGCGGCGCTCGGCAGCCTCGTGATCGAGGCCCCAGAACTCCTCCTGGAAGGTCTCATCGAGGATAGCGAGGCGATGCGCGTCGGCAGCCTCCAGCCGCTCCTCCACCACGGCGAGGCCCAGCACCAGGCTGCCCAGGGCGGGGACCAGCACGCCAAGGGCGGCGAGTTCCACCGCGTTGCGGGCGGCGACCGCGGCACGCAAGGCGGCGACCGCGGCGGCCTCCTGGCGGATCGGCATGATGCCCGCGGTGACGCGCAGGGGAGCATCGTGCCGGAGCGCGGCCCAGTCGAGCAGGGGCTGCCACTCGGCGGCCTGCAACGCGGCCAGCTGCGGATCCTCGGCGCGGTAGCAGAGCAGGTCGCTCTCGCCATAGCGGGCGAGGCCATCCACCATCGCCGCGGGGTCGGGGGCGATGCGCTCCTGCGCGGTGCCGACCAGGCGGGTGAGCGGCATGTCGTTCATGCTCATCGCGCCACCGCGGGCGCCGCCGCCGGCCGCGGCCCATTCCTCCGCGATCGCTTCGGCGAGCGGGGCATGATCGACCACCAGCGGGGCGCCGCCCGGCAGGCGCACCGGCTTGCCGTCCAGCACCACGCCGAAGCCGCCCGGTTGCGGGATGGTGGCGGCGTTGTCCCAGAAACGCTTCATGTCATCGTCCTCGGCCGAAGAGGCCGCGCAGCAGCTCCTGCGCCGGGGCGGGCAACGCCTGGGCGGGGCCGGGGGTTGGATTCGACGCCGGGGCGGGCGGTGCGGCAGCGGGTGCCGGGCCATGCTGGCCGCCGCGGGCGATGGCGAGTTGCTCCTCGCAGTCGGGCAGGGCCGGGCCGCCGCCGCCGAGCACGCCGGCCAGGGCCTGGAGGCTGCGATCCGGCGTATTCTGCAGTGAGAGGAAAGCGCCGAGCCCACCGGCGATGGCCGCCTCCGGCGAGACGCCGACACGGGGCGCGCGCATGGTGCCTGCGATATTGACCGGCGCCCGCAGCTCGATGCCGCCGAGCCGGAGATCGGGCAGAAGGCGGAAGGCCAGCGCCTCGGTCTTGAAGTTCACGCCCCCCTCCCCGCCCAGCCGGCCGAGCGCGGTGTCGAGCAGCAGCGCCCGGGACTGCGCCATGCCGTCCTCCGCCTGGAAGCGGAGGGCGAGGCAGCGCAACGCGACGTCCCGCCCCGCGACACCGGCCGGCAGCAGGCGGCGAAGATCGGCCGGGAGTTTCTCGATCAGGCTGCCGGAGAGGCTGCCGCGCACCACGGACAGGCCGAGATGGCCATGCGCGCTGCCGGCGACTGCGCGGAGGTCGCTGCCATGCCCGCGCAGGTCGGCATCAAGTCCAAGCTGGCCGGTCGCCAAAGGCTGGGCCTGCCCTAGCGCCGCCAGCAGCGGGGCGAGGTCGAGGCCGGGCGACTGCGCCGCGACCTGCACGGTGGGCGGCGTCGTCGTCAGGTCGGCCGCGGCGCGGAGGGTGACGGGGCCGCCCGGCATCTGCGCGGCGAAGGGATCAAGCCGGGCGCGGCCATCCTGGATCAGCAGATGCGCCTGCACCTGCCGGAGGGTGACGCCCTGGGCGATCAGGCTGCCGATCTGCCAGCGGAGGTCGCCATCGATGATGCGGATCGCCTCCAGCGGCAGCTTCACATCGGGGATGACACGGCGATCCGCCGGCGGGGGCGGTGCTGCCGTTGCCGCCGCCACGGGCGCGGCGGGTGGCAGGCGCAGCGCGTCGAAGTCGAGCCGGGTGGAGGCGAGGCTGCCCATGACGCCTTGGCGCTGGCCGATGACATAAGTGAGGTCCCCCGCCGCATCGCCGGCGGAGGAGGCGACCCGCAGCCCGCGCAGGAAGGCGCCGCCGGCAAAGCCCGGCGTGCGCTCGGCGAAGCGCGTATCGAGGGAAACGTCCTTCACCGCCGGCAGCGGCGTACCGGCGAGGGGCGCGAAGGCGGCAAGGTCGGGAGCGCGGAGGGACAGCGCTAGGTCGACCCCGGCAAGGCGGCGAAGATCGGCGATCGCGCCCTTCGCCGTACCGGTGGCGCCGGCCACGGCGAGGCTGAGATCAACCGGGAAGGGCTGCGGTGCCGCGCCTGGCAGCAGCAGGCTCGGCGCCCCGAGCGTGCCGCCCAGGCGCAGCGGCACGCCGTTCAGCGCCGCCTCCATGGCAAGGGTAAGCGGCTGGTCTTGTCGCGGCAGCGTGGCGGTGAGGCTGGTCAGGCGGAGGCCGGGCAGCACCGCATCCAGCACCGAGGCGCCAAGGGTCAGGCGGAGATCGCTCACCGCCGCCTCGTCCAGACTAGCGGCCAAGGCAAGGTCGCGCAGCGGCGGCAGCGGGGCATCCGGCAGCAGCGGAGCGAGCTTTTCCAACTCCGGTACCTGCGCCTCGACCGTTATCCGCCAGCCACGCATCTGCCGCGGCTGGGCGATGAACCCATGCGCCGCCAGCCGGGCACCGGCGGCTTCCAGCGCGAGGCGGATCGGCCAGGGCGTGGTGGCAGCGGGGTCGGTCAGGCGCTCGATCGGGCCGGTCTCGCCGGAGAGGGCGACGGGGACGCCGTTCAGCGCAAACTGCCCGTTCAGCCGGAGGGCGCCGGCCATGTCGGCGCGGGTCTCGATCCGGGAAATGGCGAGGCTGCGGCTGGCGCCGGTGCGGCCGTCGCGCCAGGCGAGCAAGCCATCGGTCAGTTCCACCTGGTCGACGGCGATGCCGAGGCGCTGGCCGGTCTCGCGCGCCGCTTCGGCGGGAGCCGCCTGCGGTGGCGGCGGCGGGGCGGCGGCGCGGCCGGCGGGCGTGAAGGTCCAGTTCGGGCGGCCCTCGGCATCGGTCTCCAGCAGCATGTCGGGGGACCGCAGCACCAGGCGACGCACCTCCACCCGCCGGGAAAGCAGGGGAAGCAACGCAAGCTCCACCTCGGCGCGGCGGATGGTCAGCATCTGTGGCCGGCTGCCGCCCGGGGCATTGGCAAGAGCGACATTCTCGACCGTCAGGGTCGGTGCCAGGGCGAGCTTCACGCCGATATCGCCGAGGGTGAGGCTACGGCCGGTCGCCGCCTCCACCGTCGCCTGGATGCGCGGCTTCTGGCTGTTCGGGTCGAAGGTCAGCAACAGCGCAGCGAAGCCCGCGGCGGGCAGCAGCACCAGCACGGCCAGGGCGATCAGAACCCAACGGAGCCAGCGGCGGCGGGAGGTGGCAGGCATTGGCGAACTCTCCCGCTGGTGGCGATCAGCGCCGGGCGGCGAGGCGCCGGGCTTTCGGCGTTTTCGGAGCCTCGAAGCCGAAGAAGGCGAAGGTCTCCCGCATATGGTGCGGCAAGGCCGAATAGGCTTCCAGCACGCCGCCCTCCGGATGCGGCAGATGCAGCGCACGGGCATGCAGATGGAGCTCGCCCGGCAGCCCGTCCAGATGGGCGGCGCCGCCGCCATACTTTCCGTCGCCGAGGATCGGGGTGCCGAGCCCCTCGGCGCAATGCACGCGAAGCTGGTGGGTACGGCCCGTGAGCGGCTTCAGCTCCAGCCAGGCGGCACGGCCGCGGACGGAATCGAGGGTGCGGAAATCGGTGACGGCGCGGGCGCCCGCATCCGGGTCCTCCACCGCCTGCATGCGCTCGCCGCGCGGCCCGTCCAGCTTGGCGAGCGGGATGTCGATGCGGCCATCCTCGATCTGCGGCGGCGGGGTGACGACGGCCCAATAGGTCTTCTCCACCCCGCGGCCGCGGAACTCCTTGGCGAGGAAGGCGGCGGCGGCCGGCGTGCGAGCCAGCAGCAGCACGCCGGAGGTATCGCGGTCGAGGCGGTGGACCAGGCGCGGACGCTCCTCCGAGCCGAAGCGCAGCGCATCCAGCATGCCGTCGAGGTGCCGGGTGATGCCCGGGCCACCCTGCACCGGCAGGCCATGCGGCTTGTCGAGCACGATCAGGCTCTCGTCGCGGTGGAGGACGAGGCCTTGCAGCATCTCGGCATCCTCGGGCGAGACGAGGAACTGGTCGCGCTCCGGCGGCGGCCCATCCGGCAGCGGCGGGATGCGGACCTCCTGGCCGGCGGCGAGGCGGGTATTGGCCTCGGCGCGCCGGCCGTCGACGCGGACTTGGCCGGTGCGCAGCATCTTCTGCAACGCGCCCTGGGTGAGCTGGGGGAAGTGGCGGCGGAACCAGCGGTCGAGGCGGGTATCCGCCTCCGCCTCGGCCACGATCCGGGTCTGGATGGTCATGCGCGCTGTGTAGCCCAGCGCCGCTCGCGATGCGAACAGGGTTGGGTTGAACTTTCCCGCCGCCCAGGCGTAACGGAAGCATGACACGGATAGCAGCAATGGCCGCCGGCGCGGCCCTCATGGTCCTTGGCGTCGTCGCCCCGGGCCATGTCCTCTCCGCTCAAGCCGCCGAACAGGCGCGAGCCCCTCAACACCAGGCCCGGGCCCAGGCGCGGCCGCAGCGCGGTACCGCCAGCTATTACGCACAAAGGTTCAACGGCCGGCGCATGGCGAATGGCAAGCGTTTTGACGCCCGCTCCAACTCGGCGGCCCA
The DNA here is from genome assembly GCF_000745835.1 of Belnapia moabensis DSM 16746. Taxonomy (GTDB): domain Bacteria; phylum Pseudomonadota; class Alphaproteobacteria; order Acetobacterales; family Acetobacteraceae; genus Belnapia; species Belnapia moabensis. The sequence goes on along the minus strand of NZ_JQKB01000009.1, from coordinate 43,484 downwards.
CCGTACCCTGCCGCTCGGCACGACGGCACGGGTCACCAATCTGGAGAATGGCCGGACCGCCGAAGTAAAGGTCGAGGATCGCGGTCCCTATGCGCGGAACCGGGTGATCGACCTGAGCCCGAAGACGGCACAGGATCTCGGCATGCGCGAGCAGGGCACGGCGCCGGTGGTGGTGCAGCCGGTGCAGGTGCCGGACCGCGACGAGCGGGTGGCGCAGCGGTAGCTCAGCCGCCCTTCTTTTCGGCCCGGAGCGCCGCCCAACGCTCCAGCCGCTCGCCGATCGCGGCCTCGGCGCCGCGGCCGGCCGGGCGGTAGAAGGCGCGGCGCTCCATCCCCTCCGGGAAGTAGTCCTGGCCCGAGAAGGCATCCGCCTCGTCATGGTCATAGGCATAGCCGCGGCCATAGCCGAGATTCTTCATCAGCTTGGTCGGTGCGTTGAGGATGTGCTTCGGCGGCATCAAGCTGCCGGTCTCGCGCGCGGCGCGCTGCGCCTCACCCCAGGCGACATAGGCAGCATTCGACTTCGGCGCAGTGCCAAGATGCAGGACGAGCTGGGCAAGCGCCAGCTCCCCTTCGGGCGAGCCGAGGCGCTCATAGGTTTCCCAGGCGGCGATCGCCAGCGGCAGGGCGCGCGGGTCGGCGAGGCCGACATCCTCGGCGGCAAAGCGCGTCAGCCGGCGGGCGATGTAGCGCGGGTCCTCACCGCCCTGGATCATGCGAGCGAACCAGTAGAGCGCCGCATCGGGGTCTGAGCCGCGCAGCGACTTATGCAGCGCCGAGATGAGGTTGTAGTGCTCCTCCCGATCCTTGTCGTAGAGGGCGGCGCGCCGGGCAAGCAACTCGCCGAGGGCCGCGGCATCGAGCGGCGCCTGGCCGGGCGGCAGGGCGAGAAGCTGCTCGGCGAGGTTCAACAGGTAGCGCCCATCGCCATCGGCCATGGCCTTGAGACTGGCCCGCGCCGCCGGGTCGAGCGGCAAGGGGCGGCTGGCCTCAGCCTCGGCGCGGGTCAGCAGCAGGTCGAGCGCGGCCTCATCCAGCCGGCGCAGCACCAGGACCTGGCAGCGCGAGAGCAGCGCGCCATTGAGGGCGAAGCTCGGATTCTCGGTGGTGGCGCCGACCAGCGTCACTGTGCCGTCCTCCACCACCGGGAGGAAACCGTCCTGCTGGGCCCGGTTGAAGCGGTGGATCTCATCGACGAATAGCAGCGTCCCCTGCCCTGCCCGGCGCCGCTGGCGGGCCTCGTCGAAGGCACGCTTGAGGTCGGCGACGCCGGAGAAGACGGCAGAGAGCTGGACGAAGACGAGGCCAGCCCGCTCCGCCAGCAGCCGGGCGATGGTCGTCTTGCCAACGCCAGGCGGCCCCCAGAGGATCAGCGAGGCCAGCGCCCCGCGGGCGAGCATGCCGGTCAGCGCGCCTGCCGGGCCGACCAGATGGTCCTGGCCGACCACCTCCTCCAGCTCGGCCGGGCGCAGGCGGTCAGCGAGCGGCCGCGGACCGGCCGGCATCTCGGCGCGGGGCGGCGGCGGGGCGGACTCGCCGAAAAGGTCGGAAGGCGGATCTGGGGAGCGGCGGGGGGCCATGCGGGGAGTATAGGCCCGACCCGCGCCGGATGCGCGAGGGACCCTGCCGCTCCCTATCCGCCCAACCCCTCCCGCCAGGTGCTTGGCACGAGTTCCTTCACCTGCCGGGCACGCTTCTCCAGCCAGTAGGACTGGGCGGGCGGGACCAGGGCGAAGCGGGGGTCGGCGCCGAGCTTCTGTGCGGCGTCCATCGGCCAGTTCGGATTGTAAAGCAGCTCCCGCGCCAGGGCGACGAGGTCCGCCTCGCCGCGCTGGAGGATGCCCTCCGCCTGGTCGGCATGGACGATGAGGCCGACGGCCATGGTGGCGATGCCAGCCTCGCGCCGCAGCCGTTCGGCATAGGGCACCTGGTAGCCATAGGTGATCGGCCCGGTGCCAACCACGGGGGCGCCGCGCATGCCGCCCGAGGAGCAATCAACCACATCGACGCCAAGCGGCTTCGCCAGCGCCGCGAGGCGGGCGGATTGCGCCACGTCCCAGCCCGCATCGTCCTCGACCGAGAGGCGGAGGAAGAGCGGCTTATCCGCCGGCCAGACGGCGCGCACCGCCTCCACCACCTCCAGGCAGAAGCGCATGCGGCCCTGCTCGCTGCCGCCATACTCGTCGTTGCGGAGGTTGCTGAAGGGCGAGAGGAATTGGTGGATCAGATAGCCATGCGCGCCATGGATCTCGAGCACCTCGATGCCGGCCGCGTCGGCACGGCGGGCGGCATCCGCCCAGCGCTGGATAAGGTCCTGCACCTCGGCGCGGGTCAGCGCGCGCGGCAGCGGGTCGCTCTCCGGGCTGGCGAGGGCGGAGGGGGCGACGAGCTCCCATTCATCCTCCGCCGCCTCGATCGGCAGCGGGCCGCCGCCCTCCCAGGGGCGGAAGCGCCGCGCCTTGCGCCCGGAATGGCCGAGTTGCAGGCCGGGCACGGCATTCTGCGCCTTGATGAAGGCCGCGCAGCGGGCGAGGCCCGGAATCTGCCCATCCTCCCAGAGGCCGAGATCGCCATGGGTGCCGCAACCGCGCCGCTCGACCTTGGTGCTCTCCATGATGACAAGGCCCGCGCCGCCGGCGGCGTAGCGGCCGGCATTCATGAGGTGCCAATCCGTCGCATAGCCCCGGTTGGCGGCATATTGATGCATCGGCGCGACCACGATGCGGTTCTTCAGCGTCACGCCGCGAATGGTCATCGGCGTGAAGAGCAGCGGTGCAGCCATGGATGATTCCTCCCTCGTCCCGGCGGGAGGATAAGGGCCGAAGCAGGAGGATGGCGATGGAGCAGGATCGGCGCGTAGCGCTGGTGACGGGCGGTGCCCGCGGCATCGGCCGGGCGGTCGCGGCGCGGCTGGCAGCGGATGGCTGGCGGGTGGTGGTCGCGGACCGTGAGGGGGCCGAGGACGTACCGGGTCGCCTCGTCGAGGCCGATGTAGCGGATGAGGCCGCGGTCGGACGCCTGGTGGAGGGGATTGCGCAGGCGGAAGGCCGGCTCGACGCCCTCGTCTGCAATGCCGGCTTCATGATCCGCAAGCCGATCCGCGAGCTGAGCCTCGGCGAATGGAATGCCGTGCTCGGCACCAATCTCACCAGCGCCTTCCTTCTGGCGCGGGCGGCCGAGACGATGCTGCGGCCGGCACGTGGCGCCATCGTCACCATCGCCTCGACTCGGGCGCACCAGTCGGAAGCAAATACGGAGAGCTACAGCGCCTCCAAGGGCGGCCTGATGGCGCTGACCCATGCCCTCGCCATCAGCCTCGGGCCAGAGGTGCGCGTGAATTGCGTGAGCCCGGGCTGGATCGACACCAAGGGCGAGGCGCTGCGCCCGGAGGACCATGCGCAGCACCCGGCCGGGCGCGTCGGGCGGCCGGAGGATGTGGCGGCTCTCGTCGCCTGGCTGGTCGGGCCGGAGAGCGGCTTCGTCACCGGGGCGGAATTCCTCTCCGATGGCGGCATGACACGGAAGATGATCTATGCGGAGTAGCGCTGCAGGGTGAAGCTGCCGGTCCATCCAGGGAGGACCCGATGCTCGACAACCCGCCGCTGCTGACCATCCATCGCGGGCACCAGCGCCCTTCCCCTGCCCTGCTCGAGCGGTTCCGCGGGGCGCAGACTTCGCATCTGGTCGATGTGATGGCCGGGCGTGGGGCGATGCATTGGGCGGTCAAGCCGCTCGATCCCGCCAATGCTGCCTTCGTCGGCCCGGCGCTGACAGCCTTCGCCTATCCAGCGGATATCGTCGGCGTCTATGGCGCCTTGGGCGAGGCGGAAGCGGGCGACGTGATCGTCGTAGCGAACGATGCCTATCTCGGCGCGGCGGCGATCGGCGACATCGTCGCCGGCATGATGAAGAACAAGGGCATCGCCGCCTTCGTCACCGAGGGCGCGGCGCGGGACAAGGCCGGCATCCTGGCGACCGGTCTGCCGGTCTTCACCGCCGCGGTAGTGCCGACCTCGCCGGCGGCGAACGGGCCTGGCACGGTCGGGGCACCCGTCACCTGTGGCGGGCTGGCGGTGCACAGCGGCGACATCGTCGTCGGCGATGCGGATGGCGTGGTCGTCGTACCGCTCGATCAGGCGGAGGCGGTGGCGGAGGGGCTGGACGCGGTGCGGGCGGCGGAGGCCAAGGCCATCGCCGCCGTTGATGCCGGCGCCGTCGACACCGAGCGGATGCGCCGCATCCTGGCCGAGGCGCGGATCATCGGCTGAGCAGGAACAGGGCGCCCTCGACCGGGGCGCCGCGCTCCATCCGCAACACCCCGGCGCGCTGCGCGACGAGGGTGAGGCCGGCGGCGGTGGCAAGGCCGGCGACATGCACCGGGTCGTGGCGGTAGCGCATCGCCTCGGCCAAGGCGAAGGGCGCCCCCTCCCCCGCCTCGACCGAGAAGGCGACATGGCCGCCGGGGGTGAGCGCCGCGGCGATGGCAGCAAGTGCCGGAGCGAGGTCGCCGAGATAATTCAGCACGTCGGCCGCGGCGATGAGATCGAAGGCCGCCGGCCGCGTCGGCAGCCACTCCAGCAGGTCTGCCTCGTGCAGCGCATCGTAGAGCGGCCGGCGACGAGCTTCGGCCAGCATGCGCGGCGAGAGGTCGAGGCCCTCGAGCCGGCGGGCGAAAGGCGCCAGCGCCAGGCCCGAGAGGCCGGTGCCGCAACCGAGATCGAGCACCCGCAGAGTACGGCGTGGGGCGATGCCGGCCTCCGTCAGCAGCGCCGCCAGAAGCTCCGGCGTGCGATAGCCGAGGCGATCCATAAGCTCCGTCTCGAAACGCGGCGCGAATTGATCGAAGAGGTCACGTACATAGGCGGCGGGCGCACGGATCGGGGCATCATCCTCGCCAAGGGCGGCGAGGAGGAAGCGGACCTGCTCGGCCAGCGTCGCATCGGCCGTGGTGAGAGCCACGCGGGCGGCCTCGGCAGCGCCAGCCTTGTCGCCGGCCTCGCGCCTGGCATGGGCGAGGGCGAGCAGCGGCTCCGGCACGCCGGGTGCTAGCCTAGTGGCGGCCTCCAATGGCGCCAGGGCGGCTTGCGGGTCTCCCAGGGCACAAAGGGCTTGGCCAAGATTGCGCAGCGCCACCGCATCCTCCGGCCGGCGGGCGAGAGCGGCCCGGAGCATGGCGATGGCTTCCGGCAAGCGGCCGGCCTCGGCCAGAGCGGCGCCACGATTGGCCAGGAAAGCCGCCTGCTCCGGCGCTACGGCGAGAGCACGCTCGGTGTGGCGAAGCGCGCCGGCGACATCGCCGCGCTGCCGCGCCAATACGCCGAGCAGGTTATGCGCATTGGCATCCTGCGGGCGGCGCTTCAGCACCTGCCGGTAGAAATGCTCGGCGCCGGCCAAGTCGCCCGCGGCGTGGCGCGCGGCGCCTGACTGAAGCAGCGCGGAAGGGTCTGAGGGCATCGCCGCACTTTGCGAGGGGCTGCGCAGGTGGGCAATGTAGCTTTCATATCACGCTTCGATGCGCGTTAAACACAGTCACATCTCAGTGCTTGCGATGCCGCAACTTCACCCATAGGTTGGGGATGATCCCCGGCGGCCCGCCCGGGCCTCAACCGCGGTTTCCCGATGCCGAGCAAGCCACCCTCCGTCGATGGCCCGCAGGTGGAACCATCCGCTGCGCAAAAGCTTACCCCTGAGATGCAGACCGCCATGACGACATCCCGTCCACGCTCTGTCCAGGCGACGAGGATGGATGACGAGCAACTCGACGACCTGTTGCGGCGGGAGCTTCACAAGTCGCATGACTGGATATTGGAAGCGCCAGTGCCTCTGCGGTTGATCGAGATACTACGCGGAAAACCTGGCGGCTAACCTTCCTCGCCTTCCGAGGCGAAGTCGTTCGGGCTGCCGCCGATGCCTTCACGCAAAGCTTCCCGCGCCCGGGACAGGCGAGAGCGCAACGTGCCAGGTGGCACGTTCAGGATGCGCGCCGCCTCGGCATAATCCAGCCCCTCCACCACCACCAGCCAGAGCGCCTCGCGATGAATGCGGGCGAGCTTGCGGAAGGCGGTGGCGACATCGCGCATCGCCTGCCGCTCCTCCTGGCCGCCCGAGACGGGGGATTCGGGCAGCGTCTCCGCTTCCATGATCGGGCTACGCGAGGCGCGGCGGAGATTGGCCGCCCGCGCATGACGAAGGATGGTGAAGAGCCAGGCACGAAGATTGGTCCCCGGTTCGAACTGCTCGCGGGCCGAGATGGCGCGCAGCAGCGTCTCCTGCACCAGATCGTCGGCCGCATCGCCGCCGCGTGCGAGCACGCGGGCGAAGCGGCGCAGGCGGGGAATCTCGGCGGCGATCGCAGTCGCGAAGGCCTCCGTCCCGTTCGCGCTATCCTCCTCCTGCATGCGGTCCCCGTCATCCCCTGCGCAGCGTCAGCCGTCGATGGGGGCGGACACTAACCGAAGCCTGGACCGGGGTGGGAACGGGATGAGACACCCTTGCGTGTACCCACGTCCCTTCGCATGCACGCTTGCGTGGGGCGTGTGTCAAAAGAGCCCATCGATGGCGCCATCGGCATCGAGACCGATGGATTCCGCTGCCGGACGGCGCGGCAGGCCCGGCATCGTCATGATCTCGCCGCAGATCGCGACGACGAATCCGGCGCCTGCGGAAAGCCGCACGTCGCGCACCGGCAGCACATGCCCGCTCGGCGCGCCCATCAGGGTCGGGTCGGCGCTGAAGCTGTACTGCGTTTTTGCCACGCAGACCGGGACATGGCCGAAACCCATCTCCTCGAAGCGGCGCAATTTGGCCGCGACGCTGACAGGGACTTGAACATCGGCGGCGCGGTAGATCTCGCCGGCGATGCGGCGGAGCTTCTGCTCGAGCGGCAACTCGGGCGGATAGAGCGGGGCGAAGCGCGACGCGCCGGCCTCCATCCGCCGCAGCACTGCGCGGGCGAGATCGGCGGCGCCGGCTGCGCCATCGGCCCAGTGCGTGCAGAGCACCGCTTCGGTGCCGAGCGCAGCCATCGCCTCCTGCACGGCGGCGATCTCGTCACCCGTGTCGGTTGTGAAGGCGTTCAAGGCCACAACCACACTAAGCCCGAATTTCTGCATGTTCTCGACATGGCGGGCAAGGTTGACGACACTGCGCCTCAACGCGCCGACATCTTCGCGACCGAGATCGGCCTTCGCCACGCCGCCATGCATCTTCAATGCGCGCACCGTCGCAACAACGACGCAGGCAGCAGGCGCGATGCCGGCGGAGGTGCATTTAATGTCGAGGAATTTCTCGGCACCGAGATCCGCGCCGAAGCCGGCCTCCGTCACCACAACCTCTGCGAGCGAGAGCCCAAGCTTCGTCGCGGCGACGCTGTTGCAGCCATGCGCGATATTGGCGAAGGGCCCGCCATGCACGAGCGCGGGCGAGCCCGCCAGCGTCTGCACCAGATTGGGCGCGAAGGCATCGCGCAGCAGCGCCGCCATGGCGCCGTCCGCCTTGATGTCGCGCGCCGTCACCGGCTTCCCCTCGCGCGTGCTGCCGACGATGATGCGCCCGAGCCGCGCCTGCAGGTCGTCGAGGTCGGTCGCAAGGCAGAAGATCGCCATCACCTCCGAGGCGACGGTGATGTCGAATGCATCCTCGCGCGGATAGCCGTTGGCGACGCCGCCGAGCGAGTTGACGATGCCGCGTAAAGCGCGGTCGTTCATATCCATCGCCCGGCGCCAGGTGATGCGGCGCTCATCGATGTTGAGCGCGTTGCCCCAGTAGATGTGGTTGTCGATCATCGCGGCCAGTAGGTTGTTGGCCGAGGTGATGGCGTGGAAGTCGCCGGTGAAGTGGAGGTTGATCTCCTCCATCGGCGCCACCTGGGCATGGCCGCCGCCGGTGGCGCCACCCTTGACGCCAAAGCAGGGGCCGAGCGAAGGCTCGCGCAGGCAGATCATGGTGCGGGTGCCGAGCGCGTTCAGCGCGTCGCCGAGGCCGATGGTGGTCGTGGTCTTGCCCTCGCCGGCGGGCGTCGGGCTGATGCCGGTGACGAGGACGAGGCGGCCCGCCGGCTTCGCTGCCTGGCTGCGCAGGAAGGGCAGGTCCACCTTCGCCTTGTGCTTACCGTAGGGGATCAGCGCCTCGTCCGGGATGCCGGCGCGTGCGGCGATCTCACCGATCGGGCGGAGGGTCGCGGCACGCGCGATTTCGAGGTCGGTTGCCATGCGCGTTGTCCCTTCCGGCTGGATGATCGCGCTTATCGTCCCGGCCGCGCTCCTGCAAGCGGGATGGCGGCCCTATATGACCGGCATGGCGAGCCCCTGCATCGATATCTGCAAATACGACGAGGAAACCGGCTGGTGCCTCGGCTGCGGCATGACCCGCAAGGACAAGAAGCACTGGAAGAAGGAAAAGGACCGCCGGCCGGCGATCAAGGCGGAGTTGCCCGGGCGCCTCGATGCGATGGCCGCGGCCGGCCAGCGCGTCGGCAAGGCCGCCAAGAAAAAGAATTGATTCCGCGCAAGGCACGTTTCCGCTGCGGCGCCTAGGGTCCGCCCGCGCGGCATGGGCCGCCAGGGATGGATGTGACTGCGATGGCGAGGACGGTTGGGCTGGCGGCTGCTGCGGCGCTGGCAGCGATGATGGGCGTGGCGCAGGCCGAGGACGGCGTGCGCGGCAAGCAGGCTGGCGATATCGTGGTGGGGCTCGGCGCCATCGGCGTGCTGCCGAGCAATGGCGGGCATGTCGACGCCATCGGCGGGCATCCGCGCGCGAGCAACAGCGCGAGCCCGCAACTCGACCTCACCTATTTCATGGTGCCGAATGTCTCGCTGAACCTGATCGCAGCGAGCACGCAGCATGATGTCAGCGTGCGCGGCTCGGCACTCGGTAACCTCAATCTCGGCCATGTCTGGGTGCTGCCGCCGACGCTGACCCTGCAATACCACCCCTTCCCGCAGGCGCGGATCAGCCCCTATGTCGGCGCCGGCATCAATGTCAGCTTCTTCTACGGCGAGGGCGGCAGCCGGACGGCGCCAGTGCGGCGGGTGGTGGTCGATACCGCGCCCGGCTTCGCCTTCAATGCCGGCCTCGATTACGAGGTTTCCCCGCACTGGCTGGCGAATATCGACATGAAGAAGCTGATCCTGCGGCCGGAGGCGAGCGTGAATTCCGGGCTTGTGCATGCCCGGGTCAATCTCGACCCCTGGGTGGTCGGCGCCTCGGTGCGCTACCGCTTCTGAGGCAGGCCACGCACGAGGCGGTTCACGCCGCCTCGCGCTGCCGCACGCCGAGGTCTTCCAGCGCGCCGCCGATCGCAGCAACGGCACGGCGCATGTCCTCCGGCGTGACGGCGCCGATGCAGCCGATGCGGAAGGTCGGCACCGTGGTATTGTGGAAGTTGCTGATCAGCACGCCTCGCGCCTTCAGCGCATCGACGAAGGGCTGCAGCGCGAAGTGCGGATCGGCCGGCTGGTGGGTGGTGACGATCACCGGCCCCTGGTGCCGCGGCTCCAGATAGGGCGTGAGGCCCATGCCGCGTAGCCCATCGTACAGGATGCGGGCGTTCTCACGGTAGCGGGCGAGGCGGGCGGGTTGGCCACCCTCGGCATCGTAGAGGTCGAGCGCGGTGCGGAAGGCCATCAGCGCCTGGACAGGTGGAGTGAAGCGGAAGCTGCCCCACCCGGCACGCAGCGCATGCTGGTAGATATCCGAGAGGTCGAAGGACCAGGAGCCGGCATTGCCCGCCGCCGCCGTCACGCTGTCGACCCGCGCGACCGCGAAGCCGATGCCGGGCAGCCCCTCGAGGCACTTGCCCGAGGTGAAGAGCACCACGTCGATCTCCGGATGCGCCGAGAGGTCGACCGGCAGCGCGCCGAAGGCGGAGACGCTATCGAGGATCAGCCGCCGGCCATGCTTGCGGACCACGGGGCCGATCACCTCCGGGTCGTTCACCATGCCGCTGCCCGTCTCGTGATGCACCACGGCGACGTGGGTGATGGCGGGGTCGGCGGCCAGCGCCGTGTCGATCTCCTCTCCCGTGACTGGCCGGGTATCAGGTCCCGGCAGGGCGACGACCTGTCGGCCGCATTCCGTGGCGAGGCGCACGGCGCGGTCGGCATAGGCGCCATTCTGCGGGATCAGCACCTTGCCGCCGGCCGGGATGAAGGTGCGGATCGCCGCCTCCATGATGAAGTGCCCACAGCCCTGCAGCGGCAGGGTGGCATGCACCCCCTCCTGCCCCCCGGCGATGGCGCGGACGCGCTCGCGGATCTCGGCATAGACCGGGCGGAAATCGTTGTCCCAGGGGGCGATGTCCTGGGCCATGGCGGCGCGGGTCTCGGGACGGGTCTGCACCGGGCCGGGGATCAGCAGCAACATGAACAAGCACCTTCAAGCCTTGGTGATGTATACCCGATCCGCCCGCGACAACAGAAGGCCGCCGATTTCCCGTCGCAGCTTTTCCCGCATCGCGGCGGCGAAGGCGGCATAGTCCGGGCAAGCCATGGCGAAGCTCCCCGGCCCGCCGATCACCTCGGCGCGGTAGTGCTCCAGCAGGTCCGGCTCCTCGTTCAGCACCGCGAGGCCATTGATGGTGACGCCGGCCGCCACGCCGATATCGCGCACCGGCCCCGGCTCCCGCCCGCGGTTGTTCCGTCCATCCCCGGAGACGTCGAGGGCGAGGCGCGTTGCCTCGGCCGGGCAGCGGGCGAGCAGGGCGAGGCCCGCCGCCATCCCATCGCCCAACGCCGTGGCGCCGGGGCCGGGCAGGCGCGGGGCATTCTCCAGTGCGACGGCCATGGCCTCGGCGGCGGCAGGCCCGTCGATGCGGGCCCAGGGCACGGCCAGATCACTGCCAACCGACCAGAACAGGGCGCAGGCCGCGATGGCGCCGCGCGGGCCGGCGGCGCAGGCGGCGGCGATGTCGGGCTCCCGGAAGGCCCCGGCGAGGCCGCCGATCATCAGGCCGAACTCGTCGTAATTGACGCTCGCCGAGACATCGATGGCGAGGCAGAGGGCGAGGTCCACGGGCTCCATCCCGCAGCCATAGCGCGGGGCGGAACGACACTTCTATAGTGTGCGCCGCACTATGAAGGCCCTTCCGCCGATGCGACGCCGCACGCTGCTGACGCTACCCCTGCTCGCCAGCCCGGCGCTCGCCCAGTCTCCCTGGCCGAACCGGCCGATCCGCGCCGTCATCCCCTACACGCCCGGCGGCGCGACGGATGCGATGTCGCGGCTGGCGGCGCAGAAGCTCTCCGAACGGCTCGGCGTGCCCGTGGTGCCGGAGAACCGGCCGGGCGGCAGCGGCACCGTCGGCGGCGCGGCGGTCGCCCAGGCGGCACCGGACGGCACCACGATCCTGCTCACGGCATCGGTCCATGTCATGGGACGCCAGGTGTTGAAGAGCGTCCCCTATGACCCGGTGGCGGACTTCACCCCCATCGCCCGCACCGGGCAGGGACCGTTGTTGCTGGTGACCAACCCGGGGCGGCCCGAGGCGAGTATCCCGGCGGTGGTGGAGGCGGCGAGGCGATCACCCGGCGCCTGGAGCTTCGGCGTCTCGGCGCTCGGGGCGGCGGGGCACCTCGCCTCCATCGAGTTCAACCGGCGGGCGGGGCTCGACATCCCGATGGTGCCCTATCGCGGCTCGGCGCCGGCGCTGGCCGACATTGCGGCGGGCAACGTCCAGCTGATGCTGGACCCGATTCTCGCCACCCTGCCGCTGGCGCGCGGCGGGCAGGTGCGGGCCCTGGCCATCACCCGCGCGGCGCGAAGCCCCATTGCGCCCGAGATTCCGACCGTGGCGGAGGTCGGGATGCCCGGACTGGAATTCTTCTCCTGGTATGGCGCCTGGGGGCCGAGAGGCATGCCGGCGGAGATCGTCGGACGGATGAATGCGGCACTGCGCGACGGAATGGCGGAGCCGGCCGTGGTGCAGCGGCTGACCGAGCTTGGCTTCGAGCCAGTGCAGGAGAGCCCGGCCGAGTTCGCCGCCTATATCGAGTCGGATCTCCGGCGGAACACGGCGCTGCTCCGGGCAGCGAATTTCCAGCCGGAATAGGCATCCGGCGCGGGCCATGGCCGTTTTGAGGCGATGGCCCGGTCCCTTTTGCCCGATCCCACGAAATGTGCCCTGGCGCTGGAGGCGCACCGGCTGCTCTGCGCCGAATACGGGTGCCCGGTGAACTACTTCCACGCCCTCGACCCGGTCTCGGAGCTGGTCTCCTCCCTGCTCTCGCACCGGACCAAGAACCGCGACAGCGCCCGGGCCTATGAGAGCCTGCGCCGGACCTTCCCCGAGTGGGAGGCAGTGCGGGACGCCCCGGTCGCCGCGGTGGAAGCCGCCATCGCCGGCGTCACCTGGCCCGAGGCCAAGGCGCCCGCGCTGCAACGGACGCTGCGGGCGCTGACCGAACGGCGCGGCAGCCTCGACCTCTCGCATCTCGAAGCGATGGATGATGTGGAGGCGGAGGCCTGGCTTGCCGCCCTGCCCGGCGTCGGGCCGAAGACGGCGGCGGCCGTGCTCTCCTTCAGCAACCTGCGGCGGCGGGCCCTGCCGGTCGACAGCCATCACCACCGGGTGGCGGCGCGGCTCGGGCTGATCCCCGCCACCTTGCCTGTCGGGCCGTCGCATGCGGTGCTGGCGGCGCAGCTGCCGGCGGAGTGGGACGCGCAGCAGTTCTACGACAACCACCAGATGATGATGCGCCACGGCCAGCGCTGCTGCTTTTTCCGCGGACCGGCCTGCGGACGCTGCGTGCTGCTCGACCTCTGCCCCGAGGGGCAGGCGCGGCAGGCACGCCCAGCCTCCCCTGCCCTGGCCCTGCCGACGAACCCGGCCTAGTCTCCTCCGACCGCGGGGAGGAACGCCGATGCCCGAAAGTCCGATCGACCCGAAGCTGATGGCCGAGACCCGGCTGCCGCTCGCCGGCATCCGCGTGCTGGACCTGACCCTGGCCCGGGCCGGCCCGACCTGCGTGCGGCACCTGGCCGACTGGGGTGCCGACGTCATCCGCATCGAGCCGCCGAGCACCGCCGACGCGCTGGCCGGCGCGCGCGACGGGTTCGACAGCGTGAACCTCCACCGCAACAAGCGCGGCATCGCCCTCGACCTCAAGAACCCGGCCGGCCATGCCGCCTTCCTCAAGCTCGCGGCGACCGCCGATGTCGTCGTCGAGAACATGCGGATGCAGGTGAAGCACCGTCTGAAGATCGCCTATGAAGACCTGGCTCCGCTCAATCCGCGGCTGGTCTATGCCTCGATCTCCGGCTTCGGCCAGACGGGGCCCTATTCCAAGCGCGGCGGCGTGGACCAGATCGCCCAGGGCATGGGCGGGTTGATGAGCATCACCGGCGAGCCGGGGCGCGGGCCGATGCGCGTCGGCATTCCCATCAACGACCTGACGGCGGGCAACCTGCTGGCCTTCGGCATCATGCTGAAGCTCTTCGACCGGGAGCGGACGGGGCGCGGCGGCTATGTCCACACCTCGCTGCTCGAAGCCCAAGTTTTCATGCTGGACTTCCAGGCCAGCCGCTACCTGATGGATGGCGAGGTGGCTGGCCAGGCGGGCAACGACCATCCCGTCAACATCCCGATGGGCGTCTTCCCGACCTCCGACAAGCCGATCAACATCGCCGCCTCCACGCCCAAGCTCTGGACCAATTTCTGCAAGGCGGCCGGCCATGAGGAATGGCTCGCGGTGCCGGAATGGCAGACGCCCGGGGGCCGCAGCAAGGACCGCGCGCGGGTGAACGCCACCATCGCCGAGGTCACCCGCACCCAGCCGAGCGAATGGTGGATCGAGCGGCTGGAGGAGGCCGGCATCCCCTGCGGCCCGGTCAACGACATCGCCGAGGTCTTCGCCGACCCGCAGGTGCAGCACCTGGAGATGGCGATGCCGATGCACCATCGCAGCCGGGGCAACATCAATGTCGTCGCCAACCCGCTGAACATCGAAGGGCTGGAGACCGGCGTCTACCGCGACGTGCCGGCGCTCGGCGAGCATGGGGCGGAGATCCTGGCCGAGGCCGGGCTCTCCGAGGCTGAGATCGAAGAGCTGAAGGCCAAGGGGGCGCTCGGATGAGCCAAATGGAATTCGCCGCAGGGAAGATCCTCGCCAGTAGCGAGGGGGGCGTCGGCCGGGTGGTGTTCAACCAGCCCGAGAAGCGCAACGCCATGTCGGTCGACATGTGGAACGGCATGGCCGAGGCGCTCGACCTCTTCGCCGAGGATGCGGCGGTGCGCTGCGTCATCCTCCAGGGCGCAGGCGACAAGGCCTTCGTCTCGGGCGCCGATATCAGCCAGTTCGAGAAGAACCGCGCCAATGCCGATGCCCAACGCGAATACGAGAAGCTGACCAGCGCGGGCCGCGCCAAGCTCGCCGCCTATCGCAAGCCGGTGATCGCGCAGATCAGGGGCTTCTGCATGGGCGGCGGCCTGGGCATCGCCATGTCGACAGATATCCGCATCGCGTCCGAGGACAGCCAGTTCGGCATCCCGGCAGCGAAGCTCGGCATCGCCTATGGCTTCGACATGGTCCGCGCCCTGGTGGACCTCGTCGGCCCGGCCCATGCCCATATGATCCTGATGACCGGCGAGCGCTTCGACGCCCGCGAGGCAGAGCGGATGGGCCTCGTGAACAAGGTCGTCCCCGTGGACCAGCTGGAGGAGACAGTGGCGAAGCTGGCCGCGACCATGGCCGCGAATGCCCCACTCTCCCTCGGCACCAACAAGCAGACGGTGAAGGCCGTGCTGATGGACCGGTCGGAGCGGGACATGGCGAAGCTTCAGGCCGCCATGGCCGCCTGCTTCGACAGCAGCGACTACCGCGAGGGCCGGCGCGCCTTCATGGAGAAGCGCAAGCCTGCCTTCACCGGAGCGTAACCGTGCCGGGCACGCACCGGTGTCCAGCTTCGCGCGAAAATCCCGGTGCATGATGCGCATTCTTTCCCTAGGATGCGGCTGCCGTGACACACCCTTCCTCAATTGGGTGGCGGGCTGGGCTTCTCACGACGTCTGGGATCGAAGGGACCACTGACCGCACATGGATGGACACCTCGACGCGCCGCCGGTCGGCCTGCCGGCCAAGGAAAGCTGCGCGCATGGGGCAGGTGCCCCCATCTCCCGCATCGTGGCGGAGGTGGCCGCGCGGTTCCCGGGCGAGCGCATCACCCTCGGCGAGATGGCCGAGGCCTTCGGTGACCGCGCCTTCGGACTCCTGATCCTGCTGCTGCTGCTGCCCTCGCTGCTGCCGGGCATGGCCTCGGTCTTCGGCCTGCCGGTGCTGCTGCTCGGCATCCAGATGGGGCTCGGGCGACGGACGCCGAAGCTGCCGGCCTTCATCGCCCGGCAGAGCGTGAAGCGGACGGACCTGCTGCGGCTGACCGCCGGCGACTCCAAGTGGATGGCGCGGATCGAGACTTATGTGCGGCCGCGGCCGGGCTTCTTCACCTCGCCCTTCGGCGACCGCATCTTCGGCTGGCTCACCGCCTATGTGGCGCTGATGCTGATCCTGCCGGGGCCAGGCACCAACGGCCCACCTGCCTTCGGCAATATCGTCATGGCGCTCGGCCTCGTCGAGCACGACAACCGGGTGATGGCCTGGGGCGTCGGGCTGACCGTCGCCGGCTGCATCTTCGCCACGGCGGTGCTCACCATCGTCTGCTGGCTCGGCGTCCAGGCGCTGGGCTGGATCTTCTGATCCCGGCTGCCCACACCGGGCAATCCCTGCTAGGGAGCCGGCATGCGCCGGTGGCCTGCAAGGGCTGAAACGGGAATGCGGCAGGCGGGGGCAGCCCCGCCGGTCCGCGGCTGCCCTCGCAACTGTGGGCGGTGAGGCCTTTCCACAAGCCATTGCGCCCCGCGGAGTGCGAGAAGGCGGAAAGCCCAGGGGGCCCAGGCCCCGCACCGCGAGCCAGGAGACCGGCCGACGCAGAGTTGTCTCGCGCGTGCCGGGCGGGGGTGCACCGGCGCACCGGAACCATGGGGCACCGCGGCCCGCGGCGCCTCTCCGATTGCGGGAACGACGTCCGCCGCCCCGATCCGGCTCGCCGGGCCGGGGCCCTGTCGTCACGCGCACTCGGAGGACCCGATGCGACGCCTGTCCCTGTTCCTGGCGAGCGGCCTGGCCGCCCTCGCCACCCACGCCCGCGCCCAGACCGCTATCCCCGACACCATCGTCACCGGCACCCGCATACCGGCCCCGGCCGAACGCGTGCCCGCCGCCGTCACTGTCATCACCCGCCAGCAGATCGAGGAGCGGGGCTACCAGTCGCTCGCCGAGGCGCTGGTCTCCGTGCCGGGCGTGAGGCTGGCGCCGCTCGGTGGCCTCGGGGCGCAGACCACGGCCTTCCTGCGCGGCAATTCCGGGCGGGCGGTGCTGGTGCTGCTCGACGGCGTGCCGCTCAACGACCCGGCCGAGGCCAGCGGCGCCTTCAACTTCGGCAATGACCTGCTCTTCGACATCGAGCGGATCAAGGTGCTGCGCGGCCCGACCTCCGCCCTCTACGGCTCCTCGGCGGTCGGCGGCGTCATCAACCTGGTGACGCGGCGGGCGCCGGCCGACCGCGCCATCCAGCCCTATAGCGAACTGGCCGGCGGCACGCAGCGGACGCTGCGTAGCGGGCTTGGCGCGACGGGCACGGTCGGCGCCTTCGACTACCTCGTCTCCGGCCAGTCGGTGTCGACTGAGGGGTCGAATGCCACGGCGCCGCGCTTCGAACGCTCGCTCGGCGAGCGGGACGGCTTCCGCGGCGGCTTCGGCACGGCGCGGCTCGGCTGGACGCCGGCGGAGGGCAGCCGGGTGGAGGCGCTGCTGCGCTGGCGGCAGACTAATTCCGGCCTCGACGACATACCCGACGACGACCCGAATTACTCGGGCGAGGACCGCCGGTACTACGGCCAGCTTCGCGGCCAGACCCGCCTCCTCGACGGGGCCTGGACGACCGGGCTGCGCGTCGCCGCCACCGAGGACCGGCGCGCCTATTCCAACCTGCCGGACCGGCTCAGCAGCGCTACCACCCGTGACTTCTACCGCGGCACGCGCACGACGCTCGACTGGGGCAACACGGTGCGGCTGCCCGCCTTCGGCACCCTCGATGACGGGGCGCTCGGCTTCGGCCTGACCCATACAGGCGAGGAGGCGCGGAGCCGCAGCGGCGGCGCCGGCTTCCAGACCCTGGTGGATGCCAGCCAGCACAGCACGGGCGGCTATGCGACGCTGCAATACCGCGCCTTCGGCCGGCTCGACCTGACGGCGGGGCTCCGCCACGACGCGACCACGGGCTTCACCGACGCCACCACCTGGCGGGTCGGCGCGGTGCTGGCGGTGCCGGAGATCGCCTCGCGGCTGCGGGTTTCGGCGGGCACGGGCTATGCGGCGCCCTCGCTCTATCAACGCTTCGGCGTCATCACCGGCTTCTTCCGCGGCAATCCGGAACTCCGGCCGGAGCGCTCCACCGGCTGGGAGATCGGCAGCGAGACGGACATCCCCGCCTTCGGCCGCGCCAACTTCGCCACGCCGAGCTTCACCTATTTCCAGAGCCGGGTGCGGGACCTGATCAACTTCGATGGCGGCTTCAGCACGCTGGTGAATATCGACCGCGCCCGCATCCATGGCGTGGAGCTGGGGCTGACGCTGCGGCCGGCCACCTGGTTCGAAACGACGGCTGCCTGCACCATCACCGAGGCCTTCGACGCCGTCACCGACCGGCGGCTGCCGCGGCGGCCCGAACATGTGGTGAGCATCACCGCACGGGTAGCGCCGTTGCCGAAGCTGGTGATCGCGCCGACGGTGCTCTTCAACGGGCGCAGCCCGGAGGCGGCCTTCGCCTCCTATGACAACGGGGGCAACAGCTACACCTATGCCCGCAGCAACCCGGCCGGGACGCTGGTGAACCTCACCGCCACCTGGCAGGCCTTCGAGCAGGCAGCGGTTTTCCTTGAGGCGCGCAACCTCGGCAACAGCCGGTGGGAGCCGGCGAACGGCTTCCTCACGCCGGGGCGGAGCCTGCTGGTGGGCACGCGCTTCGCGCTGTGAGAGAGGGGAGCATGATCGCCCCTCTCGCCTATCCCGCCGCGGCGCTGGCCGAGATCGGCGGCTGCTTCGCCATCTGGTCGGTGCTGCGCCTCGGCGCTTCGTCCTGGTGGCTGGCGGTAGGGATGGGTAGCCTCGCCCTCTTCGCCTGGCTGCTGACGTTGGTGGAGGCAGAGGCGGCGGGGCGGGCCTTCGCCGCCTATGGCGGGGTCTATATCGCCGCATCGCTTGGCTGGATGTGGGCGGTCGAAGGCGTGGCGCCCGATGGGCGGGACCTCCTCGGCGCCCTGTTATGCCTGGTCGGCGCCGGAGTGATCCTGGCCCGTCCCTGACGGCCTACCGCGCCCGGGCGATGCAGAAGGCGACAATGCCCGCCAGCGCGCGGCGTACCGGGCTGTCGGCGAAATGCCCGAGCGCCTCCAGCGCCGCATCGCCATAGGCCTGGGCACGGGCGACGGTGTCGCGCAACGCGCCATGACGCTGGATAAGGGCCTGAGCGCGGGCGAGATCTTCCGACCCCTGCTCCTTTTCCTCCAGCGTGCGGCGCCAGAACTTCCGCTCCGCCGCATCGCCGCGCTCGAAGGCGAGCAGCACGGGCAGGGTGATCTTGCCCTCGCGGAAATCGTCGCCGATGGTCTTGCCGAGACGCTCCTGCTCCGCGGCATAGTCGAGCGCATCGTCCACTAGCTGGAAGGCGATGCCGAGGTTGCGGCCATAGGCCTCGAGCGCCGCCTCCTCCGCCTCCGGCCTCTCGGCGACGACGGCGCCGATGCGCGTCGCGGCGGCGAAGAGCGCGGCGGTCTTGCCTTCGACCACCTCTAGATACTGCGCCTCGGTCGTCGTTGTGTCGTTCTGGGTGGCAAGCTGCAGCACCTCGCCCTCGGCGATGGTGGCGGCGGCCTCGGAGAGGATGGCGAGCACCTTCAGGCTGCCATCCGCGACCATAACCTGGAAGGCGCGGGCGAAGAGGAAGTCGCCCACCAGCACGCTCGGCTTGTTGCCGAACAGCGCATTGGCGCTCGCCTGGCCGCGGCGAAGCGAGCTCTCATCGACCACGTCGTCATGCAGCAGCGTCGCGGTGTGAATGAACTCGACGCAGGCGGCGAGCGCCACGTGGCGGTCGCCGCGATAGCCGCAGAGTTGGGCGGCGGCGAGGGTCAGCAGCGGCCGCAGCCGCTTGCCGCCGGCGGCGACGATATGCGCGGCAAGCTGCGGGATGAGCGCGACCGGGCTGTGCATGCGTTGCACAATCAGCCGGTTGCAGGCTTCGAGATCGGCCTGGACCAGTGTGGTGAGCACCGTCAGCGCATCCTCGGCGCCCTCATCGCTCGCCGGCATGGTCACAGAGGAATCGTCCGGCACAGCACGCGCAACCGCTGCCACTTCGCTTGAATCCTGGCTCCGGGTGGGCAAGGCCTCTCGGCGGAATCGCCTGGACGCCCCGTTTCGCCCGCCAATACAAAGGCCGTGGCGGGGCCGCCGCGGCGGCCGGCACCATAGCCATGCGGGCAGATGGCGGCAAGCGCAGGAAAAACAAGGATTTGACGGCACTATGCGGCTGATCGCCCAGGGCGTGGACCCGGTTCGCCTCAGTTTCCTCATGGCTCTGCTGCGCGATGCCGGCATCGGCTGCGTGCTGCTCGACCAGCATATCAGCGCGATCGAAGGCGGGATCGGCGCCTTCCCCCGACGGCTCGCCGTCGCCGAGGAGGACTGGGAGCGCGCCCGCCGCGTGCTGCAGGAGGCGGGCGAGGAAGCAGGGTGAGCGAGGACTGCACGGAGGACCTGCTGCTCGGCGGGCGCGTCCGGCTGCGGCAGCCGCGGCGGGGGCTGCGGGCGGGGCTGGATGCGGTGCTGCTCGCCGCCGGCATCCCGGCCCGGCCCGGCCAGGTGGTGCTGGAGGCCGGCTGCGGCAGCGGGGCCGCCTTCCTCTGCCTCGCCGCGCGGGTGCCGGGGCTCCGCATTATCGCGCTGGAGCGGGATGCCGGGCTGGCGGCGCTGGCGCGCGAGAATGCCGCCACCGCCGGCCTCGCCGCCGAGGTGATCGAGGGCGATGTGCGCGACCGGGCGCTGGCCCGACGGCTGCCGTCTTGCGACCATGCCTTCGCCAACCCGCCCTTCTGGCCGGGCGGCACCCCGCCGCCGGAGCCCGGGCGCCAGGCGATGACGCATGCGGCGGGCGAGGCGGCGGGGCTCGAGGATTGGGCGCGCTTCCTCGCCGCACCGCTCGCCCGACGGGGGACGCTCAGCCTGATTCTGCCGGCGGCGCGGCTCGATGCCGGGATGGCCGCGCTGGCCGGGGCGGGCTGCGCCGGGACGCTGCTGCTGCCCTTCTGGCCCCGCGAGGGCGTCGCCGCCAAGCGGATGCTGCTCCAGGCCCGGCGCGAGGGGCGCGGCCCGGCACGCATCGCCCCGGGCCTCGTGCTGCACGGGCCAGGCGAGGGCTTCAGCCCGGCGGCGGAGGCGGTGCTGCGCGACGCAGCCCCTCTCCCAATCAGCTGATGTTGGTGTCCGGGTGGCGCAGGTGCCACAGCCGCTCATGCGCCGCGACCAGGCTTTCCATGTTGCGGCGCCGGTTGGTGTCGGGCGAAACGGGGCGGCGGGTCAGCATCATCTCGAGGATGCGGAGAAGCTGCTCCGCCACCTCGTAATCGCCTTGGTCGCAGGCGTGGTGGAAAGCGATCAGGATCTTGTCGGACAGCCGTCGGCTGTGCCGCGGTGCGGCGCCCCGGCCTGCCTCCCTCGTGCCGTCCTGATCCGAATCGTCATCCGCCATGCGTCGTCTCCGCTCGCGGCCGGCGGACCGGCTGCAATGAACAGGTTAACAAATTTTCCCGGGCTCGGGAATCGTGCTTTGGCTCATCCGGTGGGGCGGCCGATCTGCGCGGCGATGGCAGCGGCGATAGCCTCCGGGCTCTGCTCCGGGCGGAACAGGCTGCGGACCTTCGCATCCGGCCCGACCAGGTAGATGAAGCTCGAATGGTCCATCAGGTAGTCCGTCATCTCCGGCCGCTGGACCTTGCTGTAGTAGACGCGGAAGCGCCGCGCCGCCTCCGCCACCTGCTCCGGCGTGCCGGTCAGCCCCTGCATCCGCGGATGGAAGCGGCCCACATAGTCGGTCAGGTGCTCCGGCGTGTCGCGCTGCGGGTCGACGGTGATGAAGACCGGCACGACCTTCGCCCCGGCCGGGCCGAGCTGGTCGAGCGCGGCCGCCATGGTGCCGAGTTCCGTCGGGCAGACATCCGGGCAGAAGCTGTAGCCGAAGTAGATCAGCATCCACCCACCGGCATAGTCGCGCTCGGTGACCGGCTTGCCGGACTGGTCGGTCAGGCTGAAGGGGCCACCGAGGGCGAGGCCCGCCGGCAGCTGCACCCCGCCGGAAGAGACCGGCCCCGCCTCGCCGCCACCCGAAGCGCCGCCGAGCAGCGCGACGAAGGCCTCGCCGACGCTCTGATTCGGCGCGCGGCTGACCCAGGCATAGGCCCAGGCACCGCCGAGCAGCAAGGTCAGGCCGAGGACGATGAGGCGGATTGCACGCAGCATACGTCTCCATAACCCTCGCCCCGCGGCACCGCCAGGGGGGTTCAGCCCCTGACAGCGCGCTCCACCACCTCAGCCAGGCGCTGCAGCCCGAGGCAACTCGCAGCAGGCCCATTCCACCGCCTCCGGCCGCTTGCCGATCGTGGCGGATGCGCCAAGACTCCGCCGCGCGGCGGCCGTGGCGATCATCCCCGCACAACAGGAAAGGACGGCGCCATGGAACTGAACCGGGCCACGCTGCGCACCCTCCCCTCTAGCCTGCGCATCCCCTGCTACGATCCGGCCGCCGTCACGGCCGGCATCCTTCATCTCGGCCCCGGCAACTTCCACCGCGCCCATATGGCCCGCTACGCGCACGACCTGATGGAGCGCCACGCCGATGCGCTCGCCTGGGGCATCCTCGGCGCCGGGCTGATGTCGTCCGACCGGTGGGTCGTGGACGCGCTCGCGCCGCAGGACGGGCTCTACACCCTGATCGAGCGGGGCGATGGCGAGGAGCGCGCCACCGTCATCGGCTCGCTCGCGGGGCTAACCTTCGCCGGCGAATCATCCGCCGCCCTGCTGCGGGCGATGGACGCGCCCGCCATCCGCATCGTCAGCCTGACCGTGACGGAGAACGGCTACTGCATCGACCGCGCAACCCGTCGCCTCGACCCCGCCAATCCGCTGATCCAGGCAGACCTCGTCGCCCCCGAGGCGCCGCGCTCCGCCATCGGCGTCATCGCCGAGGCGCTGCGCCGCCGCCGCCAGGCCGGCGCTCCCGCTTTTACGGTGATGTCCTGCGACAACCTCCAGCACAATGGCCAGGTCCTGCGCGACGCCGTGCTCGCCTTCGCCGCGCTGCGCGACCCGTCGCTCGCCCGCTGGATTGAGGACAACGCCGCCTTCCCCTCCACCATGGTGGACCGCATCACCCCCGGCACCACGGATGAGGACCGGCAGTCGCTCGAAGCCCGCCACGGCCTCCGCGACCGCTGGCCGGTGCCCTGCGAAACCTTCCGCCAATGGGTGATCGAGGACCGCTTCGCCGCCGGTCGCCCGCCCTGGGAGGAGGTGGGCGCACAGCTCGTCCCCGATGTCGGCCCCTACGAGTTCATGAAGCTGCGCCTGCTGAACGCCAGCCACCACACCATCGCCGGCCTCGGCGTGCTGCTCGGCCACGCCCATGTCTCCGACTGCATGGCCGATGCCGACCTCGCCGCGCTGATGCGCGCCGTCATGGACCGCGAGACCGGCCCGACCGTGCCGCCCGTCCCGGGCATCGACCTCGACGCCTACAAGGACTCGGTGACGGCGCGCTTCGCCAACCCCGCCATCCGCGACACGCCCGGCCGCATCGTCGCGGACGGTTCGCCCAACATCGTGCTGGAGCCACTGCACGACCGGCTGCGCGCCGGCCAGCCGGTGGACCTCCTCGCCCTCGCCATCGCCGCCTGGATGCGCTGCGCCCGTGGCGAGGACGAGGCAGGCCGGCCGGTCGCCCTCCGCCACGCCCTCGCCCCGCTGCTGCGGGAACGCGCGGCGGCGGGCGGCCCGGACCCCGGCCCCCTGCTCGCGGTCGAAGCCGTCTTTGGCGACCTCGCGGCGCAGCCGGCTTTCACCGGGCCGCTCCGCCACTGGCTGCAATCCCTCTATGCCTCGGGCGCCCGCGCCACCCTCAGCGCGGCACGCGCGCGCCTGGGCTTCTGACCCGCCGCCCCGCCCACCAGGCGACGAGCAGCGGCAGCACCAGGGCCAGGCTGGCGACGGCGTCCCAGACGCCGTCCCTCATCAGCCCGCCCAGCAGCGCGGCGGCGGAGAGCACCGCCAGCACCGCCGGGATGCGCCACACCCGCGGCCGCGCCCTCATGCCGCCGCCCCGCGCCGCCGGCGCCACCACAGCCACAGACCGCTGCCGAGGATGACGATGGTGGCGATGTCGAGCACCGCCCAGGCGATCTTCAGCGCGAGCCCGCCATAGTCACCGAAATGCAGCGGCTGCGAGACCAGCAACGCCGTCACGTACCAGGGCGGGGCGCGCAGGTCGGTGAGCCGCCCGGTTTCGGCATCGACCAGTGCCGGGGTCAGCAGCCGGTGGGTGAGCGGCGTGTCGCCGCGCAGGAAGACGGCATAATGGTGCCCGCTCGAGAACATGGTCTGCGGCCAGGCGACGAAGAACGGTTTCCGGTCCGGCGCCGCGGCCCGCGCCGCCGCCACCGCCGCCTGCACCGAGCCCGGCTCCACAACCGGCCGCTGCCCGCGCCAGGGCTCCACCATCTCGGCCAGCTGGTCCGCCCGCCAGACCGCGAGCACCTGCTCCGCCAAGGTGTTGACGACGCCGGTCGCGCCGACCACCAGCACCCAGCTCAGCGTGACGATGCCGAGGATATTGTGCAGATCGAGCCAGCGCAGCCGCCCGCTCCGCCCGCGCCGCACCGTCCCGAACTCGCCATGCCGCGCGAAGGGGCCGTAGAGCACCGCGCCCGAGACGGTGGCGATGACGAAAAGCAGCCCCATCGCGCCGAGGCACAGCTTGCCGGGAATGCCGGCGAAGAGGTCCGTGTGCAGCCGGAGCATCCAGTACATGAAGCCCTCGTCGCGCGGCTCGTCCAGCACCAAGGCGGTGCGCGCATCGATCACCACCGTGCGCAGCTCCTGCGGCGGCGAGGTCGGGGTCGGCGCCAGGCTCAAGTAGAGGATGGCCGGGTCGTCCTCCTCCCAGATCAGGTACTGCACCACCTCGCCCGGCCGCTGCGCCCGGGCCGCGCCGACGACGCGGTCGAGGTCGGCCATCGGCGTGCCCTCCGGCATGGCCGGCGCCTCCACTTCGGCCCCCGTCAGGTGGCCGATCTCGTGGTGGAAGATCAGCGGCAGGCCGGTCAGGCAGAGCAGCAGCAGGAAGACGGTGCAGACCAGGCTCGACCAGGTATGCAGGCGCGACCAGGCACGGATGGTCACCAGCGCTTCACCAGGCTGGCGAGCACCGTCCGGCGGTTGCCGTAGAAGCACGCCGTGTCGCTGGTGCAGCGCGCGACATAGGCGGTGTCGAACAGGTTGTTCGCGGTGACGGCGAGCTGCGCGCCGGCGAGGGCATTGCCGAAGCGCGAGAGGTCGTAGCGCAGCGCCGCATCCACCAGCGTCACCGAGGGGACGACGTTGTGCGCCGCATTGCCCGTCGTGCTGTTGCCGAGGAAGCGCAGCCCGAGGCCGGCGCCGAGGCCCGCCAGCCGCCCGGCCTCCTCGCCGAAGGTCTGGTCGGCATAGAGGCCGGCCCCCGTCGCCGGCACGCCGGCCGGGCGGTTGCCGCGCTCCTCAGGCGCGCCCTTGGTGATCTCCGCATCGAGCGCGGTGAAGGAGCCGATGAGGCTGAGCCCACGCGGCAGCCGCGCGACGCCCTCCAGCTCCACGCCCCGCACTCGAATCTCGCCGCTCTGCACCTGGAAGAGCGGGCTGTTCGGGTCCGTCGTCAGGCTGTTCGTCTGGGTGATCTGGAAGAGCGAGGCCTGGACGAAGCTGTCCCGCCCCGGCGGCTGGTACTTGATGCCGACCTCGAATTGCTCGCCCTCGCGCGGCGTGAAGGCGCGTCCGGCGGCAGTCGTTCCCGGCGTGGGCAGGAAGGAGGTGGACCAGCTCGCATAGGGCGCGAAGCCGCCCGGCGCGAGATAGACGAGCCCCACCCGCGCCGTCGTCGCCGAATCGCTCTGCCGCTGCGTGCCGCCGCCGATGCGGTCGAGCGTGCTGCTCTCCACCCAATCCTGCCGCACGCCCGCCGTCAGCACCCAGCGCTCGCCGAGGCGCACCTGATCCTGCGCATAGAGCCCGTATTGCGCGGTGTTCTGCCGCGTATTCGTCCCCGCCGCGGCAAGCGGCACCGGCGAGCCATAGGCCGGCCGGAAGACGTCGAGGCTCGGCGCGCTGCCGAAGGCCTGCGGGTTGGAGATCCGCACCGTCGAGTAGTCGAAGCCGGCCAGCAGCCGGTGCCCGGCCGGGCCGGTCGTGAAGCGGAACTCCGCCTGGTTGTCGACCTGGAAGCGGTCGATATCCGGCGTCGAGAGGAAGCCGATGCGCCCGAGCGTCCGCTCATCTGCCAGCAGCCCGATGCCGACGGTCTGCCGCCAATTGATCCCCGAATGCGCCCAGCGCATGTTCTGCCGCAGCGTCACCGCGTCGCTCAGCCGCCGCTCGAACTCGCTGCCGATGCCCCATTGGGTGATGTCGTACTTGTCGAAACCCGACTCGCCGACGAAGCGCCGGGTCGGGATGCGGCCGAAGGCCGTCTCCCGCACCGTGCCCAGATAGGGCAGGAACTGCGCGCCCTGGGTGCGGTCGCGCTGGTAATAGGCGTGCAGCGTGAGGCGCGTGTCCTCATCCGGCCGCCAGGTGATGGCCGGGGCGATGAAGGCCCGGTCATTGCCCACCTTGTCGATCTGGCTGTCCGCCAGCCGCCCGAGCCCGGTCAGGCTGTAGGACCATTTGCCGTCCCGGTCGAGCGGCCCGCTGCTGGTGCCTGCCGCCTGCGCCCGGCCGAAATCCCCGGCGGTGAGGCGCATCTCGCCCTGTGGCGTCTGGGTCGGCCGGCGCGAGACCTGGTTGATCAACCCGCCCGGCTGGATTTGCCCATAGAGCACCGAGGCCGGACCGCGGACGATCTCGAAGCGGTCGAGGCCATAGGGCTCGTAGGCGCCCGCGGCGAAGCCGACGCTGTAGCGCAGCCCGTCGAGGTAATAGCCGTTGTCCACCGCATCGAAGCCACGCAGCAGCAGGAAGTCGGCGCGTGGATCGGGCCCGTAGCTCTCCGCCCGCAGCCCGGCCTGGTAGCGCACCGCCTCGCCCAGGCTCTGGGCCTGGAGCGCGTCGATGGTCGCCCGCGGCACGACCGAGACGGATTGCGGCACCTCGGTCAGGCGGGAGGCGCCCTTGGTGCCCGCGGTCTCCTCGCTGGCGACGAATCCACGCGGGGGCTCCGTGGCGCCGAGCGCCGGCCGGCCGGAGATCGAGAGTTCCGGCAGGCGGACCGCGGCATCATCGGCGCTCTGCGCCCAGGCGGGGCCGGCAAGGGCGAGATGGGTCAGCCCAAGGCAAAGCAAGGGCAGGCGGCTGCGAGCGGACAAGGAACAACCCCCGGAATGGTTTGAAGCGCCATTAATGAGAGTTATTCTCAATTGCAAGTGTGGCCGTATCGGTTGACGTAGCTGTCAGCCAGGCCGGGCCCTCAGGCCCACCGCCACATCTCGATCGACGCCCGTTTGAATTGCGGGACACTCACCGCCGGCAGATGTGCTGCGCAGGGGTGAATGCCGCCGTCCAGCCATCCATCCTCCTTTCGTGCGCGGCGCAAACCATATCGCTCAGGCAACCCGGGGCGCCGCTCCGGGTTGCAGCGCCGCATGTCAAAGCCCATCGAGGATTATGCGCTCATCGGCGACGGCGAGACCGCGGCGCTGGTGGCGAGGGACGGGTCGATCGACTGGCTCTGCTGGCCGCGCTTCGACGACGATGCCTGCTTCGCCGCACTGCTCGGCGGCCCGGACCATGGCCGCTGGCGCCTCGCCCCGCGCGACCCCGCCCTGCGCGTCACCCGCCGCTACCAGGGCGACACGCTGGTGCTGGAGACGGAGTTCGAAACCGCGACCGGCGCCATCCGCCTCACCGACTTCATGCCGGCCAAGCCCGAGGGCGGCACCGCGCTCGTCCGCATGCTCACCGGCCTCCGCGGCGAGGTCGAGATGGAGTGCGACCTGCGCCTTCGCTTCGACTATGGCAGCGTCCCCTGCTGGCTGACGCCGCGGCCGGACGGCATGCATGCCGTGGTCGGCCCCGACCAGGTCATCCTCCACAGCCCGGCCCCGCTCGAGACGGCGGAGGGCACCACCCATGGCCGCTTCACCCTTGCGGCCGGCGAGACCATCCCCTTTGTCCTGCGCTATGCCCGCTCCTACGACCCGGAGCCGGGCCCTATCGATGCCGGGGCGGCCCTCGACCGCACCCTCGCCTACTGGCAGGGCTGGATAGGTCAATTCGACAAGCCGACCGAATGGCCGGAGGCAGTGCGCCGCTCCCTCCTCACGCTGAAGGCGCTGAGCCACCCCCGCACCGGCGGCCTCATCGCCGCCCCGACCCTCGGCCTGCCGGAGAAGCCGGGCGGCGGGATGAACTGGGACTACCGCTATTGCTGGGTGCGCGATTCCACCTTCACCTGCTGCGCCTTGCTGAATGCCGGCTTCCGCGAGGAGGCGCGCGACTGGCTGCAATGGCTGCTGCGCGCCATCGGCGGCACGCCGGAGAAGATGCGTATCATGTACCGGGTCGACGGCTCCCGCTGCCTCGAGGAATGGCAGGCGCCCTGGCTGCCCGGCTATGAGGGCTCCCGCCCCGTCCGCATCGGCAATGCTGCGGCCAGTCAGGTCCAGCTCGACGTCTTCGGCGAGATCCTCGACACCGTCCATCTCGCCCGCCGCTCCGGCATCGACGGCAGCGAGCATGGCCGCCGCGTCGGCCGCACCCTCATCGAGTTCGTCGAGCGCATCTGGCGCCAGCCCGACCAGGGCCTCTGGGAAAGCCGCGGCGAGCCGCAGCACCACGTCTATTCCAAGGCGATGTGCTGGGTCGCGGTGGACCGCTTCCTCAAGGTCCATGCCGATGACGGGCTGGAGCCGGAAGCCCTCACCCGCCTTGCCGCCCTCCGCGACGAGATCCATGCCGAGGTCTGCCGCCGCGGCTACGACCCAAGGCTCGACCATTTCGTCCAGTATTACGGGGCGCAGGCGCTGGATGCGAGCCTGCTGATGCTGCCGCTCATGGGCTTCCTCCCCATCGAGGACCCCCGCATCGCCGGCACCATCGCTGCCATCGAGCGCCACCTGCTCGATGGCGGCATCGTCCACCGCTATGCCGACCGGGCCGACGACCAGGAGGGGGCCTTCATCGCCTGCTCCTGCTGGCTGGCCGATTGCATGGCCATGCAGGGCCGCCACGAGGAAGCCCGCGCGCTGTTCCTTCGCGTGCTCGATCTCCGCAATGATGTCGGCCTGCTCGCCGAGGAATACCATCTGCCGAGCCGCCGCCTGATCGGCAATTTCCCCCAGGCGCTCAGCCATATCGCCCTGATCAATACTGGCCTCGGCCTGTGCGGCCCGGTGATGCGCCGCACCGGCGGCTCGGCGTCATAGGCCTGCAACCTTCCTGGGCTATTCTGCCGCCGACGAATGGAGAGAGGCGGATGCCGGACGACGAGGGGGCCATGCGGCCGTGGCTGCAGGCGGAGCTGGAGGACGATTTCGACGAGGAGCTGGAGCAGGAGATCGACGACCGCCGCCTGCCGGAGGAGGTTCGCCACCTGCTGCAATCCCGCCAGGTCCGTACCATCGACCGCAGCCTCTACTTCCGGGAGCTGCTGCGCCTTCAGGGCGAGCTGGTGAAGCTGCAGGACTGGGTCGCCCATCGCGGCCTCAAGGTGGTGGTGCTGTTCGAGGGCCGCGACAGTGCCGGCAAGGGCGGCGCCATCAAACGCATCACCCAGCGCACCAACCCGCGTATCTGCCGCGTCGTGGCCCTCCCCGCGCCCTCCGACCGCGAGCGGACGCAGTGGTACTTCCAGCGCTACGTCGCGCACCTCCCCGCCGCTGGCGAGGTCGTGCTGTTCGACCGCAGCTGGTACAACCGCGCCGGCGTCGAGCGTGTCATGGGCTTCGCCAGCGAGGCGCAGGTCGAGGATTTCTTCCGCGACGTGCCGGAATTCGAGCGCATGCTCGTCCGTTCCGGTATCATCCTGATGAAGTACTGGTTCTCCATCACCGACCAGGAGCAGCAGCTCCGCTTCCTCATGCGCATCCACGACCCGATCAAGCAGTGGAAGCTCTCGCCGATGGACCTGCAATCCCGCGTCCGCTGGGAGCAGTACACCAAGGCGAAGGAGGCGATGTTCGAGCGCACCAGCATCCCCGAGGCGCCGTGGTACATCGTCGAGGGCAACGACAAGAAGCGCGCGCGGCTGAATTGCATCCAGCACCTCCTCTCGCAGATCCCCTACGAGGAAGTGCCGCACCAGCCGGTCGCGCTGCCCGAGCGCGTCTTCGACCCGAACTACGAGCGGCGCACCCTGCCGGTGGAGCTCTACGTCCCCGACCGCTACTGACCTCGAGAAACGTCGCGTTCCGATGCTTCCGGCGGTGCCACTGCCGCGGAACAATGCCCCCCCGCCGGCGTTCCTCTTGCCCAGCATTGCAAGGGGAAAGCCCATGGCCATCGTCGCCGATAGCAGCCAGTGGACTGGCGAGTACGACCACACCTCCCATGCCGGCCCGGTCGTCTGGGGCGAGTTCGAGGATCGCGCGACGCTCGACAGCGCCGCCGCGAAGCTCCAGGCCGAGGCCTGGTTCCGCGAGCTTCAGGCCCGCGCCGCGCCGCAAGGCGAGCGCCCCGCCGACAACGACCAGGTCATCACCCCGGACGAGAACCCGAAGGGCGCCGATGCCCGCAACCTGCGGCAGAATTTCGTCGGCATCGGCACGGCCTCCACCTCGATGCTTGCGGCCGGCATCGTCATCGCCACTGGCGGTGCCGCCCTGCCTGCCGTCGCGGCCGCGGCGGCCGCTGGCGCCGCGACGCTCGCGGTCGGCGAGACGGCCGGCGCCGCTGCCGCTCCGTCCGATAGCGGCAGCCGCCCGGAGGAGGTGACGAAGAGCGCAGGCCCCTCCCTCGGCATCCAGGCGCAGACCGAGGCGGAGAAGGCCGAGGCGCAGCGCTTCCTGCAAAGCCAGGGCGCTCGCCGCGTCTGGGTCGAGGACAGCAAGGCCGCCTGAGCCTGCGCCACCAGGCCACAATGTGTCCCGCAGGCAGCGGGCATTGAGGCATTATGGCAGGTCGGGTGGCACGGCGGAGCCTTCTCGACCTCGCCGGTGGCGCGGCCCAGGCTCAGCCGGCCCGGCCTGCGCGGTTGGAGGAGGCCGGCCTCGCCCCTATGGCGGCCCGCCCGAGCGGCTGTCCACCCATCTCGCCAATGAACTCCACCACCATACCGGGGTCGTCCGGCGCAGCGGAGCACGCCTGGATTAGCCTAGAGCGGCTTGAGGTTCGCGGCCGCAGCCTTGCCGCGCTCCATCACCACTTCGTAGCTGATCTTCTGATTCTCGTTGAGCCCCTGAAGGCCGGCCTTCTGCACGGCGGTGATGTGGACAAACACGTCCTTGCCGCCATCCTGCGGGACGATGAAGCCGAAGCCCTTGGTGGCGTTGAACCATTTCACGGTGCCGATCGCCATTGCGACGCGCCCTCCCCTGCATCAGGCACGGGCGAGGATCGCCCATGCGAAACCGCCAGGCTTGATCGCTTGAAGGCGGCCGGAGGGCTCCGGGACGGCACGGCAAGGCGGGCCAAGGACTGCTGGCTTCCGAAGTGGACACGGATCGACCGGTTGAAGTCAACGATCACGCATACGCGTTATCGTGAGGGATTCGGAACAGGAAAGGCCCCTAACCGACACGAGAAAGGGGCGGGCCTCACGGCCCGCCCCCTCTCTCCGATCAGCCTTGCGGGCTGGATCAGAAGTCCATGTCGCCCATGCCGCCCATGCCACCGCCCGGGGGGCCACCGGCCGGAGCCTTACGCTCCGGACGCTCGGCCACCATGGCTTCGGTGGTGATCAGCAGCGAGGCGACCGAGGCCGCGTCCTGCAGCGCCGTGCGCACGACCTTGGTCGGGTCGATGATGCCGGCAGCGACGAGGTCCTTGTACTCGTCCTTCTGGGCGTCGTAGCCGTAGACATAGGTGTCGGTGCGCAGCACCTCACCCGCCACGACCGCGCCGTCCTTGCCGGCATTCTCGGCGATCTGCTTCGCCGGCGCCTGGATGGCGCGACGGACGATCTCGATGCCGACCTGCTCGTCGTTGTTCAGGCCCTTCAGGTGGCCGAGGTTGGTCGAGGCGCGCAGCAGCGCCACGCCGCCACCCGGCACGATGCCTTCCTGGACCGCGGCGCGGGTCGCATGCAGCGCGTCGTCGACGCGGTCCTTGCGCTCCTTCACCTCGACCTCGGTCGAGCCGCCGACGCGGATGACGGCGACGCCGCCGGCCAGCTTCGCCAGGCGCTCCTGCAGCTTCTCGCGGTCGTAGTCCGAGGTGGTCTCCTCGATCTGCGCCTTGATCTGCTCCACGCGGCCGGTGATCGCGGACTTCTCGCCAGCGCCGTCGACGATCGTGGTGTTCTCCTTCTCGATCCGCACCATCTTGGCGCGGCCGAGCTGGGCCAGCGTCACGTTCTCGAGCTTGATGCCGAGATCCTCGGAGATCACCTCACCGCCGGTCAGGATGGCGATGTCCTCGAGCATCGCCTTGCGGCGATCGCCGAAGCCCGGCGCCTTCACGGCTGCGACCTTCAGGCCGCCGCGCAGCTTGTTGACGACGAGCGTAGCCAGGGCCTCGCCCTCGACATCCTCGGCGACGATGATGAGCGGACGGCCGGACTGAACAACCGCCTCGAGCAGCGGCAGCATCGGCTGCAGCTGGCTGAGCTTCTTCTCGAAGATCAGCAGGTAGGGGTTCTCCATCTCGACGATCATCTTCTCCGCATTCGTGATGAAATACGGGGAGACGTAGCCGCGGTCGAACTGCATGCCCTCGACGACGTCGAGCTCGGTCTGGATGCCCTTGGCCTCCTCGACCGTGATGACGCCCTCGTTGCCGACCTTCTCCATCGCCTGGGCGATCATCTCGCCGATCTCGGTCTCGCCATTGGCGGAGATCGAGCCGACCTGCGCCACCTCGGCCGAGGTCGAGATCTTCTTCGTCTTGGCCTCGAGCTCGGCGACGACGGAGGCGACAGCCTTGTCGATGCCGCGCTTCAGGTCCATCGGGTTCATGCCGGCGGCCACGGCCTTGGCGCCCTCGCGGACGATCGCCTGGGCGAGCACGGTCGCGGTGGTGGTGCCGTCACCGGCGATGTCGTTGGTCTTCGAGGCCACTTCGCGCACCATCTGCGCGCCCATGTTCTCGAACTTGTCGGCCAGCTCGATCTCCTTGGCGACGGTCACGCCGTCCTTGGTGATCCGCGGGGCACCGAAGCTCTTGTCGATGACGACGTTGCGGCCCTTGGGGCCGAGCGTCACCTTCACGGCGTCGGCCAGGATGTCCACGCCGCGCAGCATGCGGTCGCGCGCATTGGCGCCGAACTTAACGTCCTTCGCAGCCATGTATGTACCTCATTGGTTCGGCGTCCGGTCGCTGCCCGGGCGGTCTGCCCCGGCGCGGTCCCGTCCGCCATTGTTGACGACGAGTGTCAGGCGGCTGATCGGGTGGGTCAGGCGGCCTTGGCGACGGAAGGGTTGTCGAGGATGCCCATGATGTCGGACTCCTTCATGATGAGGAGCTCCTCGCCATCGAGCTTCACCTCAGTGCCCGACCACTTGCCGAACAGGATGCGGTCGCCGGCCTTCACGTCGAGCGGGCGCATCTCGCCCTTGTCGTTCAGCGTGCCGCTGCCGACGGCGATCACCTCGCCTTCCTGCGGCTTCTCCTTGGCGGTGTCGGGGATGATGATGCCGCCGCGGGTCTTCTCCTCGGCCGTCACGCGACGGACGAGAACGCGGTCATGCAGGGGACGGAAGCTCATATGCGGTCCTCTCCTGGCCTATTCTCAAGGAATGGGTCCCCCCGCCGGGAGGCGCCAGCGGGACCGCTAGCACTCACCCCGGAGGAGTGCCAAGCGATCTAGGGCAGGCTCGCGTTGGCGTCAAGGGATTTGCAGCACTCTCGGAGTGCGAGTGCCAACCCACTGAAATCCAACAATTTTGTTGCAACCCGCCCGGAAAGACGTGGCAAGCTTCGCGTTGCAGAAGTGGAGGAAATCGCCGGCCGCAACGGCTGGCACCGAAGAGAAGGATCGCCTTGCGTGCTGTACAGCCTCGAACGCTTCGTCCGCATCCCCGACTGGCGGCTGACCACCGCCGAGATCCTCTACCACATGCCGGACCATCCGGGCGTCCTCCAGACCTTCGTCTGGCAGAAGGTCGACCACGCTCCGGCCTTCCCCGAACTCTCCCGCTTCCTGGAATTCTGGCGGCGCGAGATCGAGGGACCACTGCACTCCGTCCGCGTCGCCTCCGCCGCCCTCACCCGCCCGGCTGAACTGCGCTTCGCCAACGGCCAATTCGTGCTGCACTGAGTGGCCTCCGTGGGCGCTACTCCTCTAGCGCCCGCCCCGCCCGGTGCCGCCTGAGCAGGGCGAAGCCAATCGCCACCGAGCCCAGCAGCAGCACGGCCGAAAGCCCGAGTTGCCAGGCCCCGTCCACCCGCACCCCCTTGCCGAGCAGGGCGAAGACCACCGTCTGCGGCAGGTAGCCGATCGCCGAGGCGGCGAGGAAGGGCAGCAGCGCGATCCCCGCCATCCCCGCCAGCAGGTTGAGCGCCAGGTTGTTGCCAAGCGGCAGCAACCGGAGCGCCAGCGTCGCATCGAAGGGACTAGCCGCCAGCAGGTCGCGCAGCGGCCGGAGCCGCCGCCCGAAGCGCCCGGCCAGTCGCCGCTCCGCCCAGCCGCGCCCGACCAGTCGCGCCCAGAGGAAGGAGACCGCACAGCCCAGCAACTGGGACAGCAGCGCGAGCCCCGTCCCCACCACCGCGCCGAAGGCATAGCCCCCGAGGAAGGCAACGCCCTGGCGCGGGATGCCTACCGCCGTCGCCGCCATCCCGACGAGGAGGAAGATCCCCTCGCCCCAAAGCCCCTGCCCGCGGATGGCGCGGTCCACCCATTCCGTCCCGAGCAGCCCGCCGAGCGCCCTGAGCAGCAGCCCGGCCGCCACCAGCCCTGCCGCCAGCACGAGGAGCTTGGCGACCGCCCGCCCCCGCTCGCTCACTCCTCGACCACCGGACGGGAGCCGCGCCGTTGCAGCCAGGCGACCCCGAGGAGGTCGAAGATGGAAACCGCCAACCGGTCCAGTGTCCCATAATTCGAGCGCCCGCGCACCCGCGGCCGATGGTTCACCGGCTCGCTCACCACCCGCCCGGCCTGGCGCAGCACGAGCGCCGGCAGGAAGCGGTGCATGTGGTCGAAATGCGGCAGGTCGAGGAAGAGCGCGCGCGGGAAGACCTTCAGCCCGCAGCCGGTATCCGGCGTCGCATCGCCGAGCAGCCGGGCGCGGATGCGGTTGGCGATGCGGCTGGACCGGCGCTTCACCCAACTGTCCCGCCGCGTCACCCGATGCCCCGCCACCAGCACCGGCCCCATCTCGGCTTGCGCCCGCGCCAGCAGCCGGGGGATGTCCGCCGGGTCGTTCTGCCCGTCGCCGTCGAGGGTGGCGATCCAGGCTCCCCGCGCCGCCTTCACCCCGGTGATGACGGCGGCCGACTGGCCGCAACTCGCCCGGTGCCGCAGATGCCGGAGCGGCGCCGCGCCCGCCGCCTCGCGCAAGGCAGTCGGCGTCCCGTCGGTCGAGCCGTCGTCGACATAGACGATCTCATGCGCCATCCCGGCCAGCGCCGCCTCGATCTCGGCGACCAGCGGCGCGATGTTCGGCGCCTCGTTCCGCACCGGGATGACGACGGAGATCAGGGGGGAGCCAGCCGGAGCCGCCAAGGGGAGATTGGCCGGGCCACCGGCCGCATCGGGGGCGGTCTGCATCGCGCCGCTGCGGTAGCAGCCACGGGAGCGCGCCGCAAGCCGCGCCGATTGTTGCGCCGGGGCGGCGTTCGGTTGGTGTCCTGATCGCCTTGCCATCCTATAGTATGGGGATGCCTTTCGATGCTCCCTCCGCGCACCCGGTCCGCAGCCGGGCGGCGCCCCGCGCTATCGGCCTTTGGCTGCTCGGCGTGGCTGCCATGGTCTGGGTCATGGTCGCCCTCGGCGGCGCCACCCGCCTCACCGGCTCAGGCCTGTCCATCATGGAATGGGCGCCGCTCTCCGGCGCCCTGCCGCCGCTCTCCGATGCCGAGTGGCAACGCCTCTACGACCTCTACCGCACCATTCCGCAATACCAGCTCGTCAACCAAGGCTTCGGGATCGAGGGCTTCAAGCAGATCTTCTGGCTGGAATGGGCGCATCGGCTCTGGGGCCGGCTGATCGGACTCGCCTATGCTCTGCCGCTCGCCTGGTTCTGGCTGCGCGGCCGCATTCCGGCCGGATACAAGGGGCGCCTGCTGCTGCTGCTGGTGCTGGGCGGCCTGCAAGGCGCGGTCGGCTGGTTCATGGTCGCCTCCGGCTTCGAGGCGGACCGCACGGCCGTCTCCCCATACCGGTTGGTGATGCATCTGAGCCTCGCGCTCGGCCTCTTCGCGGCGCTGACCTGGACCGGCCTCAGCCTGCTGCGCCCCCGCCCCGCCGAGGCGCTCCCCGCCGTCGGCAGCATCCACCGCCAGGCCAAGGCGGCTGCCTGGCTGCTGGCCGCGGCGATGCTCGCGGGCGGCTTCGTCGCCGGCAACCGCGCGGGCCTCGACTACAACACCTTCCCGCTGATGGAAGGACGGTTGGTGCCCACGGGGTACTGGCGCCTCGATTCCGCCTGGGCCAACCTCACACTCAATATCGCCACGGTTCAATTCAACCACAGGCTGCTGGCGAGCCTAGCGGCCCTGGCCGCGCTGGGGGCCGCCTTCGCCGGCTGGCGCCGCCTGCCGCCCGGCTTCGCCCGCAGCGCCTGCATTGGCCTCGGCGTCACGGTGGTGCTGCAATACGCTTTGGGTGTCGCCACGCTGCTGCATGCCGTGCCGGTCTGGCTCGGCACGCTGCATCAGGCGACCGCCGTCCTGGTGCTGACCGCGGCGCTGCTCGCATTGCACGGGCTGCGCGCTCCCGGGAGAGCCACATGACCGAGGGAGAAGCCGCAGTCGCGCCGGGGGCGGACCAACCTGCCCTGCTGCGGCTGGTGCTCGTCAGCATGCAGCACGGCATCGCGCTGTTCGACGCCGAGGACAGGTTGGTGGCCGCGAACGACCTGGCCCGCCGCTACGGCGCCATCCCCGGCGAGACCATCCCTATCGGCGCGACCCACGCGGCGATCGTCGCCGCCCAGGCCGCCGCCGGCGAGTTCGGCGATGCCGAGGCCACCGAGCGGCGCCTGGCCGCCATCAGCGCCTTCGACCGGACCATTCCCGGCCGCTATGTCCGCATCCGCCCCAACGGCACCGTGCTCGAGATCGCCTGTAACCCGACACCGGATGGCGGCTTCATCGTCACCTATACCGACATCACCGCCCGTACCCGGGCCGAGGAAGCCGCCCGGGACCGTGCCATCACGCTGACCGCCGCCCTCGACTCGATGCAGCATGGCTGCCTCATCTACGGGCCTGACGACAGGCTCGTCGCCGCCAATGCCCTCGCCGCCTCCAGCACTGGCCTGGCGCCCGAGGATCTGGTCCCCGGACGTCCCCGCGCCGAGCTCATCGACCTTCAATATGCCCGCGGCGTCTTCGGCAGCGGCGAGGCCGCAGCGGCTGAGCGCGACCGGCTGACCGCACGCCCGACCGGCCGCTACCATGAGATCACCCGTTCCACGCCGGACGGGCGGGTGATCAAGGTCATCTCCAACCCGATAGGCCCAGGCGGCCATGTCGTCACCTATACCGACATCACCCCGATCGCCCAGGCCGAAGCCGCCTCGCGGGCGCGCGCCGAGCTGCTCCAGACCATGCAGGAGACGATGCACCATGGCATCGCCATGTTCGGCGCGGACCAGCGGCTGATCGCCGCCAACGACCTCGCCGCCGAACTGGCCGGCCTCCACCCGGGCGAGATGCCGCCCGGCACCACCGCCGGCGAGATCGCCGCCGTCCAGCTCGCCCGCGGCCTGTTCGGCGAAGGGGCGGAGGCGGCCGCCATCGCCGAGGCCGCAACCCGTCACGACCGCCGGCTGCCGCGCTTCGTTCGCCGCCGCCTGCATGACGGCCGCATCGTTGATTCGCGCTCCGACCCGACGCCCGACGGCGGCTTCGTCATCACCTGGTCCGACGTCACGCCGCTGATCGAGGCGGAGCGCGCCGCCGAGGCCCGCGCCGCTGCCCTGCAGGCGATGATCGAAAACATGCGCCACGGCATCGCCCTGTTCGATGCCGAAGGACGCGTGGTGGCGGCCAACCGGCTGATGCACGAGCTGGCCGGCGTCCCCGCCGAGCTTGTAGTGCCAGGGCTGCGCATCGAGGAGCTGATCGCCGCCCAGCGCGATGCCTCCGTCTCCGGCGACCCGGCGCTCGACGAACGCTATTCCGCCGCGGCGCTCGCCGCCGACCGCTCGAAGCCGCAGCGCCATACCCGCCCGACGCGCGACGGGCGCATGCTCGACGTCACCTCGGACCCGATGCCGGATGGCGGCTTCGTCATCACCATCACCGACATCACCGCCCTCACCCGCGCCGAGACCGAGCTGCGCCAGCGCGCCGAGCTGCAAGGGGCGATGCTGAAGGCGATGCGGCACGGCATCACCCTCTACGATGCCGAGCAGCGCCTGATCGCGGTGCACCGACTCTATAGCGGGCCGGACAACCTCCCCTTCCCCGAGGGCGACGCGCCGCTGCCGCCCGGGACGTCGATGCTCGACATCCTGCAACGCCAGGCCGCGATCGGCGGCCTCGGCCCCGAGCCCGAGCGGGAGATCGAAAAGCTGCTCGCGCTCGACCGCAGCCAGCCGCACCGCTACATGCGCCAGACCTCGGACGGCCGGCTGATCGAGATCCATTCCGATCCGATGCCGGGCGACGGCTTCGCCCTGACCTTCGCCGACGTCACCGCACTGGTCCAGGCCGAGGAGACCGCGCGCTCCCAGGCCGCCATATTGCGCGCCGCGCTCGAGACCATGCGGCACGGCTTCATGCTGTTCGGCCCCGACCGGCGGCTGCTCGTCGCCAACAGCCTGGCCACGGAGATCGGCGGGCTCTCGGCGGCGGAGCTGGCGCCCGGCATCAGCATCGAAGACCAGATCCGCATGCACCATGCCCGCGGCATGTATGGCCCGGAGCCGGAGGGCAGCGAAACCCTGGCCATGTTGCTGAAGGTCGACCGCAGCCGGTCCTGGCGGCGCACGCGGCCCATGCCGGGCGGCCAGGTGGTCGAGGTCTACAGCGAACCGACGCCGGATGGCGGCTTCGTCATCACCTTCACCGACATCACCGCCCGCGCCAAGGCCGAGGCCGAGGCCAAGAATCGCGCCCATGTCCTCCAGGTCACGCTCGACAGCGTGCGCCACGGCATCGCCTATTACGGGCCGGACCGCCGGTTGATCCTCGCCAACAGCCTGGCCGGGCCGCATCACGGGCTGCCCGACCTGCACGAGCGCAGCGGCTGGCTGTTCGACGACATCCTCCGCGAGCAGCACGCCCTCGGCTATTTCGGTCCCGAGCCGGAGGCGAGCCGGCGCTACGCCGCGGCGCTCGGCCGCGACCGCTCCCACCCGGCGCGCATCCAGCGCCGCATGCCCGACGCCCGGGTGATCGACATCGCCAGCGACCCGACGCCGGAGGGTGGCTTCGTCATCACCCAGTCCGATGTGACCGCGCTGGAGGAGGCCAAGGCTGAATCCTCCGACCGCGCCGCCACGCTGCAGCTGATGCTCGACAACATCCGGCATGGCATCTCCTACTTCGGCCCGGACCGCCGGCTGATCGCCTTCAACTCCCTGGCCGAGGAACTGGCCGGGGAAAGCGGCCGCGTGCCTCTGCAACCTGGCGACTCGCTCGAGGATCTGGTGGAGCGGAGCGCCGCCACCGGCATCTACGGCAACGCCGAGGCGACTGCGGCGATCAAGCAGGCGCGGCTCACCCTCGACCGCAGCAAGCCGCACCGCTACCTGCGCCGCACCGCCGGTGGCCGGCTGGTCGAGGTATCCTCGAACCCGGCGCCGAATGGCGGCTTCGTCGTTACCCATTCCGACGTGACCAATCTGTTGGAGGCGCAGGCCGCCGCCGCCGACCGCAGCGCCCAGCTGCTGGTGATGATGGACAACATGCTGCATGGCATCGCGCTGTTCGACCGGCAGCACCGGCTGGTGACCGCCAATGCGCTTGCCGCCCGCCTCAATGGGCTCGACCCGGCGGCCTTCGAGCCGGGCCGCGCCTGGGGCGACGTGGTCGCCGACATCGCCGCCGCCGGCCTGCTCGATCCAGCGACGATCCCGCGGATCGTCGCGGACGACTACAGCCGCCCGCTCAGCTTCGTCCGGCCCGGGGTGGAAGGCCAGGTGATCGAAGTCACCACAAACCCGACCCCTGAGGGTGGCTTCGTCACCACCTATACCGACATCACTGCCCTCACCCGCGCCGAGGCCGCAGCGCGTGAGCGGGCCGGCGTGCTGCAGGTGATGCTGGAGAATACCCGGCACGGCATCTGCTATTACGGACCGGACCGCCGGGTGATCGCCGCCAACTCCCTCGCCGCCGAGTTCGGCGGCTATTCGCCGGGCGGCCTCCGCCCCGGCCGCAGCCTCGAGGAGTTGATCGAGGACCAGCTCGCCCACGAGGTCGGCGGCGAGAGCGGCGCCCAGGCGGCGCAGCTCGCCCTCACCATGGATCGTAGCCAGCCCTCCCGCTACACCCGCCCGGGCGTGGGCGGCCGGATTCTGGAAGTCACCTCGGACCCGACGCCGGGCGGTGGCTTCGTCGTGACCACCGCCGACATCACCCCCTTGGTCCGGGCGGAGGAAGAGACGCGCAGCCGCGCCGCCATCCTTCAGGCCATGCTCGACCACAGCCGCCAGGGCATCATCCTGTTCGACATGCAAGGCCGCGTCGTCGCCGCCAACGGCATCGCCGCCACCCTGAACGGTCTTCCGGCCGAGGCGGTCTGGCCCGGCCAGCCGATCCAGGCGCTGATCCAGCTGCAGGCCGCCAATGGCGACCTCGACCCGGCCGCCTTTGCCGAAGCCCTGGCGCTGGTGCCGACGGACCGGCCCTGGCCGGTGCCCTCCACCCATCGCCGGCTGCTCGGCGGCCGGATGGTCGAGATCACCACCGACAGCGTCGGCGGCGTCGGCTACATCCGCAGCTACCGGGACATCAGCGAGGAGCTGCGCGCCCGCGCCGAGCTGGAGCGCGCCCGCGACGCGGCCGAGGCGGCGAACCGCGCCAAGTCCCGCTTCCTCGCCACCATGAGCCATGAGCTGCGCACGCCGCTCAACGCCGTCATCGGCTTCTCCGAGGCCTACCTGATCGACGCCGACCCGGCCCGGCGCCTCGACTACGTCCAATCGATCCACGAGGCCGGGCGCCACCTGCTCTCGTTGATCGACGACATCCTCGACGTCACCCGCTCGGAGACGACCGGCTTCCAGGTCACCGAGGGTCAGGTGGCGGTGCTGCCCCTGGCCGAGGGCGCGGTGCAGATGATGCAGGCGACGGCGGCGACGGCCGGGGTCAGCCTCGCCGCCAGCCTGCCCCAGCACCTGCCGCTGCTCCGCGCCGATGAGCTCCGGCTGCGCCAGGTGCTGCTCAACCTGCTCGCCAATGCGGTGAAATTCACCCCCGCCGGCGGCAGCGTCACCCTCGGCGCCGAGATCGCGCCCGAGGGCGACCTGCTGCTCAAGGTCAGCGACACCGGCATCGGCATCGCCCCGGGCGACATCTCGCGCGCCTTCGAGCCCTTCACCCAGCTC
The DNA here is from genome assembly GCF_000745835.1 of Belnapia moabensis DSM 16746. Taxonomy (GTDB): domain Bacteria; phylum Pseudomonadota; class Alphaproteobacteria; order Acetobacterales; family Acetobacteraceae; genus Belnapia; species Belnapia moabensis. The sequence goes on along the minus strand of NZ_JQKB01000009.1, from coordinate 2,380 downwards.
GATTCCTCGCTGTCCCGGCGCTTCCCCGGCTCCGGCCTCGGCCTATATCTGTCCAGGGCGCTGGCCGAGGCGCAGGGCGCGACCCTCACCCTCGACAGCACGCCCGGCCAGGGCACCACCGCCCTGCTGCGTTTCCCGAAAGCCCGCCTGCTGGCCGAACTGGCCGCATAACCAGCCCCTCGGAGAGCCCCACTATGCCGCTCGACACGCCGCTTTCGGTCACCGATCGCCTCTTCTTCGCCGAGGAAGGCCTCGACCGCGCCGGCGCCGAGCGCCTGGTCCGCGAGGCGCTCTCCGGCGCCGACGACGGCGAGCTTTTCCTCGAGTACCGCGAGAGCGAAGGCATCTCGCTCGATGACGGCCGCATCCGCTCGGCGAGTTTCGACGCCACACGCGGCTTCGGCCTGCGCGCCGTCGCCGGCGAGGCCGCCGGCTACGCCCATTCCGGCGAGATGTCGGAAGCCGCGCTGAAGCGCGCCGCGGAGACGGTCGGCGCCGTCCGCCACGGCCATTCCGGCACGCTCGACCTCGCCCCGCGCTCGACCAATGCCCGGCTTTACGCCGACGGCAACCCGCTGGCGCTGATGGATTTCGGCGCCAAGACCGCCCTCCTCGGCGAGATCGACGCCTTCGCCCGCGCCCGCGACCCGCGCGTCAAGCAGGTGATGGCCTCGATCTTCGGCGAATGGCAGGCGGTGCAGATCATCCGCCCGGACGGCACCCGCGTCGCCGATATCCGCCCGCTGGTCCGCCTCAACGTCGCCGTGGTGGTGGAGCAGGACGGAAGGCGCGAGACCGGCAGCCACGGCCTCGGCGGCCGCTTCGACTATGCCCGCATCCTGGCCGAGCCGGTCTGGCAGGGCGCCGTCGATGAGGCGCTGCGCCAGGCCCTCGTCAACCTCGACAGCGTCCCGGCCCCGGCTGGCGAGATGGAGGTGGTGCTCGGCCCTGGCTGGCCCGGCATCCTCCTGCACGAGGCGATCGGCCATGGCCTTGAGGGCGACTTCAACCGCAAGAAGACCTCGGCCTTCGCCGGCCTGCTCGGCCAGCGCATCGCCGCCCCGGGCGTCACCGTCATCGATGACGGCACCATGCCCGACCGCCGCGGCAGCCTCACCGTCGATGACGAGGGCACGCCCTCCAACCGCACCGTGCTGATCGAGGACGGCATCCTGACGGGCTTCCTGCAGGACCGGCAGAATGCGCGGCTGATGGGCGTCGCCTCCACCGGCAACGGCCGCCGCCAGAGCTACGCCCATATCCCCATGCCGCGCATGACCAACACGGTGATGCTGGGCGGCCAGCACGCGCCGGAGGAAATTCTCCGCAGCGTGAAGCGCGGCCTCTACGCGGTGAATTTCGGCGGCGGCCAGGTCGACATCACCAGCGGCAAGTTCGTCTTCTCCGCCTCCGAGGCCTATATGGTCGAGGACGGCAGGATCGGCGCCCCGGTGAAGGGCGCGACGCTGATCGGCAATGGCCCGGATAGCCTCACCAAGGTCACGATGGTCGGCAACGACATGGCGCTCGACCCCGGCATCGGCACCTGCGGCAAGCAGGGCCAGGGCGTCCCCGTCGGCGTCGGCCAGCCGACGCTGAAGCTCGCCGGCCTCACGGTCGGCGGCACCGCCGTATGACCATCCGCCCGGCCCGGCCCGAGGAGGCGCCGGTCCTGGCGGCCATCGTCGAGCGCGCCTATGCCCCTTGGGTGGCGGTCATCGGCCGCCGCCCCATGCCGATGGAGGACGACTACGCCGCGCGCATCGCCGCCGGCGAGGCCTGGGTGCTGGAGGAGGCAGGCGCGCCCGTCGCCCTCGTGGTCATCGAGCAGCATCCGGACCACCTCCTGCTCGACAACATCGCCGTCGACCCGGCCCGCCAGGGCCACGGCGAGGGCCGCTTGCTGCTCGATTTCGTCGAGACCGAGGCGGCCCGGCGCGGCCTGCCGGAGGTGCGGCTCTACACCAATGTCCTGATGGAGCGGAACATCGCCCTCTACGCCCGCCGCGGCTATGCCGAGACGGGGCGCGAGGTTCAGAAGAGCTTCAGCCGCGTCTTCATGGCGAAGCCTCTCATACCAGCCGCCCTAGAGCTTGACCTGAGCCCAGGCACGGGTGGTGATGGAGGTGACCTGCTCTGGTCTGCGCATCAGCGCGTTCCAGGCTGAGCAGCAGGCGTCCACGATAGCGTCGTAGCTCTCCCACACGCGATGACTGAGAAAGTTGGCCCGCAGGAACTCCCACAGGTTCTCGACCGGGTTCAGGTCGGGCGCATAGCGAGGCAGCGGCAGCAGGCTGATGTTTGCGGGCAGTTGCAGCTTGGGTGAGGTGTGCCAGCCCGCGCCGTCGAGGACGAGGACAGCATGGGCTCCTTTGCTTAC
>NZ_JQKB01000008.1 GCF_000745835.1 Belnapia moabensis DSM 16746 | reverse complement strand
GGCTTACTTCACGATGCTCGCAACGACGCCGGCGCCGACGGTGCGGCCGCCCTCGCGGATGGCGAAGCGGAGCCCCTGGTCCATGGCGATGGGGGCGATCAGCTCGACATCCATCGTCACGTTGTCGCCCGGCATCACCATCTCGACGCCTTCCGGCAGCTTCACGATCCCGGTCACGTCGGTGGTCCGGAAGTAGAACTGCGGCCGGTAGTTGGTGAAGAACGGCGTGTGGCGCCCGCCCTCCTCCTTGGTCAGAATGTAGGCCTCGGCCTTGAAGCCGGTGTGCGGCGTGATCGAGCCGGGCTTGGCCAGGACCTGGCCGCGCTCGACGTCCTCGCGCTTCGTGCCGCGCAGCAGCGCGCCGATGTTGTCGCCCGCCTCGCCGCTGTCCAGCAGCTTGCGGAACATCTCGACGCCGGTCACCGTCGTCTTCACCGTGTTCTTCAGCCCGACGATCTCGACTTCCTCGCCGACCTTGACGATGCCGCGCTCGACGCGACCCGTCACCACCGTGCCGCGGCCCGAGATCGAGAACACGTCCTCGATCGGCATCAGGAACGGCATGTCCTTCGGACGCTCCGGCTGCGGGATGTAGCTGTCCACCGCCGCCATCAGCTCGAGCACGGCGTTCTTGCCGATCTCGGGCGTCTTGTCCTCGAGGGCCGCCACCGCCGAGCCCTTGATGATCGGGATGTCGTCGCCCGGGAACTGGTAGCTGGAGAGCAGCTCGCGCACCTCCATCTCCACCAGCTCGACCAGGTCGGGGTCGGCCAGGTCCATCTTGTTCAGGAACACCACCAGGGCGGGGACGCCAACTTGGCGGGCCAGCAGGATGTGCTCGCGCGTCTGCGGCATCGGGCCGTCAGCGGCCGAGACCACCAGGATCGCGCCGTCCATCTGCGCCGCGCCCGTGATCATGTTCTTCACGTAGTCGGCGTGGCCGGGGCAGTCCACATGCGCGTAGTGGCGGTTCTGCGTCTCGTACTCGACATGTGCGGTCGAGATCGTGATGCCACGAGCCCGCTCCTCCGGCGCCTTGTCGATCTGGTCATAGGCCGTGAAGGTCGCGCCACCCGTCTCCGCCAGAACCTTGGTGATCGCCGCCGTCAGCGACGTCTTGCCATGGTCGACATGCCCGATCGTCCCAATGTTGCAGTGCGGCTTGTTCCGCTCAAACTTCGCCTTCGCCATCGTCGTCGTTCCTCGATCGGGTCCGGATTACCAGCGGTAATGGCTGAAGGCTTTGTTCGCCTCCGCCATCCGGTGCGTGTCTTCGCGCTTCTTAACGGCCGTGCCGCGGTTGTTCGCCGCGTCCATCAACTCGCCGGAGAGGCGCTCTTCCATCGTGTTCTCGCCGCGCTTGCGCGCGGATTCGATCAACCAGCGGATCGCCAGCGCCTGACGGCGCTCCGGGCGAACCTCGACCGGCACCTGATAGGTCGCGCCACCGACACGGCGGCTACGGACCTCGACGGCCGGCTTCACGTTGTCCATGGCCTCATGGAACATGCGCAGCGGGTCCCCATTGGGGCCGACGCGCCGCTTAAGCGTGTCCATGGCGGCGTAGACAATACGCTCCGCAGTGCTCTTCTTGCCGTCGTACATCAGCACGTTCATGAAACGGCTGAGGACGAGATCCCCGAATTTCGGGTCGGGCAGGACTTCGCGCTTCTGCGCGCTATGACGGCGAGACATGCCTCGGCCTCTCCTACTTCGGCCGCTTCGCGCCGTACAGCGACCGGCGCTGACGACGCTTCGGCAGGCCCTGCGTATCCAGGACACCGCGGAGGATGTGGTAGCGGACGCCCGGAAGATCCTTCACGCGGCCGCCGCGGATGAGCACCACGGAGTGCTCCTGCAGGTTGTGGCCCTCGCCCGGGATGTAGCTCACCACCTCGTAGCCATTGGTCAGACGCACCTTGGCCACCTTACGAAGCGCCGAGTTCGGCTTCTTCGGCGTGGTGGTGTAGACGCGCGTGCACACGCCACGCTTCTGCGGGCAGCCCTGCAGCGCCGGAACCTTGTTCCGCTTCGCATTCGGCTCGCGCCCCTGGGCGATGAGCTGGTTGATCGTCGGCATGACGCCCCTTCGTGTACCGTCCTGGGCCCCGCAGCCACGCAAAGCCAGAAGCCCGCACGGGCGGAGCCTGTAGCTCGCCGGCGGGCGCCCTGACCGGCACCCGGCCTGAGCAACCTCAAGGGTCGCGGTGCCGGACGCGCAGCGTTGTGGACCAAAGTTTCCTGGCTGTCCGGCGCCGCAGCGCCCGGCCTTGCCAAGGGCGGGCTACCTACGCGGTGCGGCTGGATGAGTCAAGCGAAGCAGAGCAACGGGAATGAAAAAGCCCGGATAAAAGAAAGGGCCGGGCTCCCGAAGGAACCCGGCCCCGTATCAAAGCAGAGGCAGCTTATTCGGCTGCCTGACGTCCACCCGGCTCCGGCAGGGCCGGCTGGGCCGTGGGCAGGCGCCCACGGTCCCGCTGCGCCGCCAGGGCCCGCAGGCGGTTCATCACGGAGCCCGTACCGGCCGGGATGAGCCGCCCGACGATTACGTTCTCCTTGAGGCCGGCCAGCACATCGACCTTGCCGGCCGTCGCCGCCTCGGTGAGCACCCGCGTCGTCTCCTGGAAGGAGGCGGCCGAGATGAAGCTCGTCGTCTGCAGCGAGGCCTTGGTGATGCCCTGGAGCACCGGCTCGGCCCGGGCGGGCCGCTCCTTGGCCTGGAGACGCTTCTCGTTCTCCTGCTCGAACTCGATCCGGTCCACCTGCTCGCCGACCAGGTAGGTCGTGTCACCGGGCTCGAGGATCTCGACCTTCTGCAACATCTGCCGAACGATGACTTCGATGTGCTTGTCGTTGATCTTCACGCCCTGGAGTCGATAGACGTCCTGGATTTCATTCACCAGATAGTTCGCCAGCGCCTCGACGCCCAGCACGCGCAGGATGTCATGCGGCACGCGCGGGCCGTCGACGAGCGGGTCGCCGGCCTTCACGTAGTCGCCTTCCTGCACCGAGACGTGCTTGCCCTTCGGCACCAGGTACTCGCGGGGCACCGGGGCCTCGTCGCCCTGCTGCTCCGGCACCACGACAATGCGGCGCTTCGCCTTGTAGTCCTTGCCGAATTCCACGCGGCCGTCGATCTCGGAGATGATCGCGTGGTCCTTCGGCCGGCGGGCCTCGAAGAGTTCGGCCACTCGCGGCAGACCGCCGGTGATGTCGCGGGTCTTCGACGACTCGCGCGGCAGCCGGGCCAGGACGTCGCCCGCCTTCACCACGCCGCCATTCTCGACGTTCAGCACCGAGGCCGGCTGCAGGAAGTACTGCTGCATTCCATCCGCCGAGCGCAGCAGCAGCCGCGGCCGGAGATTGGCATTGCGGGCCTTGTCGGCCGGCTCGCGCACCACCTTGGAGCTGAGGCCGGTCACCGGGTCCGTCTCCTCATAGAGGGTCACGCCCTCAATGAGATCGGCGAATTCCAGCGTGCCCGCCCGCTCAGTGATGATCGGCAGGGTGAAGGGATCCCACTCGGCCAGCTTCTGGCCACGGGAGACTGTGGCACCCTCATCGATCAGCAGCCGGGCGCCGTAAGGCACGCGGTAGCGCGCCCGCTCGCGGCCGGCCATGTCGCTGAGCACGATCTCGCAGTTCCGGCTCATCACCACCGGCGCGCCGGCGCTGTTGGCCACCACATTGCGGTTGGCGATCTTGACCGTGCCGTCATTGGTGGCTTCCACCGCCGACTGCTCGGCTCCGCGCTGCGCCGCACCGCCGATATGGAAGGTGCGCATGGTCAGCTGGGTGCCCGGCTCGCCGATCGACTGCGCGGCGATGACACCCACCGCCTCGCCGACATTCACCGGCGTGCCGCGGGCCAGGTCGCGGCCGTAGCAATGGCCGCAGACGCCGACGCCGGCGTCACAGGTGAGGACGGAGCGGATATACATCTCCTCCACGCCCGCCGCCTCGATGCGCTCGGCATCCGGCTCCTCGATCACAGTGTTCCGGGCGGCCAGCACCTCGCCCGTTGCCGGGTCGACCACGTCACGCTGGGTGAAGCGGCCGAGGATGCGCTCGGAGAGCGAGGAGATGACCTCGCCGCCATCCATCACCGGGCGCACGGTGATGCCGCGCTCGGTGCCGCAATCGTTCATGACGATGATGCAGTCCTGCGCGACGTCCACCAGGCGGCGGGTCAGGTAGCCCGAGTTCGCCGTCTTCAGCGCCGTGTCCGCGAGGCCCTTCCGGGCGCCGTGGGTGGAGTTGAAGTATTCGAGGACGGTCAGCCCCTCCTTGAAGTTGGAGATGATGGGCTGCTCGATGATCTCGCCGGACGGCTTCGCCATCAGGCCGCGCATGCCGGCCAGCTGGCGCATCTGCGCGGGCGACCCGCGCGCACCGGAGTGCGACATCATCCAGACACTGTTGGTCGGCCGACCGACCTCCTGGCGGGAGATCTCCTTCATCATGGCTTGCGCCACCTCCTCGGTGCAGCGCGACCAGGCGTCGACGACCTTGTTGTACCGCTCGCCGGCGGTGATGAGCCCGTCGAGATACTGCTGCTCGAACTCCTTCACCTCGGCCTTGGTCTTGCCGATCATCTCCGGCTTGCTGGCCGGGATCATCATGTCGTCCTTGCCGAAGGAGATGCCGGCCTTGGCCGCCTGGCGGAAGCCGAGGCCCATCAGCCGGTCGGCGAAGATCACGCTCTCCTTCTGGCCGCAATGCCGGTAGACGGCATCGATGACGTCGGAGATCGACTTCTTCGTCAGCTGGCGGTTGATGAGGCTGAAGGGCAGCTGCGGGTGCAGCGGCAGCAGCTGGCCCATCATGACGCGGCCCGGCGTCGTCACCGCCCGCTCCATCGCAACCTTACCGTCGCGGTCCATCGCCGGGCGCCGCATACGGATTTTGGTGTGGAGCTGGATCGCGCCAGCGGCCAGCGCCTGCTCGATCTCGCCCATGGTTCCGAAGGCCGGGGCCTCCTTCTCATCGGCGACGCGGAACTCCGGCGTCTCCAGGCTGAGATAGTAGAGGCCGAGGACGATGTCCTGGCTCGGCACGATGATCGGCTTGCCGTTGGCCGGGCTGAGGATGTTGTTGGTGGACATCATCAGCACGCGCGCTTCCAGCTGGGCCTCGAGGCTCAGCGGGACGTGCACGGCCATCTGGTCGCCGTCGAAGTCGGCGTTGAAGGCGGTGCAGACCAGCGGGTGGAGCTGGATCGCCTTGCCCTCGACGAGGACCGGCTCGAAGGCCTGGATGCCGAGGCGGTGCAGCGTGGGCGCCCGGTTCAGCATGACCGGGTGCTCGCGGATGACCTCCTCGAGAATGTCCCACACCTCGGGACGCTCCTTCTCCACCATCCGCTTGGCGGCTTTAATGGTGGTGGCATGGCCGTACTTCTCGAGCTTCGAATAGATGAATGGCTTGAACAGCTCGAGCGCCATCTTCTTCGGCAGCCCGCACTGGTGCAGCTTCATCTCCGGCCCGACCACGATGACCGAGCGGCCGGAGTAGTCGACGCGCTTGCCGAGCAGGTTCTGGCGGAACCGGCCCTGCTTGCCCTTTAGCATGTCGCTGAGCGACTTCAGCGGCCGCTTGTTGGCGCCGGTGATGGCGCGGCCGCGGCGGCCGTTGTCGAACAGCGCGTCCACTGCCTCCTGCAGCATGCGCTTCTCGTTCCGGACGATGATGTCCGGGGCGCGCAGCTCGATCAGGCGCTTCAGCCGGTTGTTCCGGTTGATGACGCGGCGATAGAGGTCGTTCAGGTCGGAGGTCGCGAAGCGGCCGCCGTCGAGCGGCACCAGCGGGCGCAGCTCGGGCGGGATCACCGGCACGACGCCGAGGATCATCCAGTCCGGACGCGCGCCGCTCTCGGCGAAGGCCTCGATCAGCTTCAGACGCTTCACCAGCTTCTTGCGCTTCGCCTCGGAGGTGGTCTCCTTCAGCTCGGCGCGCAGCCGGGTGGCCTCCTTGTCGCAGTCGATGCCGGAGAGCATCCCCTTCACCGCCTCGGCGCCGATGCCGACGGAGAAGGCGTCCTCGCCGAACTCGTCCATCTTCGCCTGGTACTGGTCCTCGTTCAGAAGCTGGTGCAGCTTCAGATCGGTCAGGCCCGGCTCAAGGACGACATAGGACTCGAAGTAGAGGACCTTCTCCAGCTCCTTCAGCGACATGTCGACCATCAGGCCAACGCGCGAGGGCAGCGACTTCATGAACCAGATATGGGCGACGGGGCTGGCCAGCTCGATATGGCCCATGCGCTCGCGGCGCACCTTGGCCAGCGTGACCTCGACGCCGCACTTCTCGCAGATGATGCCGCGGAACTTCATCCGCTTGTACTTGCCGCAGAGGCACTCGTAGTCCTTGATCGGGCCGAAGATGCGGGCGCAGAACAGCCCGTCCCGCTCCGGCTTGAAGGTGCGGTAGTTGATCGTCTCCGGCTTCTTGATCTCGCCATAGGACCAGGAGCGGATCTGCTCCGGCGAGGCGATCGAGATCTTGATCTGGTCGAAGGTCATCGCCTGGCCGGTTTGGCCCAGGATCTTCATCAGCTCGTTCATGCGGCCTTCCTTGTGGTCCAGCCCGCCGCCCCGCGCGCGGCGGGGCGGCTGTGTAGGAAAGATATGGGCGGCAGCCTCAGCTGCCGCGAGTCTCCAGGTCTACGTTGAGGCCGAGCGACTTCAGCTCCTTCACCAGGACGTTGAAGCTCTCGGGGATGCCGGCCTCGAAATTGTCCTGGTCGCGGACAATCGCCTCGTAAACCTTGGTGCGGCCGGACACGTCGTCCGACTTCACCGTCAGCATCTCCTGCAGCGTATAGGCGGCGCCATAGGCCTCCAGCGCCCAAACCTCCATCTCGCCGAAGCGCTGGCCGCCGAACTGCGCCTTGCCGCCCAGCGGCTGCTGGGTGACGAGCGAGTAGGGGCCGATGGAGCGGGCGTGGATCTTGTCGTCGACCAGGTGGTGCAGCTTCAGCATGTAGATGATGCCGACCGTCACCTTCCGCTCGAAGATCTCGCCGGTGCGGCCATCGGTCAGCCAGACTTGGCCGGAGCTGTCGAGCCCGGCGCGGTCCAGCATGCCCTCGATATCCGCCATCCGCGCACCGTCGAAGACGGGCGTTGCGATCGGGATGCCCTTCTTCAGGTTGTCGCAGAGCTCGATGAGCTGATCGTCGCTCATCGGGGCGATGTCGCGCTCGAAGACCTCGTCGCCATAGGTCGCGCGGAGATGGGCCATCAGCTCATCCCGCATCGCCCCGGTGCGGCGGTACTCCTCGACCAGGTCGCCGACCTGGCGGCCTAGATTGGCGCAAGCCCAGCCGAGATGGGTCTCGAGGATCTGCCCGACATTCATCCGCGACGGCACGCCGAGCGGGTTCAGCACGAGGTCGGCCGTGGTGCCGTCCTCGAGGAAGGGCATGTCCTCCACGGGCACGACCCGCGAGACCACACCCTTGTTGCCGTGCCGGCCGGCCATCTTGTCGCCCGGCTGCAGCTTCCGCTTCACCGCGACGAAGACCTTGACCATCTTCATCACGCCGGGCGGCAGCTCGTCGCCGCGCTGCAGCTTCTCGACCTTGCTTTCGAAGCGCTTCTGCAGGCGCTCGACGGCGGCGTCGAATTCGCGCTTCAGCGCCTCGATCTCGGCCATGGCTGCGTCGTCCTGCACGCCGATCTGGCGCCAGGTGGCCTTGGCGAACTGGTCCAGCACCTCATCGGTGATGACCGTGCCCGCCTTGACGCCGCGGAAGCCACCGGAGGCCTTCTTGTTCAGCAGGCGCTCGCGCAGCCGGCTGTGGAAGGACCGCTCCTGGATGGCTTTCTCGTCGTCGCGGTCCTTGGCGAGCCGCTCGATCTCGGCCCGCTCGATCGCCATCGCGCGCTCGTCCTTGTCGACGCCGCGGCGCGAGAAGACGCGGACATCAACGATGGTGCCCGCCACGCCCGGCGGCAGCCGGAGCGAGGTGTCGCGCACGTCGGAGGCCTTCTCGCCGAAGATGGCGCGGAGCAGCTTCTCCTCCGGCGTCATCGGGCTCTCGCCCTTCGGCGTCACCTTGCCGACCAGGATGTCGCCCGGCTGCACCTCGGCGCCGATATAGACGATGCCGGCCTCGTCGAGGTTGCGCAGCGCCTCCTCACCCACATTCGGGATATCGCGGGTGATCTCCTCCTGGCCCAGCTTGGTGTCGCGGGCCATGACTTCGAATTCCTCGATATGGATCGAAGTGAAGACGTCGTCCTTGGCGATCCGCTCGCTGATGAGGATGGAGTCCTCGAAGTTGTACCCGTTCCAGGGCATGAAGGCGACTAGGACGTTCCGCCCCAGCGCCAGTTCGCCCAGCTCCGTGCTCGGCCCGTCGGCGATGATCTCGCCGGCGCGCACGGCATCGCCCACCTTCACCAGCGGGCGCTGGTTGATGCAGGTGGACTGGTTGGAGCGCTGGAACTTGCGCAGCCGGTAGATATCGACGCCGCGGGTGGTGCCGTCATCGCCCGTCGCGCGCACCACGATGCGGGCGCCGTCAATGCTGTCCACCACGCCGTCGCGGCGGGCGACGATGGTCGCGCCGGAGTCCCGGGCGACCGCCGCCTCCATGCCGGTGCCGACCAGCGGCGCATCGGCGCGAACCAGCGGCACCGCCTGGCGCTGCATGTTCGAGCCCATGAGCGCGCGGTTGGCGTCGTCGTTCTCGAGGAACGGGATGAGCGCCGCGGCCACCGAGACGAGCTGCTTCGGCGAGACGTCGATGGCGGTGACCTCCTCCGGCTTCACCAGCCGGAAGTCGCCACCCTGACGCACGCTCACCAGCTCCGACTTGAACTCGCCGGTCTCGGCATCGACCTCGGCATCGGCCTGGGCGACGACCAGTCGCTCCTCCTCCATGGCGGAGAGGTAGCGCGGCTCGCCGACGATCTTGCCGTCCCGCACCAGGCGGTAGGGCGTCTCGATGAAGCCGTACTTGTTCACCTTGGCGAAGGTGGCGAGCGAGTTGATCAGCCCGATATTCGGGCCTTCCGGCGTCTCGATCGGGCAGATGCGGCCGTAATGCGTCGGGTGCACGTCGCGCACCTCGAAGCCGGCGCGCTCACGGGTCAGGCCGCCCGGGCCGAGGGCCGAGAGGCGGCGCTTATGCGTCACCTCGGAAAGCGGGTTGGTCTGGTCCATGAACTGGCTGAGCTGCGAGGAGCCGAAGAACTCCCGCACCGCAGCCGCCGCCGGCTTCGCGTTGATCAGGTCATGCGGCATGACGGTGTCGATATCGACCGACCCCATCCGCTCCTTGATCGCGCGCTCCATACGGAGCAGGCCGACGCGGTACTGATTCTCCATCAGCTCGCCGACCGAACGCACCCGGCGGTTGCCGAGATTGTCGATGTCGTCGATCTGGCCGCGGCCGTCCTTCAGCTCGAGCAGCACGCGAACCGTGGCGATGATGTCCTGCTTGCGCAGCGTACGCGTGGTGTCCGGCACCTCCTCGGCGGAGAAACCGAGGCGCATGTTCATCTTCACCCGGCCGACCGAGGAAAGGTCATAGCGCTCGGGGTCGAAGAACAGCCCGCGGAACAGGGTCTCGGCGGTCTCCGGCGTCGGCGGCTCGCCCGGGCGCATGACCCGGTAGATGTCCATCAGCGCCTCGTCGCGGTTGGTGTTCTTGTCCACCACCAGCGTGTTGCGCATCCAGGGGCCAACCGACTGGTCGATGGCGAGCGTCGGCAGCCGGTCGAGGCCGGCCGCCTCGATCGCCGCCAGCTTCGGCTCGGTCAGCTCCTCGCCGGCCTCGGCCCAGATCTCGCCCGTGTTCATGTCGACGAGGTCTTCGGCAACGAAGCGGCCGAGCAGGTCGGCGCGGCCGACCAGCACCTCCGTCGTGCCGCCCTCGGCGATCTTGCGGGCGGCGCGCGGCGTCAGCTTCGCGTCCTTCTCCGCGACGACCTGGCCGGTCTTGGCATCGATCAGTGGCTCCTGCAGCTTCACGCCGCGGAAGGCCTCCGGGTCGAAGGGGCGCGACCAGCCCTGGGCACTGCGGGTGAAGGCGACCTGGCTATAGAACTCACCCAGGATCTCCTCAGCATCCATGCCGCGGATCTCGTTGGGCTCCAGATTGGTGCCCTTCTCCGCGCGCAGCGCCTCAGTCCGGGCGCTGTCGAGCGCCAGCAGCAGGGTCGAGGCCGGGAGCTTCCGCTTCCGGTCGATGCGGACGTAGCAGATGTCCTTGGCATCGAATTCGAAGTCGAGCCAGGAACCGCGATAGGGGATGACACGAGCGGCGAAGAGGTACTTGCCGCTGCTGTGCGTCTTACCCTTGTCGTGATCAAAGAACACGCCCGGGCTGCGGTGCATCTGGGAAACGATGACCCGCTCGGTGCCGTTAATAATGAAGGTGCCGTTGTCCGTCATGAGCGGCATGTCGCCCATGTAGACATCCTGCTCTTTAATATCGCGGACGGAACGAGAACCCGTGTCCTCATCCACATCCCAGACGATGAGGCGGAGACGCACCTTCAGCGGCGCGGCGAAGGTCAGGCCGCGCTGGATGCACTCCTCGACGTCGTATTTCGGCTCTTCGAGCTCGTACTGGACGAATTCCAGCCGGCCACGGCCAGCGAAGTCGTCGATCGGGAAAACCGATTTAAAAACTTCCTGCAACCCAGTATGGGTGCGCGCGTCAGGGTTGACCTCCATCTGCAGGAAGGCCTCGTAGGAGGCCCGCTGCACGTCGATGAGGTTTGGCATCGGCGCCACTTCTGGCAGCCGGCCGAAGCTCTTGCGGATGCGCTTGCGCCCGGTGAACGACTTGGTGATAGCGTTCATGCCTGTCCCGTATCCCTCTCGCTCGGGCCACCGCCCGTCGCGTGCCGTATCAATGCCCGTCCATCGCTTCGCCCCGCCACGCCCGCCGGGGAGAAACGGCAGCACGGGCGGCAACCCAATGGGTTCCCGCCCGTACCTCCGATAGTATGGCCCCTGCCCCGGCGACGGACTGCCAGGGCGGGGATTGCAGCAGAAGCGACCTTACTTGACCTCGACGGTCGCCCCGTTCTCTTCCAGCACCTTCTTGATCTTGGCGGCCTCGTCCTTCGACGCAGCCTCCTTCACCACCTTCGGCGCGCCCTCGACCAGATCCTTGGCCTCCTTCAGGCCGAGACCGGTGATGGTGCGGATCTCCTTGATGATGTTGATCTTCTTGTCACCGGCCGCGGTCAGGGTGACCGTGAACTCGGTCTGCTCCTCAGCCGGGGCCGCGGCAGCACCACCGCCGGCGGCAGGCGCCGCCGCCACCGCGACCGGAGCCGCGGCGGAGACGCCCCACTTCTCCTCCAGCATCTTGGAGAGCTCGGCGGCTTCCAGGACGGTCAGGCTGGAGAGCTCATCGACCAGCTTTGCGAGATCGGCCATGTCTGTGTACCCTTTGATCTAATGGCTTGGCTTGCCGTTTGCAACACCCCCACCCATGGTGGGGGCTATCCCATTGGTCAGGCGGCTTCCGCCCCACCCTCGTCCTTCTTCGCGAAGGCGCTGAACACCCGCGCCAGCTGCGAACCGGGGGCCTGAAGCACCCCGGCGATGCGCGTTGCCGGGGTCTGGATCAGACCCAGCAGCTGCGCCCGCAGCGTCTCGAGCGAAGGCAGCTCGGACAGGGCCTTGATCCCATCGGGGTTCAAGGCCTGGGTCCCGAGTGCCCCGCCCAGGATCACGAACTTGTCGTTACCCCTGGCGAAATCCACGGCCGTCTTCGCCACCGCCACCGGGTCCTTCGACCACGCAAGCGCGGTCGGGCCCTTCAGCAGCGGCGAGACGGTCTGGAAGCGGGTGCCGTCGAGGGCGAGCATGGCCAGCCGGTTCTTCGCGACCTTGTACGTCGCACCAGCAGCCCGCATGCGGCGCCGCAGCTCGCTCACATCCGCGACCGTCAGCCCCTTGTTCTGGGCGACGAGCACGAAGGAGGTATCTGCGAACACCTCGGACAGCTGGGCGATGAACTCGCGCTTTTCCGTGCGGTCCATATCCCGTCTCCGTCGGTGGCCGGCGCCTGGTGGAGGGGCTCCGGCCGGTTCACGCGGGGGCTCACGGCGGAATGCCATGAACCCCGGTTCGACTGTCTGAGCGGGATTGCCAAGCCATCAGCGTCGCCAGGTCGCCCCGGCGTCGAAACGCTCCGCACCCCGTCTATCGCTGGCGGGGATACCCCCTTTAGGCCCCCAGAGGAGCACCCGCGGTCTCGGACAGGTTCGGGACGGCCCGGAGGCCGCCCCTGCGCACTCGCCCCGTCATGGGACGAGCGAATTGGGATCTCAGGCCGTCGCGCTCAAGGAGGCGACGTCGACCTTCACGCCGGGGCCCATGGTGGAGGCGACCGACACCTTCTTCACATAGGTGCCCTTGGCGCCCGCCGGCTTGGCGCGTTGGATCGCCTCGACGAAGGCGCGGGCATTCTCGAGGAGCTTCTCCTCGTCGAAGCTCGCCTTGCCGATGCCGGCATGGACGATGCCCGCCTTCTCCGCCCGGAACTCCACCTGGCCGGCCTTGGCCGCCGTAACGGCGCCGCGGACATCCATGGTGACGGTGCCGAGGCGCGGGTTCGGCATCAGGCCGCGCGGGCCGAGGATCTTACCGAGGCGCCCCACCAGGGCCATCATGTCCGGCGTGGCGATGCAGCGGTCGAACTCGATCTTGCCTTCCTGCACGGCAGCGGCGAGGTCATCGGCGCCGACCACATCGGCGCCGGCGGCCAGCGCCTCATCGGCCTTCGGGCCGCGAGCGAAGACGCCGACGCGGACGGTCTTGCCGGTGCCGTTCGGCAGCCCGACCACACCGCGGACCATCTGGTCGGCATGGCGCGGGTCGATGCCGAGATTCATCGAGATCTCGATGGTCTCGTCGAACTTCGCCTTGGCATTCGCCTTCACCAGGCTGATCGCCTGCTGGATCGGCACGATGGTGTCACGGTCGAAGGAGCCGTAGATCGCCTTGAGGCGCTTGCCCTGCTTGGCCATCGGATCAGCCCTCCACCACGACGAGGCCCATGGAGCGGGCCGAGCCCGCCAGCATGCGCACCGCCGCTTCCACGTCGTTGGCGTTCATGTCCTTCATCTTGGTCGCGGCGATCTCGCGCAGCTGGGTCTTGGTCACCCGGCCCACGGAGCCACCCTTGCCCGGCGTCTGGCTGCCCTTGTCGATCTTGGCGGCGCGCAGCAGGAAATGGGTGTTCGGCGGCGTCTTGGTAATGAAGGCGAAGGTGCGGTCGGAGAAGGCGGTGATGACCACCGGCGTCGGCGTGCCGGGCTCGAGGCCCTGAGTCGCCGCGTTGAACTCCTTCACGAACTGCATGATGTTGAGGCCGCGCTGACCAAGCGCCGGACCCACCGGCGGCGAGGGGTTCGCCTTGCCGGCCGGTATCTGCAGCTTGATGTAGCCGGTAATCTTCTTTGCCATGATACGTCCCTGCGGTCAGGGAGCCGCGGTGCTCACGGCGCCGGCCGCCTCGAAGGATGGCCGGACGCCTCCCGCGTCCCGATCTGAGTAGAGCCGGGGCGTATGGTCGGATCGGCGAGGGAAGTCAAGCCTTATCTGGCCTGACTTCCCTTCCGCACCGTCAGATCCGGTTGGCGGCGGAGCGGCGGGTCACGATGTTATAGATGGCCAGCACGATGACTGCGCCGACTACCGCGCCGATAAAGCCAGCCCCCTCCCCGGCCCGGTACCAACCGACGGCCTGGCCGAGATAGGTCGCCACCACGGCGCCGACGATGCCGAGCAGGGTGGTGATAATGAAGCCGGAGGGGTCCCGGCCCGGATGGAGGAATTTGGCGACGAGACCGGCGAGGAAGCCGATGACGATCGTTCCGATGATACCCATGGCCGCTAATCCCTTGTTGTCGATACGTGGCGATAAGCCTTCGCTTGCGCCTGGGTTCCGCGCTGTCGGTGCGATTCCAATAGGCGGGCCGGCATCGACTTCGATCCGTCTGCGTTCTCCGGTGCAGCGCACCAGCAGCGGGAGGATTGGCAGATGAGTGAAGGATTGTTCGGGCGTTCGGGCGGCGGCCTGACGGGTGGCATGTCAGGCGGGATCAAGATGGCGGCCATCGCGCTGCTGGTTCAGCAGTTGATGAAGCATTCCCAGTCCGGGGCAACTGAAGCCCAGGCGCAGGCGCCGCAGCAATCGGGCGGCGGGGGACTCGGCGACATCCTCGGTGGCTTGCTTGGCGGTGGCGGCGGCGCGGCGGCGGGTGGCATCCTCGGTGGGCTCGGCGGGTTGCTGGGTGGGCTACGGAGCCAGGGGCTGGAGCGGCATGTCGACAGCTGGGTGCAGCCTGGGCCGAACCAGCAGGTCTCGGGCGATGAGCTGTCCCGCGCCTTCGATCCGCGCGACCTGGATGCCGCCGCGCAGCATGCCGGGACCGATCGCGGCACGCTGATGAACGAGGTCAGCCGCGTGCTGCCTGAGATGGTGGACCGTATGACACCGCAAGGCCGCCTCCCCCAGCACGAGGGCGAGCTGGAGGGCGGCGGCATCGGCGGCTTGCTGAACAGCATATTCGGCGGTCAGAACCCTCGTCGGTAACCGGCCGGGGCTGGGTTCGATGGGCTTCCCGGCACCGCCGGGAGGCCCATCTCCGTCGGATGAAAACCCTTCTCGTGTTGGCCGTGATGGCCCTTCCCGCCGCTGCCGCCGCGCAGGGCGGATTTCGCGTGACCGAATTCGCCACAGGCCTCGACCGCCCCTGGGGCGGGGCCTTCCTGCCGGATGGGCGGCTGCTGCTCACTGAACGCCCGGGACGGGTGCGCCTGGTCGGGCGGGATGGGGCGGTCTCAGCCCCGCTCGGTGGCGTGCCAGCGGTGGAGGCTCGCGGCCAAGGCGGGCTCCTGGACCTGGCCCTTGCCCCGGACTTCCAGGCAACACGGGAGATCTATCTATGCCAGGCGGCACTGGTGCAGGGCGGCGCGCTGACGCGGCTGGTTCGCGCCCGGCTCTCGGCGGATGCGACGGCGCTCGAGGGGGCAATGCCCATCCTCGACGCGACACCGCCGCAGGAGAGCGGGCGCAACCACTATGGCTGCCGCATCGCCTTCGGCCCGGACGGGGCGATGTATCTTGCGACTGGCGATCGCTACGCAACCAAGATGCGGGCGCAGCGGCTCGACGACCTCGGCGGCAAGGTGTTGCGGCTGGCTCGGAATGGGGCGGCGCTGGCCGACAACCCTTTCGCCGGGCGGCCGGGGGTGCGGGCTGAGATCTTCACCCATGGGCACCGCAACCCGCAGGGCCTCGCCTTCAATCCCTGGACGGGAAGCCTGTGGGAGGCGGAATTCGGCGCCCGCGGCGGGGATGAGGTGAACATCATCCGGCCTGGACGGAACTACGGCTGGCCGGTCGTCACCAAGGGTGTCGACTATGACGGCAGCCGGATCGGCGAGGGCGCCTCGCGGCCGGACATGGAAGAGCCCGTTCATCACTGGGTGCCATCGGTCAGCCCCTCCGGCATCGCCTTCTATACGGGCGATGCCTTCCCCTCCTGGCGCGGCAGCCTGTTCCTGGCGGCACTCAACCCGCCAGGCCTCGTGCGGCTCTCGACCGAGGGCGACCGGGTGACAGGAGAGGAGCGGCTGCTGCAAGGGCGAACGCGGTTCCGCCAGGTGCTGCAGGGGCCGGATGGCTTCATCTACCTGCTGACGGATGAGAGTGCGGGACGGGTGTTGCAGCTCCGTCCATGAAAAAGGCCCCGGGGATTGCTCCCCGGGGCCCGTCCTCTCGCCTTGCGGCGAAGATCAGCTGTCGCTCTGGCGGACGCCCATGAACTGCAGCATCAGCTGGAACAGGTTGATGAAGTTCAGGTAAAGGCCGAGCGCATCCAGTACGCTGCGCTTGCCGGCCTGCTCCGTGCCCTCGGCATAGGCGTACTCGACATAGTCCGCCTTGATCCGCTGAGTGTCATAGGCGGTCAGGCCGGTGAAGATCACCACGCCGAGCACGCTGATGGCGAACTGGAGCGCCGTCGAGCCGATGAACATGTTCACCAGCCCCGCGATGATGATGCCGATGAGGCCCATCATCATGAAGCTGCCCATCCGCGTCAGGTCCGCCTTCGTCGTGTAGCCGTAGAGGCTGACGGCGGCGAACATGCCCGCGGTGATGAAGAAGGTGCGCGCGACCGAGGCGCCGGTGAACACCAGGAAGATGTGCGACAGGCTCGCGCCCATCACCGCCGCGAAGGCCCAGAACAGGGCCTGCGCCGTGGTCTTGGACAGCCGGTTGATGCCGAAGCTTAGCACCAGCACGAAGGCGAGCGGCGCGAACATGGCGATATAGGCCAGGATCGTCGGCTGCACGGCGGCGCCGCGCGGAGTCATCACACGCTGGTAGAACAGCGCCTGGAGCTCAGGGACGTTGGCGATCAGGTAGGCGACGATGCCGGTGAGCACCAGCCCCGAAGCCATCCAGTTATAGACCCGGAGCATATACGCCCGGAGCCCGGCATCGACGGCGACCGCGTCGGCGGTCGCCGCGCGACCCCAGCCTGGCGCACCCGTCGTGGCACGATAGTCGGGTTGAAGGGCCATAGGTGTCTCGAACCTCCCAAAGGGGGTTATCCCCGCGATATGCGTTTATATGGACAGGCTGTAACCCGTTTCAACGGGATTCGGGAGCGGCAGATCGAAGGATACCTCACAACCTCTCCGGCCGGCGGGCGAGGGAATCGCCGACCTGCCTAATATGGCCCGGCGACCGGTTAGGTTCATGTGAAGAAGTGTGCATGCCCCTTATTCGTTCCGCAACAGCGGCGCCGGCCGGGCCCGGAGCGCGAGGGCGGTGCCGATCTGGCCGCAGAGCAGGGTCAGCAGGGCGCAGCCGAGCACGGTGGCGGCGAGAGTCCCCGGCAGCGGTGCCCAATGCGCCTGCATCACCAGGGTGACGACGGCCCAGGAGGCGGCACTGCCCGCCACCGCCGCCAGCGCCCCGGCGACGAGGCCGATCAGCGCATACTCCACCATCCAGGCAGCGCGAATCTGCCGCCGCGTCGCGCCGATGGTCTTCAGCACCACCGCGTCGCGCACCCGCTGGCGCTGTCCGGCGGCGACGGCACCCGCCAGCACCAGACCGCCCGCCAGCAACGTCACCCCGCCGACCGCCGACATCGCCGTGCCGATGCGGCCGAGCAGGGTCGCCACCGCCTCCAGCGCGTCGCGCACGCGGATGCCGGTGACATTGGGGAAGGCGTCGGTCAGCACGCGGAGCACCGTCGCATCCTGCGCCGCATCGCCGCGGAGGGTGGCGATATGGGTGTGCGGCGCCGCCTCCAAGAGGCCGGGCGAGGCGACCATGGCGAAGTTCAGCCCAAGGCCGCGCCAGTTCACGTCGCGCAGGTTGGCGATGGTGAAGTCGATGTTGCGGCCGAGGATGTTGAGGGTGATGACGTCGCCGAGCCCAACTTCCCAGCCCTTGGCGATGTTCGCCTCGAAGGAGAGCAGCGGCGGGCCGCGGTAGTCGGCCGCCCACCACTGGCCGGCGACGAGGCGCGTGCCATCGGGTGGGGCCGGCGTGTAGGTCAGGCCGCGGTCGCCGCGCAGCGCCCATGCGGTCTCCGGCGTCGTCCGGTATTGCTCGGCGGGAATGCCCTTCACCGCGGCGACGCGGGCGCGGAGGCTCGGCACCCGCTTCACCTCCTCTATGCCGGGGATGCCGCGGGCCAGCGCGTCGAAGCGCCCGGCCTGGTCCGACTGGATGTCGATGAAGAAGAAGTTCGGCGCGTTGGCCGGCATCTCATTGGCCAGCTCGCGGCGGAGATTGCCCTCGATCTGGGCGATGGCGGCGAGCGTCGTCAGGCCGATGCCGAGCGAGACCACCAGCAGCACGGTCGGCGCGCCGGGCCGGTGCAGGTTGGCGAGGCCGAGGCGCAGCGCCGGCCGCCGCAAATGGCCGAGCCGTCGGGCGAACAGCATCAGCCCGGCGGCGCCGAGGCGGAAGAGCAGCAGCGCCCCGATCGCCGCGCCGCAGAAGCCGGCGGCGAAGTATGGATCGCCCGAGCTGCGGATGACGAGGCCGATCAGCGCCAGGGCCGCGAGCGCGTTGAGTGCGAGTACCGGCCAGGCCGGGCGGCCGGTGGCCGGCTGGACGGCGTCACGGAACAGCGCCGCGCCCGAGATCCGCGCCGCCCGGCCGAGCGGCCAGAGGGCGAAGGCGAGCGCGGTGAGGAAGCCATAGAGCGCCGCGCCGATCAGCGGCCGCGGATAGGGGGCAAGGCGCGGCGGCACCGGCAGTGCGCCCGACAGCGCCTGCGCCGCCGCCCAGGTCAGCCCGTAGCCGGCCGTGAGACCGATGACGATGCCGAGCGCGGCCAGTGCCATCACCTGGATCAGATAGGTAAGGAAGATGACGGAGGACGGCGCGCCGAGGCAGCGGAGCGTGGCGATGGAGCGGGCTCGGGCCTCGAGCCAGGCGCGTACCCCGGTGGCGACGCCAATGCCCCCCACCAGCAGCGCGGTGAGGCCGGCCAGCGTCAGGAAGGAGGCGGAGCGGTCGAGGAAGCGGTTCACCCCCGGCTCCGCCGCATCGGCGGTGCGGATGCGCCAACCCTCGGCGGCGAAGGCGGCCTGCAGACTTTCGGCGAAGGCCTTGGGGTCGGCGCCAGCCGGCAGGCGGAGACGGAGGTCGCTCTGGTAGAGGCTGCCGGGCTGGATCAGCTGCGTCTCCGGCAGGGTGGCGGCGGCGATCATAGCCCGAGGGCCGAACAGGGCGGGCGTCGCCACCTTGTCTGGCTCCACCTTGACCGTCGCGGCGAAGCGTAGATGCGCCTCGCCGATCCGCACCTCGTCGCCGAGGGCGAGGCCGAGCCGCCCGGCGACCAGTGGGTCGAGGGCGATCATGCCGGCAGCGAGCGGCATGGGCGGGTCGAGCTCCAGCCGGCCGATCAGCGGATAGGCGCCGTCCACCGCCTTTAGCTCCACGAGCATGCGCTCGCCCTTCGGCGAGACGGCCATGGCGCGGAGGGAGGTGATGGCGGAAGGGACGGCGCCGCGGGCGGTGGCCCAGGCCAGCAGCTCCGGCGGCAGGGGCCGCGAACCGCCGCGGACCTCCACATCGCCGCCGAGGATGCGGGCGCCATCGGCCCGCAGCCCGGCCTGGATGCCGGCGCGCAGCGTCCCGACCGCGGCGATGGCGGCGACGCCGAGGGCGAGGCAGGCGAGCACGATGCGCAGGGACCGCATCCCGCCGCGCAGTTCGCGCCGCGCCAGGACGAGGCCGAGCCTCGTTTGGCCGAGGATGCCCAAATATCGTCTCCGCAATGGTGTTAAGCTTCCGAGGTGGGGCGCCGGAATGGCGATCCAAGGCCTGACGGCAGCGCCTGCAGTGAAGAAGCGTTACGCCGCCCGACCGGGAGAGCAGAACGAATGGAAAGTGAAATCATCGTCGCCCTTGTGGCACTCATCGCGATGGAGGTGGTGCTCGGTATCGATAACCTCGTCTTCATCGCCATCCTTTCCAACCGCCTGCCGGAGGAGCAGCGGGTGAAGGCGCGGCGGATCGGCCTCGGCCTCGCCGTGCTGATGCGCTTCGTCATGCTGGCGGGCGCCTCCTGGCTGCTCTCGCTGACCCGGCCGCTCTTCGCGGTGGCGGGGATGGATTTCTCCGGCAAGGACCTGATCTTGCTCGGTGGCGGGCTCTTCCTGATCGGCAAGGCGGTGATCGAGATCCACCACCGCGTCGACCCGGACAGCCAGGAGGCGGCGCATCAGGCGGATACGCGGGTCGCCGGCTTCTGGGCGACGGTGTTCCAGATCCTGCTGCTCGACCTCGTCTTTTCGGTGGACAGCATCCTGGCGGCGGTCGCGCTGACGCGGGAATTCTGGATCATCGCCACCGCGATCGTCGTCTCGGTGCTGGCCATGCTGCTGTCGATGGATGCGCTCTCCCGCTTCATGGAGCGCAACCCGACGGTGGTGATGCTGGCACTGGCCTTCCTCGTCATGATCGGGATGGTGCTGGTGGCCGAGGGCTTCGGCGTGCATGTGCCGAAGGGCTTTGTCTATGTTGCCATGGCCTTCGCCGCGGCGGTGGAGGGGCTCAACCTGTTGGCGAAGCGGGCAATGCGGCGGAAGGGGACTACTCCTTCGCCGGGAAGCGGTTGAAGACCAGGGCGCGGAGGCCGGGCGGCAGGCCGCCCGCCAGCCGCGCCGCCAGGTAGAGCGGCCAGGGATAGGCGATGCGGGTACGGCCGGCGGCGATGCCGGCCAGCGTCCGCCGCGCCGCCTCCTCCGGCTCCATCAGGAAGGGCATCGGGAAGGCGTTCCGTGCCGTCATTGGCGTGCGGATATAGCCGGGGCAGACGGCGTGAAGGCGGATGCCGCGCCGCCGCTCGCTGGCATCCAGCGCTTCGGCCCAGCGCTGCACCGCCGCCTTGCTGGCGCAATAGGCGGGTGCGCCGGGGGCGGCCACGAAGGCGGCGACGGAGGCCACTACCGCCACCCGGCCGCGCACCCCGTCCGGGCCGGGAGGCTGGGCGGCTATCGCCTCGATCGCCGGAAGGGCGGTGTTCAGCACGCCGGTGACGTTGGTCTCGAAGACTGAGCGGGCGACCGAGGCGGGCTCCACCGCGCCGCCGGTGCCGGCGGAGATGCCGGCATTGGCGAGGACGAGGTCCAGCCGGCCGGCACCTCCGATCCAGCTGGCCATCGCCCCGGCGTCACAAACGTCGACCACGCGCGGCACGGCAGTGGCGCCGGCGGCCCGGCAGGCCTCGGCCACCTGCTCCAACCGGGCCGCATCCCGCCCGCCGAGATGGAGCACCCTCCCCTCCCCCACGCAGGCCAGCGCGAGCGCCCGCCCGAGGCCGGAGGAAGCTCCCGTCACCAGCACATGCCGCCACGCTGCCATCGCTTGCATCCCGCCGCGCCGCGCGGGACAAGGCGCGACGATGGGCACTCTTATGAGCATGACCGGCTTCGCGCGCGAGAGTGGCGTGCTGGCCGATGGCACCGGATTCGTGTGGGAACTCCGCAGCGTGAACGGGCGGGGCCTCGACCTTCGCCTCAGGCTGCCGAACGGGCAGGACGCGCTGGAAGCCAGCTTGCGCGAGGCGCTGACCAAGCGGCTGAAGCGCGGCAATGTCTCGGCGACGTTGACCCTGAAGCGGGAGGAGCGGCCGCGCCTAGCCATCGACCCCGCGGCGCTCGACCAGGCCTTGCGGCTGGCGCTCGACCTCGCCGCCCGCATCCCCGGCAGCGCGCCGCCGCGGGCCGAGGCGCTCCTGGCGCTCCCCGGCGTCATGCGGAGCGAGGTGCCGGAGCCGGACGAGTCGCAGGAGGACGCGAAGCGGGGCGAGCTCACTGCCGCCTGGGGCCAGGCGCTGGAGGGGCTGGTCGCGGCGCGGCGCGCGGAGGGGGCGAAGCTGCTCGATATCCTCGCCGGGCTGCTCGACGGGGTCGCGGCGCTGCGCGAGCAAGCCATCGCCGAGGCGGCCGACCAGCCGGAGGCGCAGCGGCGCCGGATGCTGGACCAACTCGCCGCCCTGCTCGGCGAGGCCGGCACGGCGCGCGTCCCGGAGGAGCGGCTGGCGCAGGAGGTGGCGCTGCTCGCCCAGAAATCCGACGTGCGAGAGGAGCTGGACCGGCTCGGCGCCCATATCGAGGCAGCCCGCGCCTTGCTGAAGGCGGGCGAAGGCGCGGGACGGAAGCTTGACTTCCTTACCCAGGAATTCGTGCGCGAGGCGAATACGCTCTGCTCAAAATCCGCCTCCGTCCCCCTCACCCGCACCGGGCTTGAACTGAAGGCCGCGATCGAGCGGCTGAAGGAGCAGGCGGCGAATGTCGAATGATGCGTAAGGGCTGCTGCCTCGTCCTCGCCGCGGCGCCTGGAGGCGGCAAGACCAGCATCTCCCGCGCGCTGCTGGAGCTGGAGCCGGAGCTGCGGCTCTCGGTCAGCGCGACGACGCGGGCGCCAAGGCCAGGCGAGCGGGAGGGGGAGCACTACTTCTTCCGCACGGCCGAGCAATTCGCGGCCGGCGTCGCGGCGGGCGAGTTCCTCGAGCATGCCAGCTTCCTCGGCCGCTCCTACGGCACGCCGCGCGCCCCGGTGGAGGCGGCGCTGGCGGCCGGGCAGGACGTTCTCTTCGACATCGAGTGGCAGGGGCACCGGCTGCTGAAATTGGCGATGCCGGAGGATGTCGTCGGCATCTTCCTGCTGCCGCCGAGCCTCGCCGAGCTGGAGCGGCGGCTGCGCGGCCGCGGCCAGGACGGCGAGGAGGAGATCGCCCGGCGCATGGCCGCCTCGCGCGAGGAAATGCGGCACTGGGACGAGTTCGACCACGTGCTGGTGAATGACGACTTCGCCACGACCGTCGCCGCGGCGCGCGCCATCCTGCACGCCGCGCGGACGCGGCGGAGCCGCCTGCCCTGGCTGCCGGGCTTCGTCGCCGGGCTGCTGGGGGAGTAGGGTGGGGGCGGTCCTCGAGGTCGTCGGGCCGGTCTTCGTCATCATCGGCCTCGGCTGGGCGATGGCCCGCCGAAACTTCATCGACGCGCCGGGCTTCGCGGCGCTGAACCGCTTCGTCTTCACCTTCTGCGCGCCCTCGCTGCTCTTTCTTGGCGGAACGACCGGGGCGGGTGGCGGCGGGCGGGCGGCGCTTGCCTTCTTCCTCGGGACGGCGGTGCTCTATGCGGGCGTGCTGGTGCTGGCGCGGCGGCGGATGCCGCTCGGCCAGGCGGGAATGCTGGCGCTCGACGCCACCTTCGGCAACACGGTGATGATGGGCATCCCGCTCATTCTCGCAGCCTTCGGGCAGGCGGCGCTGGCGATGCTGCTGGCGATCCTGGCGCTGCATTCCATGCTGCTGCTGGGGACGGCGACCGTCGTCGCCGAGATCGGGCTGCATGCGCGGGCGCCCTGGCGGCGGGTGCTGCGGGCGACGCTGCTCGGCGTGGCGCGGAACCCGATCGTCATGGCGGTGCTGGCGGCGCTGGTATGGCGGCTGGTCGGCCTGCCGCCGCCACCCGGCGTGGTGCGGCAGACGCTCTCGCTGCTCGGCGGCGCGGCGCCGCCGGTCGCGCTGTTCTGCCTGGGCGGTAGCCTGGCGCGCTTCGATGTCGCCAGCGCCTGGCGGGAGACAGTGGTGGCGACGGCCCTCAAGCTGCTGGCGATGCCGGCGCTGGTCGCGCTGGTGGGCGCGGCGATGGGGCTCGACCGGTTGGAGATGGCGGTCGCGGTGACGGCGGCGGCGCTGCCGACGGGCGCGAACGCCTTCCTGCTCGCCGAGCGCTACCGCATCGGCGCGGCACGCTCGGGTGCGACGGTGCTGGCCAGCACGCTGCTCTCCGTCGTCACGCTGGCGGGGCTGCTGGCTTGGTTCGGGATCGGCTGATCAGCGCATGGGCGGGGCGAATTGCAGGCCGCCCTTGGTCCAGAGCGCGTTCGGCCCGCGCTCGACGCCCATCGGGGTGATCGAGCGGTCCCACATCTCGCCGTAATTGCCGACCTGGCGGATCGCCTCATAGGCCCAGCGGTTGTCGAGGCCGAGCGCCTCGCCGAGATTGCCCTCGCGCCCGAGCAGGCGGCGGATGTCGGGGTTGGTGCTCGATTCCAGCTTGGCGAGGTCGGTGCTGCGGACCTCGAGCACCTCGGCGGTCAGCAGGGCGAAATGCACCCAGCGCACGACGTCGAACCAGCGGTCATCGCCCTTGCGGACCATGGAGCCGGATGGGCCGGTGCTGATCATCTGCGACAGGATTCGGTAGCCCTTCGCCCGCTCCGGCCCGAGCTGCCAGCGGAAGCCGGCAAGCTGCGAGGCATCGGTGGGGAAGGCATCGCAGCGGCCGGCAAGAAAGGCCTCCTGCACCTCGGTCACGCCGCCGATCATCACCGGGGTGAAGCGCATGGAGCGGGTGCGGAAGAAGTCGGCCAGGTCGAGCTCCGTGCTGGTGCCGGGGCGGACGCAGACGGTCGCGCCGTCGAGCTGCCCGGGCTCCGTCACGCCACTGTCGGCGCGGACGATGAAGGTGGTGCCGTCCCAGAAATTCGTCGCGGCGAAGAGCAGGCCGAGATTGCCCTCCCGCGTCAGCGACCAGCCGGTATTGCGGATCAGCACGTCGATCTCGCCCGATTGCAGGGCGGTGAAGCGGGTCTGCGCCGAGAGGTTGACGTAGCGGACGCGCTTGGCATCGCCGAGCACGGCGGCGGCGATGGCACGGCAGTAATCGGCATCGAGCCCCTGGACCTCGCCGCGGCTGTCGGCGAGCGAGAAGCCGGCGATCTCTCCCGAGACGCCGCAGAGGAGCTGGCCGCGGGCGCGGACCGCATCGAGCGTCGCCGAGCCACTGGGGCGTGGCTGGGCAGCGGCGGGCCCGGCGGCGAGACCGAGGGCGAGCAGGGCGAGGAGGCAGAGGCGGCGCATGGGGTCTCTCCGGGTCAGGCGGCGCGACGGGTGGCGCGGGCGAAGCGTTCCAGCCGGAAGGGCGCCGGATCGACGACGGGCGGGGCGCCGATGGCAAGCTCCGCGGCCAGCCGCCCGGCACCGGGGCCGAGGCCGAAGCCATGGCCGGAGAAGCCGCTCGCCAGGACCAGGCCGGGCAGCGCCGCGACCGGGCCAATGACCGGCACGGCATCGGGCGTCGCATCGATCAACCCGCCCCAGCTATCGGCGACGCGCATCGCCTTGAAGGCCGGGAAGTCGCGCGCGAGGTTGGCCTGCGCCTCGGCGAGGATGCCGGGGACCGGCGCCGGGTCGAGCACGCGGATGCGCTCGAAGGGCGTCACCTCGTCCATCGACCAGCGGCGCGGCATGCGCCATTCCTCGAGGAAACGGCCGCCCACGCGAAGCCGCAGCTCATGCCATTGCT
Source organism: Belnapia moabensis DSM 16746 (assembly GCF_000745835.1). Taxonomy (GTDB): domain Bacteria; phylum Pseudomonadota; class Alphaproteobacteria; order Acetobacterales; family Acetobacteraceae; genus Belnapia; species Belnapia moabensis. Next base: position 140,825 of record NZ_JQKB01000008.1, on the reverse strand, counting down.
TACGAAGCGAGGGCAGGAAGTCGCCCATCAGGCGGAAACTGTCGGGCACGATCTCGGCAACGCTGGCGCCGCGCTGCGCCACCGTGTAGCCGCCGTCGCGCCGCTTGCGGAAGGCCCAGTCGGAGGCGCCAACCGCCATCTCCGGCAGGCCCTCCAGCTTCTCGGTGCGGAGGACCGAGCCAAGGATCTTCAGTTGCGGGAAGTCGACGCCATGGTTGCCGAGAAAAAGGCGCGACCAGGCGCCGGCGGCGAGGATCACGCTGTCGCAGGCGATCTGCCCGCGCTCCGTAATGACGCCGGCGATGCGGCCGCCCGTCAGGTCAAGGCCTCGCACGGCGCATCCGGTGAGGATCGCGGCGCCGGCGCGGCGCGCGGCCGCGGCCATGGCTGGCACCGCCAAGGAGGGTTCGGCCCGTCCGTCGCTCGGCGTGTGGAGGCCGCCGGCCCAGCGGCGGGTGGTCTGGGGGAACATCTCCGCCACCTGGTCGGGGGTGAGCAGGCGGGCATCGATCTGCCATTGCCGCGCATGCTCGAGCCAAGCCTCGTGGGCCGCGGTATGCCGCGGGGTTTCGTGCAGGTAGACGACGCCGGCGCGACGATAGCCGGTCGGCGACTCGATGCGGGCTTCCATCCCCTCCCACTGGCGGAGGGCTTCGAGGGAGAGGGGCAGCTCGGCCGGGTCGCGGCCCATCTTGCGGCACCAACCCCAATTGCGACTGGACTGCTCGCCGGCGATGCGGCCCTTCTCCACCAGGGCGACGGAGATGCCACGCTCGGCGAGCGTCAGTGCGGCCATGACGCCGATGACGCCGCCGCCGATCACCACGACCGCGGCGCGGGCCGGGAGTGCCTCGTCGCCCTGAAATGGATCAACCGCTGCGGCCATGTATCACCTCGAGGACAATGCGATAGGGTGGCGAATCGGTGAGGCGAGGCCAAGGGCCTTATTGCGCCGCAACACCCCTCAAGCGCGGGCGAGCAGCATCCGGGCGAGGCGGTCGAATTCGGCGATGCTCAGCGTCTCCGCCCGGCGGTCACCGGCGATCCCCGCCGTGCCGAGCAGGCCTTCCGCATCGCCAAGTGATTTGAGCGCGCCGCGCAGCATCTTGCGGCGCTGGCCGAAGGCGGCGGCGGTCAGGCGTTCCATGCTGCGGAACAGCGCCTCGCCCGGATCCTCCGCATGCGGGGTGAGGCCGACCACGGCGGACCAGACCTTGGGTGGGGGGCTGAAGGCGCCGGGCGGCAGGCGCAGCAGCATCTCGCAGCGGCAGCGCCACTGGGCGAGGACGCCGAGGCGGCCATAGGCCTCCGTCCCCGGCGCAGCGCAGATGCGCTCGGCGACCTCCTGCTGAAACATCAGCGCCATGCCGGTCAGCGCCGCGGCGCCGCGCAGCCAACCGACCAGCAGCGGCGTCGCCACATTGTAGGGCAGGTTGGCGAGGATGGCGCGCGGGGCGGGGATGAGTGCTGAGACATCGATGCTCAGCGCGTCCGCCTCGATGACGCGGAGCCGGCCGGGATGGGCGGCCTCCAGCTCGGCGAGCGCGGCGATGGCGCGGCGGTCGAGCTCCACCGCCGTCACCGTCTCGGCCGGGCCAGCGAGCAGGGCCCGCGTTAGGCCGCCAGGGCCGGGGCCGACCTCCAGCACATGCCGCCCAGTCAGGTCGCCGGCGAGGCGAGCGATGCGGCCGCAAAGCGCCTCGTCCAGCAGGAAATGCTGGCCAAGCGACTTCCGCGCATCAAGCCCATGGCGGGCGATCGTCTCCCGCAGCGAGGGAAGCGTGGTCAGTTCCGCATCTCGATCACGGCGCGGCGGCGCAGGTCGCGCTGGAGCTGGCGGGACAGCAGCTCGATCCGGTCCCGCAGCATCTGCTGCTTGGCCTGGTCGGGCGTCAGCTCGGCGAGGTTCCGCTGCTCGCGGGAGCAGACCATCATCACCAGCACGCCGTCCGGCATCAAGATGGGCTGCGAGGGCTTGCCTGGAGCGAGGCCCGCCAGCATGGCCCGCAGCGGCGGCGGGTTCACCGTCTCCAGCCGGATCTGGCCGGGATCGGCGGCGCGGTCGCCGCCGCCGGCGGTCCGCGCCGCGGCCTCGACCGCATCGCAGCTGCGGGCATTGGCGGCGAGGCGCTGGGCCTTCTCCACTTGGTCGCGCTGCTGCTGCGTCGGGTTGTTGGGGTCGAGCGTGCCTGCGAAGGGGAAATAGGCCTGGCGGACGCTGATGAGCGTGGCGAGGTCGCGGCCGCTCTCGCGCTTCTGGCGGAGCGCGATGATCTGGTAGCCGCCGGGCACCTTAATAGCGTTGCTGATCGCGCCGGGCGGCATCCGCTCCGCGATGGCGGCGACGGCCGGGTCCAGGTCCTCCTTCCGGGTCCAGCCGAGGTCGCCGCCCTGCAAGGCGGTCTGCGACTGGCTGAACTGCGTCGCCGCCACCGGGAAGGGAATGCCGGCGCGGAGCTGGCGGATCACCTCCTCGGTGAAGCGATTGACCTCGGCCTCGTTCCGCGGGTCGTCGAGCGGGACGAAAATCTCGGAGAGCAGGTATTCCGGCTGCCCGGTGCGGGCGGCGGCGGCGCGGATGGTTTCCTGCACCTCGGCATCGGAGGGAACGGCAGTGGGGCCGAGCTGCTGGCGCAGCAGCCGGGCCCAGCCGATCTGGGTGCGGATCTGGTCATAGAGTACGCGCGGCTGGACGCCGACCTGGCGGAGCTGCTGGCTGAGCGCGCCCTCCGGCAGGTTGTTGCGCTGCTCCAGCTCCTTCACCGCCTCGGCGACATCGCCATCGGCGACGGGGATGCGGCGGCGCTGCACCTCCTGCAGGCGAAGGCGCTCGTCGATCAGCAGGCGGGTGACCTGCGGGGTGAGGCGGTCCAGCACCTCGGGTGCCACGGCGATGCCGGCATTGAGGGCGAAGAGCCGGGCGCGGCCGACGATGTCGGCGCGGCTCACCACCTCGCCATTGATCACGGCGACGATGCGGTTGGTCTGCGCCGCAGCCTGGGATTGCGGCGGCAGCTGCGCGCCCGCCGGCAGGGGCAGGGCGGCGGCCAGCAGCAGGGCGAAGGCGGCGGAACGGAAGGGGCGCGGCATGGGGGCGTTCCTTAGCCGGGCTGCGGCGGCAATGCCAGGGTCATGCATGGGCCGTCAGGCGAACCAGGCTTCGAAGGCGGCGAAGGTCGCGGCGGCGCCGGCCTGCATCCCGGCGAGGCCGCCGGGCTCGGCGCCGCAGGCCTCGATGGCGGCGCAGCAGGCGGCCCACATCGCCCCGTGCCGGGCGCCATGGCCGAGGAGGAAGCCCCTCCCCTCACCCGGCGGCAGCAGATGGTCGAGGCCGCGGGCGAGCTGGTGGCCCCCGAGGATGGAGCCTTCGGTCACGTAGAGGGCGCCGAGCGCCTCAGCGGCGGTGGCGAAGCCGGGTACGGGGGCGAGCGGCGCCTCGGCCAAGGCACCGAGATGGGCGAGGTCGGCCCACAGCAGCGGCGCCCGGCGGCGCTCGGCCAGGTCGATGCCGTAGCGGCCGAGCGGCGGAGCGGCTGCGAGGGCGGCCTCGATCGCCGCATGGAAGCCGAGCAGGCGGCGCAACAGCGCGACATAGGCCGGACGATCCAGCCGGCCCTCGGCCAGGGCCTCGAAGGCGGGGATGTGGTGCAGCCGCTCATGCGCCGCGGCTGTGGCCTCGCGGAGGGCAAAGCGGAAGGACGTGTGGGAGGGCACTGAGACGCGGGCTACCTTGGCTGGGGCGATACCGTACCAGCCCGGTCCGGTTAAGACCAGAGGCGGGTCCTGCCGGTTTGCGCCGGCGCAAGGACACCCGCACCGAGCGGGCGCAGCCTGCCGGCATGACCGATACCGCCCTGCCCTCCCGCCTGCTGCTCGCCGAGGCGCGGGTGCCCCGCTACACCAGCTACCCGACGGCCGCACAATTCGGGCCGCTGGAGGAAGCAACCTATCGCCGCTGGCTGACCGAACAGGTCAGCCCGGGCGATTCGCTCTCGCTCTACGTGCATGTGCCCTTCTGCCGCGATCTCTGTTGGTACTGCGCCTGCCACACGAGGCCGACGCGCTCGGCGGCTCGGATCGAGGCCTATCTTGGTGCGCTGCTGGCTGAGGCGGGGCAACTCGCCGAGGCGCTGCCGGCGCATGGCGGCATCGCCCATCTGCATCTCGGCGGCGGCACGCCTTCGATCCTCGGGCCGGAGGGGCTGCGGGCGCTGGTCGGCCTGCTGCGGGAGCGCTTCGGCCTGCGGCCGGGGGCGGAGCTGGCGATCGAGCTGGCCCCCCGGCTGTTCGACGCGCCGCTCGCCGGGACGCTGGGGGAGCTCGGCTTCACCCGGGCGAGCCTCGGCGTGCAGGACATCGACCTGGAGATCCAGCGGCGCATCGGGCGGCCACAGCCGGTGGAGCAGGTCGCCGAGGCGGCGCGGATGCTGCGCGCGGCGGGCATCGCCGGGGTCAACATCGACCTGATGTACGGGCTGCCGGGCCAGACCGAGGATCATGTGGCGGCCAGCGCGCGCTTCGCCGCCGGGCTCGGCGCCGACCGGCTGGCGGTCTTCGGCTATGCGCATCTGCCCAGCGCCCGGCCGCATCAGCGAGCGATCGACGCCGCCCTGCTGCCTGGCGCCGCGGCACGGATGGCCCAGGCCGAGCGGGCGGAACGGGAGCTGGTGGCGGCCGGCTATGTCGCACTCGGCCTCGATCATTTCGCCCGTCCGGAGGACCCGCTGGCCATCGCCGCGGCGGAGGGGCGGCTGCGCCGCAACTTCCAGGGCTACACGACGGATGCGGCGCCGGTGCTGCTCGGGCTCGGCGCCTCGGCCATTGGCTCGTTGCCGGGCGGCTTCGCGCAGAACCTGGTCGACGAGCGGCGCTATGCCGAGGCGGTGGCGGCCGGGCACCTGCCCGTCGCCCACGGCCTCGCAGTGACGGTGGAGGACCGGCTGCGCGGCAACCTGATCGAGCGGCTGATGTGCGACTTCGCCCTCGACCTCGACCTCGACCGGCCGGAGGCGGCCGCGGTGATCCGCGATGCCCTGCCGCGGCTGGTGGAGTTGGAAGGTGAAGGGCTGGTACGGCGCGGGCCGGGACGGCTGGAGGTGACGCCGCTCGGGCGCCGCTTCGTGCGGCAGGTGGCAGCCTGCTTCGACGTCCATGCCGGGGCGGCGGCGGCACGCTACTCCGTCGCCGTATGAGGCTCCTTCGTTCGGAGCAGGAGCGCGGCAAGGCGAGGCTCCGCGGCGCGCTGGGCAGCCCGCTCGATGGCGCGGTAGTCGGCGACAAGGCTGCGGCCAGCCTCGGTCAGCCTCGCGCCGCCGCCGCGATGGCCACCGGAACTCGCCTCCACCGCCGCTTGGCCGAGCAGCCGGTTCAGCGCATCGACCAGGTCCCAGGCGCGCTTGTAGCTCATCCCCAGAGCGCGGCCGGCGGCGGAGATGGAGCCCTCGCGGTCGATCGCCTCGAGCAGGTCGATCTTACCGGGGCCGACGCGACCCTGCGGCAGGTCGATCCGCAGGCTGAGCAGGCCGGTATCCCTGGCAGTGTTGGAGGAGCCCTCGGCGGTCATGCCGCCGAGTGTAGCGCCTTCCGCCTGGGCGCCCGGCGAAAAAACCTCCGTCAGCGCGCGAGCGAGAAGCCGAAGCGCTGCCAGGCCGGCGCCGCTTCCGGCCCGGCCAGGAAGCCGAGCAGGGCGCGGGCCTCCGCATGGCCCTCGGCCCGGCGGGTCAAGGCGAAGGGATAGGTAATCGGCGGGTGGCTCGCCGCCGGGAAGGTGCCGACGACGCGGACGCCGCTGCCAGCCGCGGCATCGGTCGCGTAGACGATGCCGTAGGGCGCCTCGCCGCGCTCGACCAGCAGCAGGGCGGAGCGGACATTGTCGGCGCGGGCGAGGCGCGGCGCGATCGCCCCCCATTGCCCCATCCAGGTCAGCGCGGCCTCGGCATAGCGGCCGACTGGCACATGCGCCGGGTCGCCGGTGGCGATGCGGCCGTTGGGGCCGAGCAGGGCAGCGAGGTCGGTCTCCCGCGTCAGCGTCACCGGGCGGGCGGCACCGGCCGGGGCGATGAGGACCAGGGCGTTGCCGATTGGGCTGCTGCGTGTCCTCTCCGCCAGCAGGCCGCGCTGTTGCAGGTAATCGGCCCAGCGCTCATCGGCGCTCATGAAGAGGTCGGCCGGCGCCCCCTGCTCGATCTGCCGGGCCAGGGCCGAGGAAGCGGCGAAGGAGAGACGCGGCGCCGGATAGCTGCGCGCCTGCCATTCCGAGGCGAGGGCGCGGAGCGCATCGGTCAGGCTGGCGGCGGCGAAGACGGTCACCGGCGCCTGCGCGCGGGCCGTGCCGGCGAGAGCGAGGCTGCCGAGCAGGGCGAGGCGGCGGCGCATGCGGGTCTCCCGATCCGTCATATCCAGCGGAACATAGCGAATGGGGTAACGGCGGTCCATCGCGCCGCCGCCACGGTCGGTGCGCTTAACCGATGCGAGCCAAGTCCGGCACCCGCCGTCGCGGGCTTGGCTCCCCCGTCGGGCCTTCGGCTCCGGCCTCTGCCACAGGCGGATCGGCGCTGCCAAAGCGCGCATAGAGCGCGGGCAGCACCATCAGCGTCAGCAGGGTGGCGGTGACGAGGCCGCCGATGACCACGGTGGCGATCGGCTTCTGCACCTCCGCGCCGGCCCCGGTGGCGAGCGCCATCGGCACGAAGCCGAGCGAGGCGACGAGCGCGGTCATCGCCACCGGCCGCAGCCGGTCCATCGCCCCCTGGCGGATCGCCGCCTCCCGCCCGAGGCCCTCGGCGCGCAGCTGCCGGATGTGGTTCAGCATGACTAGGCCGTTCAGCACCGCGACGCCGGAGAGGGCGATGAAGCCGACCGCCGCCGAGACCGAGAGCGGCATGTCCCGAAGCCAGAGCAGGGCGATGCCGCCGGTCAGCGCCAGGGGCACGGCGCTGAACACCAGCAGCGCGTCGCGCGGCGAGCCGAGAGCGGCGTAGAGCAGCAGGAAGACCAGGAAGAATACCGCCGGCACCACCACCAGCAGCCGCTGTCGCGCCGCCTCCAAATTCTCGAACTGCCCGCCCCAAGTGAGCCAGGAGCCGGCGGGCAGGCGCAGCTCCGCCTCCACCCGCGCCCGTGCCTCGGCGACGACGAAGGCGATGTCGCGGCCGCGGATGTTGGCGGTGACGACGATGCGGCGCCGGCCGTTCTCGCGGCTGACCTGGTTCGGCCCCTCGGTCAGGCGGAAGGCGGCGAGGCTGCGGAGCGGGATGCTCGCGCGCGCCTCGCCGGGCAGCGCCACCGGCAGGTTGCGCAGCGCCTCGAAGTCGCTCCGCACCGCCTCCTCCACCCGCACCATGATGGCGAAGCGGCGATCCCCCTCGAAGATCCAGCCCGCCTCGCGCCCGCCGATCGCCGTGCCGATCACCTCCTGCACCGCGTCGAGGCCGAGGCCGCGCCGGGCGATCTCGGCCTTGTCCACGGTGATCTCGAGGAAAGGCAGGCCCGTCGCCTGCTCCACCCGCACATCTTCGGCGCCAGCGACGCCACGGAGGATGCCGGCGACCCGCTCGGCCGCCGCCAGCATCGGCGGCGCCTCCTCGCCGAAGACCTTGACGGCGAGGTCGCCGCGGGTGCCAGCCAACAGCTCGTTGAAGCGCATCTGGATGGGCTGGGAGAACTCGTAATTGTTGCCCGGCAGGCGCCGTACCGCCGCCCCGATGCGGCGCACCAGCTCCGCCTTCGGCAGCGACGGATCGGGCCATTGGTCGCGCGGCTTCAGGATGATGAAGGTGTCGGAGATGTTGGGCGGCATCGGGTCAGTCGCCACCTCCGCCGTGCCGGTCTTCGAGAAGACCACCGCGACCTCGGGGAAGCGCGACACCGCGGCCTCGACCCCGAGCTGCATCGCCTGCGACTGGGTGAGCGAGGTGGAGGGGATGCGCATCGCCTGCATGGCGATGTTCCCCTCGTCGAGCTGCGGGATGAATTCCGAGCCGAGCCGCGTGCCGAGCAGCAGCGCGCCGAGGAAGAGCATCGCCGCGCCGCCGGCGACCGGCAGCGGCCGCCGCAGGGCGAGGTCCAGCGCCGGGGCATAGATGCGCCCGAGCGCGCGCAGGAGCGGGTTGTCCTTCTCCTCCACCCGTCCCGTGACCGCCAGGGCGACCATGGCGGGGACGAAGGTCAGCGACAGGACGAAGGCCATGGCGAGCGCGATGATCACGGTCAGCGCCATGGGCGCGAACATCTTGCCCTCCACCCCCTCGAAGCTGAGCAGCGGCAGGTAGACGAGGATGATGATGGCCTGGCCGAAGACCGAGGGCCGGATCATCTCGCGCGCCGCGGCGGCCACCGCCTCCAGCCGCTCGGGCAGCAGCAGCAGTCGCCCCAGCGCGTGCTGCCGCGCGGCGAGGTGACGCAGGCTGTTCTCGGTGATGATGACGGCGCCGTCGACGATCAGGCCGAAGTCGAGCGCGCCGAGGCTCATCAGGTTGGCGCTGAGGCCGCCTTCCAGCATCCCCGTCGCGGTCAGCAGCATCGTCGCCGGGATGACCAGCGCCGTCACCACCGCCGCGCGCAGGTTGCCGAGCATCAGGAAGAGCACGACGACGACGAGCAGCGCTCCCTCGGCGAGGTTGCGCGCCACGGTGCGGATGGTGGCATCGACCAGCTCGGTCCGGTCGAGCACGGTGCGCAGCCGGATGCCGGGCGGCAGCGTGCGGGCGATCCCGCCGAGCTTCGCCTCCACCGCCGCGGCGACGGTGCGGCTGTTCTCTCCGATCAGCATCAGCGCCGTGCCGACCACCGCCTCGGCCCCGTTCGCGCTGGCGCTGCCGGTGCGCAGCTCGCGCCCGACCTCGACGCGGGCGATGTCGCGGATGCGCACGGGCACGCCCTCCCGCGTCGTCACGACGACGTTGCGGATGTCTTCTAATGTTTCGAGCCGGCCGCCGGAGCGGACGACATAGCCCTCGCCGCCGCGCTCGATATAGCCGGCGCCGCGGCTCTGGTTGTTGCGTTCCAGCGCCTCCGCCACCGCGGCGAAGGAGAGACCGAGGCCGATCAGCCGCGCCGGATCGGGCTCGACATGGTACTGCTTCACCAGGCCGCCGATGGCATCGACGCCGGCGACGCCCGCCACGTTGCGCAGCTGCGGGCGGATGACCCAGTCCTGCAGCGTGCGCAGATAGGCGTCCCGCTCGATCGCCGTTGCCAGGCGCTGGCCCTCGGGCGTGAGGTAGCTGCCATCGGCCTGCCAGCCGGGGCGGCCGTCGCGCGCCGTGTCGCCGGGCGCGCGCGGCGCCCAGTCGAGCGTCCACATCGTGACTTCGCCGAGGCCGGTCGAGATCGGCCCCAGTCGCGGCTCGGCGCCCACCGGCAGCAGCTCGCGCGCCTCGGCCAGCCGCTCCAGCACCTGCTGGCGGGCGTAGTAGATGTCCACCTCGTCGAGGAAGACCGCCACGATCTGGCTGAAGCCGTTGCGCGACAGCGAGCGGGTGGAGGCGAGGCCACGGATGCCGGCCAGCGCGGTCTCGAGCGGCACCGTCACCTGCTTCTCGACCTCGTAGGGCGACAGCGCAGGCGCCAGGGTGTTGACCTGCACCTGGTTGTTGGTGATGTCGGGCACCGCGTCGATCGGCAGCGACTGCAGCGAGCGCAGGCCGAACCCGGCGGCGGAGGCGACCAGCAGCACCACCAGCCAGCGCTGGCGGACCGAGGCTTCGAGGATGCGTGCGATCATGGCTAGTGCTCGTGCCCGGCTTCGGCCTTGCCGAGCTCGGCCTTGAGGATGAAGCTGCCCGCGGCGGCGTAGCGCTCGCCAGGATCGAGGCCGGAGACGACCTCGACACCCTCCTGATCGCCGCGGCCGAGCACCACCTCGCGCCGCGCGAAGCCTTCGGGCGTGCGCAGGAAGACGACACTCTCGCCGCCGATCTCCTGCACCGCGCCACGCGGCACCAGCACCGGCACGGAAGTGCGGGCGGCGGCGACCTCAGCGGTGACGAAGCCGCCCGGGCGGAAGACGCCCTCCGGGTTCGGCAGCTCGACCACGGCACGGGCGGAGCGCGTCTCCGGGTCGAGCACCGGGCTGAGGAAGACGATACGGCCCTCGCCGCGCGCCTCGCCCCGGATGCGCACCGGCATCCCGTCCGCGACGAAGGCGAGGTCGGCCGGCGGCACCGCCAGCTCCACCCAGACGGTGGAGAGGTCAGCGAGCGTATAGACCTCCGCCTCGGCCGAGACCGCGTCGCCAAGCATCCGGGGGCGGGAGGTGATCCGCCCGGCAATCGGCGCCCGCACCTCCTGGCGCCGCAGCGCCTCGATCGGCTGGCGCGGCAAGGCCTCGATCTCGGCCTCGCTGAGGCCGATGGCGGCGAGCTTCTGGCGAGCGAGATCGAGGCGGATCTGCGCCTCCTGCCAGTCGGTCCGTGCCTTCAGGAAGTCCTGCTCGGCAGAGATGCGGCGCTGCCATAGCCGCTGCTCGCGCTCATGGGTGAGGCGGGCGAGCTCGGTGGTGCGCAACGCGGCGAGGTAGTCGCCCTTGGCGATGGCGATCTCGGCGCTCTCGACCACCGACAGCACCTCGCCTGCCGCCACCGTGTCGCCGAGGCGGCGGTGCAGGGCGGTGACGATGCCGGTCACGCGGGCAGGGACATGGGCCAGGCGATCGGCATTCGCGGCGACCGTGCCGGGCAGGGAGACGCGGCGCGCGACGATGCCGGGGCCGGCCTCCGCCAGCGCGATCCCGGCGGCGGCGGCTTCTTCCTGGGTCATGCGGAGGGTTCCCTCGGGGGCCTCATCGTCATGCGACACCCGCGCTGCATGGTCATGGTCGTGGTCTCCTCTCGCATGCGGCGGGGCAAGGCCGAGGCCCGCGCGCAGGCCGGCAGGCAGGCCGGGCGCCAGCGTCGCGGCGCCGAGCGCCAGGGCGGCACCGGCAAGGAATCCGAGAGCGGATTTCATGGTCACGGCCTCCCTGCCGTGGCGAGGGCACGGCCGCGGAGCCGGGCGATGTCGGCGCGCAGCTGCTGCACCTCGAGCAGGGCGGCGTTGCGCTGCTCGCGCGCATCGGAGAGTGCACGCTGGGCGTCGAGCACCTCGAGCAGCGAGAATTTGCCCGCCGCATAGCCCTCCCGCGCCCCGGCTGCAGCCTCCTCCGCCGCAGGCAGGACGATGCGGCGAAGCGAGTCGGCGGCCCGCCAGGACTGGTCCAGGCGGCGCTCGGCATCGCCCAGGGCGGCATCGAGATAGAGTCTCCCGCGCTCCGCCTCGGCCTCGGCCCGGTTCAGCTCGGCCCCGGCGCGCAGGATGTTGCCCTGGTTCCGGTCGAAGACCGGCAGCGGCACGCTGAGACCGAGCACGAAGGCGGTGTCCCCGCCCGCCTCGCGGAAGCGGCGGACGCCGGCGCCGAGCGTGACATCCGGCACGGCGTTGCGCCGCTGCAGGTCGAGCTCGGCGCGGCGCTGCTCGATCAGCGCGTCGAGCCTGGCGCGGTCGAGCTGGTCCGGCGGCGCGGTGGGCGCCCTGGCAGGGTCGGGGCGCGGGCCGGGGTCGTCGAACCAGGCCGACCGGGCGGGCATGACCTCGATCGCAGGCGTCGCCAGGAGCACCGAGAGGGCGCGGAGCGCGACCGCCGCCTCCCGCTCCGAGCGTTCGAGGAAGACCGCGGCGGTCTCCCGCGCCACCTCGGCCCGGCGCTGCTGCGGAAAGGCCTCCCGCCCGGCCTCGACCCGGCCGCGTGTTGCGCGCAGCACCTCATCCGCCAGCCGCACCCGCTCGCGGGCGATCTCCACCGCACGGCCACTGGCCACCACCTCGGCCAAAGCGCGGACGACCTCACGCGCCAAGTCGAGGCGCAGGGCCTCGACATCGAGGCCGGTCAGCGCCACGGCCCGGTCCGCCGCCGCGATGCGGGCCTGCCGCTTGCCGCCGGTCTCGATGCGCTGGGACAGCGAGTAGGTGGCCTGCAAGGACGAAAGGCCGCCATAGGACCCGCTGCCGCCGATATTCTCGGCATTGAAGCCAGCATCCGGATTGGGCCGCAGCCCGGCGGTGACGCGGTCGCCCCGCGCGGCCTGCGGCCCTGCCTCGGCGCTGCGCAGGATGGGGGCACGCGCCAGGGCGAGGCCTACCGCCTGCTCGGGGGAAGTCACCAGCAGGCGAGCGAGCTGATCCGGCGCGGGTGCCGCGACGGGCCGTGCCTGGGCCGGGTGGCGGCGGGGCGGTGGCTCGGCGCCCACAGGAAACACGAGACTCGTGGCGAGCAGGACCGCCCCCAGCAGGGCGAACGGAACGCGGGACGGGATTCGGATCAGCATGACACCCGTGAGGCAGACGGAATTCGAGTCAGGTCGCCTGCCCTGGTCTTACAGGGCAGGGCGGCCGCGGCGGCTCTGCTTCCGTCAGGCTCTGGGTGGGCGCGCGGGTGGCTCCGCCTCGTGGGAGGCGCGGGCGCGGTCGGCAAGGGGCACCGGCCGGTCCAGGGTAATGGCCAGCCGCCGCCGCCCGACGGTCTGCGGCGGCGCCAGGCGGTCAGCCGGCTGGCAGGCGCAGTGAGGCCCCGCATGGAGGATGCCGTGCGGGCGGGACGGCGCGTCCGGCATGCCGTCCTGGTCCATCGGAGCCAAGACCAGCGTGGCGGGCCCGGCCGAGGGCGAAGCCTCGGCGAAAACCGGCACCAGCAAGGATGCAAGCAGGACAGCCAACGCCAGAAGCCGGGCGATCATCGCCCGGCCCCTCGTCAGCCCCGTCCTGCCTGCGCCGCGGTCCAAGCCGCACCTCCATGCCATATGTCGAAATCGTAAGGCGGAGGGAATACGCCTTCAAGTGGCCGCGCCGGAGCTACACGTCCAGGTTGGCCACCTTCAGCGCGTTGTCGACGATGAACTCGCGCCGCGGCTCGACGACATCGCCCATCAGCGTCGAGAAGGCCTTCTCCGCCTCCTCCACGCTGTCGACCTTCACCCGCAGCAGCGTGCGGACCGAAGGATCGAGCGTCGTCTTCCAGAGCTGCTCGGGGTTCATCTCGCCCAGACCCTTGAAGCGCTGGATCGTCAGTCCCTTGCGCCCCTGCAGCAGGATGCGGTCGAAGGCCATGACCGGCCCCTGCACCGCAGCGCTCGTGCTGTCGAGCTGCAGCACCGCCTCGCCGCCGAACTCGCGGGTGAGAGTCTCGCGCCGCTCGTCCAGCCACCGCGCCTCGGCGCTGCGGAGCGCGGCCGGGTTCAGCACATGCCGTTCGGTCACGCCGCGGACGATGCGGGAGAGGATGAGGCCATCCGCATCCGCCGTCGCCTTCCAGCCGCGCTCGTTCGGGTTGGCCATCCCATCGAGCCGTGCCGCCAACACCTGCGCGGCGGCCAGCGCCCGCTCCGGCTCCAGCGTCAGCGCCCCGGCGACGGCGGCCTGCTCGACAATCTCGGTCGGCACCTGCGAGGCGAGGCGGCGGACGCGGCTCGCCACCTGGCGCAGCACCTCCATCTCGGCCCGCAGTTCCGGCCCGGCAAGCTCCCGGCCGTCGGACAGACGCAGCGTGGCGCCGTTCAGCGCCTTCTCGAGCAGGTAGTCCTCGAGCGCGCGATCGTCCTTCAGGTAGCGCTCGTCATTGCCGCGCTTGGCCCGGTAGAGCGGCGGCTGGGCGATGTAGAGATGCCCGCGCTCCAGCAACTGCGGCATTTGCCGGAAGAAGAAGGTGAGCAGCAGGGTGCGGATGTGGCTGCCGTCCACGTCGGCGTCCGTCATGATGACGATGCGGTGGTAGCGCAGCTTGTCCGGATCGAACCCGCCCTTCGCCGGCTCGCCCGGGCCGATGCCGGTACCGAGCGCGGTGATGAGCGTGCCGATCTCGGCGGAGGACAGCATCTTGTCCATCCGCGCCCGCTCGACGTTGAGGATCTTGCCCTTGAGCGGCAGGATCGCCTGGTAGGCGCGGTTGCGCCCCTGCTTGGCCGAGCCGCCCGCGCTGTCGCCCTCGACGAGGAAGAGCTCGCACTTGCTCGGGTCGCGCTCCTGGCAATCCGCCAGCTTGCCCGGCAGGGTGCTGAATTCGAGCGCGTTCTTCCGCCCGACCTTGTCGCGCGCCAGCTGCGCCGCCTTGCGCGCCGCGGCCGAGAGCACGACCTGGTCGAGGACGAGCTTCGCCTCCTTCGGATGCGTCTCGAACCAGTGGGAGAGCGCGTCGGCGACCGCCACCTGCACCACCGGCTGGACCTCGGAGGAGACCAGCTTGTCCTTGGTCTGGGACGAAAATTTCGGGTCGGGCACCTTCACCGAGATGACGGCGGTCAGCCCCTCCCGCATGTCGTCGCCGATGAGCTCGACCTTCTCCTTCTTCGCCAGCTCCTCGGCATACTTCATCACCACCCGCGTCAGCGCCTGGCGGAAGCCCGCCTGGTGCGTGCCGCCGTCGCGCTGCGGGATATTGTTGGTGAAGCAGAGCGCCAGCTCGCGCGGCGAGTTGTTCCACCACATCGCCAGCTCGACGCGGATGCCCTCGCTCTCCTTGCTGATGGCGGCGATCGGCGGGCGGAACAGCGGCTCCTTGCCCTGGTCGAGCCATTCAACGAAGGCGGTGAGGCCGCCGCGGAACTGGAAGAAGATCTCCTGCGCCGGGACGTGCCGGTCGTCCTTCAGGGCGATGGCGAGGCCGGAGTTGAGGAAGGCCAGCTCCCGCAGCCGCCGCTCCAGCACGGCGAAGTCGTACTCGACCTTGGTGAAGGTCCCGCTCGACGGCTTGAAGGTCACCTCGGTGCCGGTGCGCTCCGGCGAGGCGCCGATGATACGCAGCGGCTCGGTCGTATCGCCATGCTCGAAGCGGATGAAATGCTCGATCCCGTTGCGCCAAATCTTCACCTCCATCCATTCGGACAGGGCGTTGACCACCGCGGCGCCGACGCCGTGCAGGCCGCCGGAGACCTTGTAGGAGTTCTGGTTGAACTTGCCGCCGGCATGGAGGCGGGTCAGCACCACCTCGGCGGCGGAGACCCCCTCCTCCTCATGCATGTCGACCGGGATGCCGCGCCCGTCGTCGCGCACGGTGACACTGCCGTCGCCGTTCAGCGTGACCTCGACGCGGGTGGCGTAGCCGGCCTGCGCCTCGTCGACGGCGTTGTCGATGATCTCGAAGGCCATGTGGTGCAGGCCCGAGCCGTCATCGGTGTCGCCGATATACATGCCCGGCCGCTTGCGGACGGCCTCGAGGCCCTTCAGGACGGTGATGGATGCGCTGTTGTAATCGGCGCCCGACGCTTCGGTCGGGGTGGATTCGGCGCGCGCGGCGTCTTCGGTCATGCCGGCGGCAAGCTCCTCGGGTCAACGCTATGGGGACGACACTCTATATAGGGAGTCCCAGGCGTCAGGACACGGGTAAATCGCCATCCGGAACGAGTGCACCGGGCAGGGCTCGGAAGCCCTCGGCGGTGCCGCGCAGGGAAGTGAAAATGCCCGCATCCGTGCCGGTAAGGAAGGCCTGGGCCGGCAGGGCCGCCAGCGCCTCGAACAGCGCCTCCCGCCGGCGGGCATCCAGATGGGCCGCCACCTCGTCCAGCAGCAGCAGGGGGGCGAAGCCGCGGGCATCGGCGATCAGCCTGGCATGGGCCAGCACCACGGCGATCAGCAGGGCCTTCTGCTCGCCGGTGGAGCAGAGCGCGGCCGGCAGCCCCTTCGGCGCATGGGTAAAGAGCAGGTCGGCCCGATGGGGACCTTCCAGCGTCGCCCCGGCGGCGGCATCCCGCCCTCGGCTGGCCGCCCAGCCCTCGCGCAGCCCGTCCTCCACCGCCAGCGCCGGCGCCTCGTCCAGCGCGGCGGCGGCGGCGCATTGCAGGTCTAGCCGTGCCGCCGGGAAATCGCCGGTGATGCCGCCGAGCAGCACCCCGTTCAGCCGCCCGACCAGCCCCCGCCGTGCGGCCGCCGCGGCGACGCCGTGCCGCGCCATGGCATCCTCCAGCGCCGCGAGCCAGGCCGGGTCCACCCCCCTGCCCTCGCGCCGCTCCTGGGCCAGCAGGCGGTTGCGCTGGGCCATGGCGTTCTCATAGGCGGCAACCTCGCGGGCATGGTGCGGCTCCAGCGCCCAGACCAGCCGGTCGAGGAAGCGCCGCCGGTCGCCTGCACCGTCCTGGAACAGCCGGTCCATCTGCGGGGTGAGCCAGACCAGCGCCACCCGCTCCGCCAGTTCCGCCTGGCTGCGCACGGGCGCACCGTCGAGGCGGAAGGTCCGGCGCTCGATCGGCCCGCCCTCCGGCGTGCCGGTGCCGATGTCGAAGTCCTGGTAGGCCGCGCTGTCGAACCGCCCGGCGACGGCCCAGGGGCGCGGCCCCTCCCCCGCCTGCCGGGCGCAATCGGCCATGCGGGCCCCGCGCAGCCCGCGTCCAGGGCCGAGCAGGCTGATGGCTTCCAGCAGGTTGGTCTTGCCGACACCGTTCTCCCCGGAGACGGCGACGATGCGGGACCGGAAGGCGACGGTCAGCGCCGGGTAGCTGCGGAAATCCCGCAGCATCAGCCGGGTCAGCAGAAGGGCGGGCGGCGGCGCCGTCATGGCGCGCCGCCCGCGCCGGGGTCAGCCTTCCTCGTCGCGATCGCCTTCGACCTCGATCTCCTCGCCGATCGCATCGGCCTCGTCGTCGAGCTCCTCGGCGTCCTCGACCGTCTCATCGGCCTCGACATCCTCCAGCTCGACATCATCCGCCTCGGCGTCGGGCACGGCGGCGCGCTTCTTCAGCTTGTCGTCCACCGGCAGGCTGCCCGCGGCACGGCGCAGGCGCGGCTGCTCGGCCGGCTGCTCCGTGCCGCATTTCGGGCAGATGGCGGGTGCTCGGGTGAGGTCGTAGAATTTCGTGCCGCAGGCGACGCAGACACGCTTGAGGCCCAGTTCGGGCTTGGCCATGGGGGAAGCCTCGTGAGGATCTGGCCGCCGGCGCGCAGGGTTGGTGTGGCGGCTGCGCGTCGGCGGCTGAAAACGGGTCACGCGCATTGCCACGCGGGGCCGGGGCATGTCAAACGCGCGGGGCCATGTCCCATGATGCTTCCCCCAGGCCGCTCCGCGCCCAGGCGCCCGCCGCGCCCCTCTCCGGCACCCATCGCGTGCCGGGAGACAAGTCGATCAGCCATCGCGCGCTGATGTTCGGCGCGCTCGCCATCGGCACCACGGAGATCGAGGGGCTGCTGGAAGGCGAGGACGTGCTCCGCACCGCCGCCGCCATGCGCGCCCTCGGTGCGACGGTGGAGCAGCAGGGCCCCGGTGCCTGGCGCGTCGCCGGGCGCGGGATCGGCGGCCTGGTCGAACCGGCGGATGTGCTCGACATGGGCAATAGCGGCACCGCCGCCCGGCTGCTTTGCGGGCTGCTCGCCGGCCATCCCATATTTTCGGTGATGACGGGCGATGCCTCGCTCCGCCGGCGCCCCATGCTGCGGGTGACCGACCCGCTCTCGGCAACCGGCGCCAGCTTCTGGACCCGCGAGGGCGGCCGCCTGCCGCTTGCCGTCCAGGGCGCCACCGATCCTCTGCCGCTCGACTACCGGCTGCCCGTCGCCTCGGCTCAGGTGAAGTCGGCCTGCCTTCTCGCCGGCCTCTGCGCCCGCGGCACCACCCGCGTGGTGGAACCGGAGCCGACCCGCGACCACACAGAGAACATGCTCCGCCATTTCGGTGCCGCCGTCCGCGTCGAGGACACCGCCGAGGGAAGGGTGATCGAGCTCGAGGGCCAGCCGGAGCTGACCGCGGCCCCGATCCTCGTCCCCGGCGACCCTTCTTCCGCCGCCTTCCTGCTGGTCGCGGCCCTGCTCGTCCCCGGCTCGCAGGTGACGATCGCCAATGTCGGCCTCAACCCTCTGCGAACCGGCCTCTTCGCCACGCTCCGCGAGATGGGCGCCGAGTTGCGCATCGAGAATGCCCGCGTCGAGGGCGGCGAGCCGGTCGGTGACCTGGTCGCCACCCATGGGCCGCTCCGGGCCGTCGAGGTGCCGCCGGAGCGCGCCCCTTCAATGATCGACGAGTATCCAGTCCTTGCCGTCGCCGCCGCCGCCGCGACGGGCATCACCCGCATGCGCGGCCTCGCCGAGCTGCGGGTGAAGGAGAGCGACCGCCTGGCCGCCGCCGCCGCGATGCTCGCCGCCAACGGCATCGCCGCACGGATCGAGGGCGACGACCTGCTGGTGGAGGGCACCGGCGGCGTCATCCCGGGCGGCGGCACCGTCGTCACCCATATGGACCACCGCCTGGCGATGAGTGCCCTGGTGATGGGCCTCGCCGCCCGCGCGCCCGTCGCGGTGGACGATGCCGGCTTTATCGAGACCAGCTTCCCCGGCTTCGCCGCGCTGATGAACCGCGCCGCCGGCAGCGAGGCGATCCGCCCGGCATGAGCCTCGTCATCGCCGTCGACGGGCCGGCCGCCGCCGGCAAGGGCACGCTGGCCCGCCGCCTCGCCGCCGCGCTCGGCCTGCCCTATCTCGATACCGGCCTGCTCTACCGCGCGACCGGCCGCCGCGTTCTCGACCGCGAGGCCGATCCGCACGACGCCGCCATCGCCGCCGCCGAGGCCGGCGCCCTCCGCCCGGAAGACCTGGACCGCTCCGACCTGCGCGGCCCGGCCGCCGACATGGCCGCCAGCACCGTCGCCGCCATCCCCGCGGTGCGCGCCGCCCTGCTCGACTGGCAGCGCGAATTCGGCCGCCGCCACGGCGCGGTGATGGACGGGCGGGACATCGGCACCGTCGTCTTCCCCGCGGCGCCGGTGAAGCTCTTCGTCACCGCCACCCCGGAGGAGCGCGCCCGCCGCCGCTGGCTGGAGCTGCGGTCCCGCGGCGTCGCGGCCGACCGGGCGCAGGTCGCCGCCGAGATCCACACCCGCGACGAGCAGGATAGCAACCGCCCCGTCGCCCCGCTCCGTCCCGCCGAGGATGCCCTCATCCTCGACACCACCGCGCTCGATGCCGAGGCGGCCTTCGCCACGGCCATGGCGATGATCCGGGACCGGCTGAATTCTCTTGACCCTGGTGCCGCAAAAGCCTAGCGAAATCACCTCCGCGCGTCCGTAAGGGCCGCGGCGCCCGCAGTTGAGGGATCGGCATCACAGCAATGTGAGGCATCCCGCAGCCCAAGGGCCGGGACCGGGCGGGCCGATACGCCGCCCAAGGCACAGGGTCGAACGCGCCTCCATCCGCCCGACAAGGACGGCCCGGCGCCCGATCAAGCCGTGCCCGGCGGATCGCCGGGGGCGCAGGACCACCGCCCGCCGCTCGCGGGCAGTTCGGGACAGACAGACCGCATGGCATCCGCCACCACCCTCGCGCATGACGCGGGGATCGAAGACTTTGCCGCAATGCTCGACGAGACCCTGGGCGCCGATACCGGCTTCGCCGGCTCGGTTGTTTCCGGGCGCGTCATCCGCATCGATGACGACTTCGCCGTCGTCGATGTCGGGCTGAAGAGCGAGGGGCGCGTCCCCCTCAAGGAATTCGCCCCGCAGGGGCAGAAGCCGGAAGTGCAGGCCGGCGACGTGGTCGAGCTCTTCGTCGAGCGCTATGAGGACCGCGACGGCTCCATCGTGCTCTCGCGCGAGAAGGCGCGGCGCGAGGAAGCCTGGACCAATCTCGAGAAGGCCTACCAGGCGAACCAGCGCGTCAACGGCGTGATCTTCGGGCGCGTCAAGGGCGGCTTCACCGTCGATCTCGGCGGCGCCGTGGCCTTCCTCCCCGGCTCCCAGGTCGATATCCGCCCGGTGCGCGATGTCGGCCCGCTGATGGGCAGCCCGCAGCCCTTCCAGATCCTTAAGATGGACCGCGCCCGCGGCAACATCGTGGTCAGCCGCCGCGCCGTCCTCGAGGAGACCCGTGCGGAGCAGCGTTCTGAGCTGATCCAGGGCCTGAAGGAGGGCATGATCCTCGACGGCGTGGTCAAGAACATCACCGATTACGGTGCGTTCGTGGACCTCGGCGGCGTCGACGGCCTGCTGCACGTCACCGACATCGCCTGGCGCCGGATCAACCACCCGTCCGAGGCGCTGACCATCGGCCAGCCGGTGAAGGTGCAGGTCATCCGCTTCAACAGCGAGACCCAGCGCATCAGCCTCGGCATGAAGCAGCTGATGGCCGATCCGTGGGATGGCGTCGCCATCAAGTACCCGGTGAACGCCAAGTTCAGCGGCCGCGTGACCAACATCACCGACTACGGCGCTTTCGTGGAGCTGGAGCCGGGCGTCGAGGGCCTCGTGCATGTCAGCGAGATGTCCTGGACGAAGAAGAACGTCCATCCGGGCAAGATCGTCGCCACCTCGCAGGAAGTGGACGTGATGATCCTCGACGTGGACGAGCCGAAGCGCCGCATCTCGCTCGGCCTGAAGCAGGCCCAGGGCAACCCGTGGGAGCTGTTCCTCGAGGCCCATCCGCCGGGCTCCGTGGTCGAGGGCGAGATCCGCAACATCACCGAGTTCGGGCTGTTCATCGGCATCGGCCCGGAGATCGACGGCATGGTCCACATGTCCGACCTCTCCTGGGAAGAGGCCGGCGAGGCGGCGATGGCCAACTTCGAGAAGGGCCAGGTCATCAAGGCCAAGGTGCTCGATGTGGATGTCGAGAAGGAGCGCATCTCCCTCGGCGTGAAGCAGCTCGAGGCCGACCCGGCCGCGGAAGTGCTCGACAAGGTCCGCAAGGGCGATGTCGTCACCTGCATCGTCACGCAGGTTCAGGCCAACGGCATCGAGGTCCGGGTCGAGGATGTCCTCACCGGCTTCATCCGCCGCGCCGAGCTGGCGCGTGACCGCGGCGACCAGCGCCCCGACAAGTTCGCCGTGGGCGAGAAGGTCGATGCCAAGGTCACCGCCGTGGATCGCGCCGCCCGTCGCCTCGCCCTGACGATCAAGGGCAAGGAGATCGAGGAGGAGCGCGAGGCGATGAAGGAGTACGGCTCCACCGACAGCGGCGCCTCGCTCGGTGACATCCTGGGCGCGGCCATCCGCCGCCGCCGCGAGATGGCCGGCGAGGAGTAATCCTCGAGGCAGACCAGACCAGGCCGGCGGGGGCAACCTCGCCGGCCTTTTTTTATCCACGCGACGGGTGCAGGCTCGCCCCATGTCGAACCCCCTTCTCGTCGAGCGCTCCGGCGCCATCACCCGCCTCCGCTTCAACCGGCCAGAGCGGCTGAATGCCATCGATGCCGCCATGGCCGCGGCCTTCCGCGAAGCCGTCGATGCCCTGCCGCAGGACCCGGATCTCCGCTGCGTCGTGCTCTGCGGCGCCGGCCGGGCCTTCATGGCTGGCGGCGACATCTCCGCCTTCCAGGGGCCGCAGGCGCTAGCCGAGATCCGCCATATCCTGCAGCCGATGCATGAGGCGGTGGCCGGGCTCGCCGCCCTCCCCGTCCCCGTTCTCGCCAGCGTCCAGGGCGCGGCAGCGGGCGGAGGGCTGTCGCTGGCCCTCGGCGCCGATCTGGTGATTGCGGCGGAGGATGCGCGCTTCGCCCTGGGCTACCTGAAGCTTGGCACCGTGCCGGATTGCGGCGGGAGCTGGGTGCTACCGCGCCTCCTTGGCCTACGCGGAGCGATGGGCCTGGCGATGCTCGGCGAGGAGCTGGACGGGCAGGCGGCGCTCGCCGCCGGGCTGGTGAACCGGGTCGTGCCGGCCGCCGAGCTGGAGGCGGCGACGGAGGCCCTGGCGCAGGAACTCGCCAGCGGGCCGACGGCAGCCTTCGGCCGGGCCAAGGCGCTGCTCCGTGGGGCGGCGGGCCGCGACCTGCCGACCCAGCTTCAGGCGGAGGAAGCGGCCTTCCTCGCCTCGGCCGGTACCGCGGATTTCGCCGAAGGCGTCGCCGCCTTCCTCGGCCGCCGCCGCCCGGATTTCACCGGGAAGTAGGCTATTCGATAGTGACGTTGGCCGCGGTGATGACCTTGGCCCAACGGTCCACCTCGCCGCGGAGGAAGGTCCCGGCTTCCTCCGGGCTGCTGCCGACGGCGTCGAAGCCGAGGCCGCGCAGCCGCTCGGTCGCGGCCGGGTCGCGGACGATCTTCGCCACCTCGCCCGAGACGCGCTCGACGATCTCGCGCGGCGTATTGGCTGGGGCCAGCAGCAGGCACCAGGTGCTGGAGACGAAGTCCGGTAGGCCGCTCTCGATGAAGGTCGGGATGTTCGGCGCCCAGGTCGGGCGCGTGGCGCTGGCGAAGCCGATCGGCCGGACGGCGCCGCTCTCGAACTGCGCCCGCAGCGAGGAGAAGCTGTCGAACATCACGCCGATATTGCCGGAGATCAGGTCCTGCAGCGCCGGCGCCGTGCCGCGATAGGGCACGTGCACCATTTGCGTGCCGGTTCGGACCTGCAGGTCCTCCATCGTCAGGTGGGCCGCTGCGCCGATCCCGCTCGAACCGTAATTCAGGGCGCCCGGCCGCGCCTTGGCATAGGCCAGCATTCCGGCCAGATCGGTGAAGGGCAGCTTGGCATTGGCGCCGAGCACGAGCGGCGCGAGCATCATCAGCGAGACCGGGGCGAAGCTCGCTACCGGGTCGAAGGGCAGCTTGCCCTTGTAGAGCGTGGCATTGGCCGCATGAGCCCCGATCACCACGGCGAAGCTGTAGCCATCCGGCGGGCTGGCGGCGACAGCGCCGGCGCCGACGATGCTGTTGGCGCCCGGCCGGTTCTCCACCACCACAGGCTGGCCGAGCGCCTTCGACAGCGGTTCCGCCACGAAACGGGCAGCGACGTCGGTGGTGCCGCCCGGGGTGTAGGGGACGACGATGCGGATGGGCCGGTCCGGATAGCCCGCCGCCCGGGCGCCCCGCGAGGCGAGCAGGCCAGCGCCTGCCCCGAGCGCCGCGCGCCGGGTCACCGAAGCAAAGCCACTCATTGTCTCATGTTCCTCCCGATCGTCCCGTTCACTCGGCGGCCGTCACCGGTCGCTTGAAGCGCCGCTCGCCGACGAAGGCCATCGCCATGGTCGCCAGGATGAAGCAGACCGAGGCGGCGAAGACCAGCAGCGGCCGGCCATGGTCCATCAGCGCGCCGTAGATCATCGGCCCCACCGCGCCGCCGATGTTGAAGCCCGTCGTCACGATGCCGAAGACCCGGCCCACCGCGCCGGGCGGCGCCGCGGCCCGCACCAGCATGTCGCGGGAGGGCATGATCATGCCGGAGAAAAAGCCCGCCAGACCCATCACGCCCACCAGCACCACCGGCCCGAGCGGCACCAGCCCGACCAGGCCGATCAACGCGCCCGTCAGTCCGAAGCCGAGGGCAGCCACATCGCCATGCCGTGTGGTACGGTCGGCGATGATGCCGCCGGCCAGCACGCCGAAGGCGCTCAGCAGAAGGAAGGCGCTCAGCGCGACATTGGCCGCGGCGAAGTCGACGCCCCGGCCGTTCACCAGCGCCACGACCGAGAAATTCTGGATGCCGCCGAGCGAGAGGGCGAGCAGGGTGAAGAAGACCGTCAGCATGACGACGGCCGGCGTCAGCACCGATTCGGCTGGGGCCTTGGCGGCTTTGGCTGCGGCGGCGCGGGGCGCAGGGGCCTCGTCGCGGGCGAAGGCGAGCGGCAGGGCGGCAAGGATGGCCAGCCCCCCGGCCGCGCCGAGCGCTGCCTCGAGCCCGGCGAGGCTGGAGAGGCCGAGCATCAGCGCCGGGGCCATCGCCCCTCCAAGATAGCCGGAGAAGGTGTGGATGGAGAAGGCGCGGCCGATCCGCTCCTCGCCGATGGTGCGGCCGAGAATCTCGTAATCCGCCGGGTGGTAGACGGCATTCGCCAGGCCGAGCAGCGCCGCAGAGACCAGCAGCACGGGATAGGTCGGCATCGCCGCCAGCAGGACAAGGGCGAAGGCGCCGAGGCCGAGCCCGGCCACCAGCACCCGCCGCGAGCCGAAGCGGTCGACCGCATAGCCGAGCGGCGCCTGGGTGACGCCGGAGACGATGTTGTAGAGCGTCAGCGCCAGCGCCAGCTCGACGAAGGAGACGCCGAGCCGGTCGCGCAGCAGGGGGAAGAGCGGCGGCAGGACGAGCTGGTGGATGTGGCTGACGAGATGCGCGCCGGAGACGAGGGTCAGCGAGCGCAGTTCCGGCCGGGTCCAGCTGGCAGCCTGCATGGCGGGCATTCCCTCGTTTGCTTGGCCCTCGAGATGGGGCGGTGATGCAGCATCGCCAGGATCGGCGGCGAGGGAAAGGGACGAGCGAGCGTGGCTGACCCTACTGGACCGCATCCCTCCCCCGCCGCAGGATCGGCGCGAAGCGGGCGGAGGAAGCCATGTCCGAGGCGCCGAGGACGATGTTCGAGAAGATCTGGGACCGCCACCGGGTCCTGGAGCGGGAGGACGGGCAGACGCTGCTCTATGTCGACCGGCACCTGGTGCATGAGGGCGGTGCCGCGGCCTTCGCGGCGCTGCGGCGGCGCGGGCTGGCACCGCGCGCGCCCGACCGCATCTTCACCGTGCCGGATCACTACGCGCCGACCGACAGCCGCCGGCTCGATGACATCCGCGACCCGCGCCACCGCGAGATGATCGAGCAGCTTGCCCAGAATTCGAAGGAGCACGGCATTCGGCATTTCGGCCTCGGCGGGCCGGAGCAGGGCATCGTGCATGTGATCGGGCCGGAGCTCGGCCTCTCCCAGCCGGGGATGCTGATCGTCTGCGGCGACAGCCATACCAGCACGCATGGGGCGCTCGGCGCGCTCGCCTTCGGCATCGGCAGCAGCGAGGTCGCGCATGTGCTGGCGACGCAGACGCTGTGGCAGCGCAAGCCGAAGACGATGCGCATCACCGTCGACGGGAGGCTCGGCGAGGGTGTTTCGGCGAAGGACGTGATCCTCGCCATCATCGCCCGGATCAGCGCGGCGGGGGCGACGGGGCATGTGATCGAATATGCCGGCAGCGCCATCACGAGCCTCTCGATGGAGGGGCGGCTGACGCTCTGCAACATGTCGATCGAGGCGGGTGGGCGGGCCGGCATGGTGGCGCCGGACGAGGCTACCTTCGCCTATCTCGCCGGCCGGGCCTATGCGCCGGAGGATTGGGAGGCGGCGCTCGCGCGCTGGCGGGCGCTGCCGAGCGACCCGGGGGCGGTATTCGATGCGGAGGTGACGCTGGATGGCGGCGCCATCGAGCCGATGGTCACCTGGGGCAACAGCCCGGAGGAGGCGCTGCCGATCGGCGGCACCGTGCCGGGGCCGGAGGCGGCGGCCGATGCGGAGCGGCGGGAGACCATGGCGCGGACGCTCGACTATATGGGCCTCGCGCCGGGGATGGCGCTGGAGGGGTTGGCGGTCGATAGGGTCTTCATTGGCTCCTGCACCAATTCCCGGATCGAGGATCTGCGGGCCGCTGCCGCCGTCGCGCGGGGGCGGCGCGTGGCGGAGAGCGTCGAGGCCTGGGTGGTGCCGGGCAGCGAGGCGGTGAAGCGCCAGGCCGAGGCGGAGGGACTGCACGAGGTCTTCCGCGGTGCCGGCTTCGACTGGCGGGAGCCGGGGTGTTCCATGTGCGTGGGGATGAATGGCGACATCGCCCGGCCGGGCAGCCGCGTCGCCTCGACCAGCAACCGGAATTTCATGGGGCGGCAGGGACCGGGGGCGCGGACGCATCTGGTCAGCCCGGCGATGGCCGCCGCCGCCGCGGTGGCGGGGCATTTCACCGATGTGCGGCGGCTGCTGGCGGGGGGCGGCTGAGATGGAGGCTTTCACCCGGCTTACCTCCGTGGCGGTGCCGCTGCCGCGGCCGAATATCGACACCGACCAGATCATCCCGGCGCGCTTCCTCTCTCGGCCGAGGGAGGTCGATCATGGGGAGTTCCTCTTCCACGATGCGCGACGGCGGCCGGAGACGGGGGAGCAGGATCCCGAATTCCCGCTGAACCGGGAGGTGTTCGGGGCGGCGCGGATCATCGTGGCGGGGCGGAATTTCGCCTGCGGGTCGTCGCGGGAAAGCGCGGTCTGGGCGCTGTTCGATGCGGGGTTCCGCTGCGCCATCGCGCCCAGTTTCGGCGACATCTTCCGCACCAACGGGATGAAGAACGGGCTGCTGCCGGTGGTGCTGCCGGCGGAGGCGGTGGCGGCGCTGACCGCGCAGGTGGAGGCGGCGCCGGAGGCCGAGGTCACGGTCGACCTGCGGGCGCTGGAGGTGACCTTCCCGGATGGATCGGTGCATGGCTTCGAGGTCGATCCCTTCGCCCGGCACTGCCTGCTGGAGGGGCTGGACGAGATCGGGTTGACCCTGTCGCTGGAGGATGAGATCGCGGCCTTCGAGCGGCGCTACGGGCGGGAGAACACGCGATGAGGCGAAGGACGGTGCTGGCGGCGGGTGCGGTGCTGGCGATGCCGGCCGCGGCGGCCGAGGGGCTGGCGGCGCTGGAGGCGCGGCAGGGCGGGCGGCTCGGTGTCGCCATCCTGGATAGCGGCAGCGGGCGGGTGCTGGCGCATCGGGGGGAGGAGCGGTTCGCGCTGT
This sequence comes from Belnapia moabensis DSM 16746, assembly GCF_000745835.1. Taxonomy (GTDB): domain Bacteria; phylum Pseudomonadota; class Alphaproteobacteria; order Acetobacterales; family Acetobacteraceae; genus Belnapia; species Belnapia moabensis. The sequence continues at coordinate 114,435 of NZ_JQKB01000008.1, read as the reverse complement.
GCAGCACCTTCAAGCACCTGGCGGCCGCGCGGGTGCTGGCGCGGGTCGATGCGGGCGAGGAGTGGCTCGACCGGCATGTCGCCTATGGACGGGAGGCGCTGGTGCCTTACTCGCCTGTGACGGGGCCGGGGGCGGAGGCGGGCGGCCTCGCCATGGGAGCGATCTGCGAGGCGGCGGTGGCACTCAGCGACAATACGGCGGGCAACCTCATGCTCGACAGCTTCGGTGGGCCGGCGGGGCTGACGTCCTGGCTGCGGGGGCTGGGGGATGGGGCGACGCGGCTGGATCGGCGGGAGACGGAGCTGAATGTCGTGCCGCCCGGGGATGAGCGGGATACGACGACGCCGCTCGCCATGGTGGGGACGATGCGGCGGCTTCTGTTGGGCGAGGCGTTGTCGGCGGGTTCGCGGGAGCGGTTGGTGGGGTGGCTGGTCGGGTCCAAGACGGGTGATGCGCGGCTCAGGGCCGGGATGCCGGCGGGATGGCGGGTCGGCGACAAGACCGGCACCGGGCCGGCGCCGCTGGTGCCGACCAACGATGTCGCCATCGCCTGGCCGCCGGGGCAGGCACCGGTCATCGTCGCCGCCTATCTCGAAGGCGCGCGGGGGAGCGATGCGGAGCGGAGCGCGGTGCTGGCCGAGGTCGGGCGGGTTGCGGCGCGGATGGTTTGAGATCTTGAAGCCTGGGGGCGGGTAAGCTCTTGAGGTAGTTCGGTTTCAGGAGGGGAATTTAGGATTTTAGGGCTTTAGGCGAGTTGCCGGGCCGGGCTTCGGGCGCGGCCTCACCTTGGGCGAATATTCCTATAGCGGGATGGGATCAGCGGGGCAAGGATCTTGCAGGGTGGGGGCACGCGCCGCAGCATGGCGCGAGCCTTGAGGAGCCCCGCCGATGCGTCCGAACAGCCTCCATGCCGCCGACCTGGCGCATCTCGTCCATCAGCAGACCGATCTCGGGGCGCATGAGGCGGAGGGGGCCATCCTCATCGCGCGCGGGAATGGCGTGCGCGTCACCGATACCGAGGGGCGCGAGTATATCGAGGCGATGGCGGGGCTGTGGTGCGCCTCGCTCGGCTTCTCCGAGCGGCGGCTGGCGGAGGCGGCCTACAAGCAAATGCTGGCGCTGCCCTACTATCACACCTTCTTCCAGAAGGGGCATGAGCCGAGCGTCCGGCTGGCCGAGAAGCTGGCGGCCATGGCGCCGGAGGGGCTCAACCATGTGCTCTTCCAGTGCAGCGGGTCGGAGGCGAATGACGCGGCGATCAAGCTGATCTGGTATTACAACAACATCCGCGGTAAGCCGGCGAAGAAGAAGCTGATCGGGCGGATGCGCGGCTACCATGGGAATACGGTGGCGACGGCCTCGCTCTCCGGCCAGCCGCATATGCAGGCGGATTTCGACCTGCCGCTGGGCGAGCGGTTCCTGCACATCTCCAACCCGAACTACTACCGCTTCGGGCAGGAGGGGGAGAGCGAGGAGCAGTTCAGCGCGCGGATGGCGGCCGAGTTGGAGGCGCTGATCGAACGGGAGGGCGGGGAGACCATCGCCGCGCTCTTCGCCGAGCCGGTGCAGGGCGGCGGCGGCGCCATTACTCCGCCGCGCGGGTATTTCGACCTGATCCAGCCGATCCTTACGCGGCATGACATCCTGCTGGTCGCCGACGAGGTGATCTGCGGCTTCGGGCGGACGGGCAATCTCTGGGGTTCCGAGACCTATGGGATGCGGCCGGACATGCTGGTCTCGGCCAAGCAGCTGACGGCCAGCTACCAGCCGCTTTCGGCGCTGCTGATCTCGGACCCAATCCATGCGGCGCTGATGGAGGGAAGCCGGAAGCATGGCAGCTTCGGGCATGGCTTCACCTATGGCGGGCATCCCGTGGCCTGCGCGGTCGGGCTGGAGACGCTGGCGATCTACGAGGAGCGGGACATCCTGGGGCATGTGCGGGCCGTCTCGCCGACCTTCCTCGAGGGGCTGGGGGCGATGCGGGAGCATCCGCTGGTCGGCGACGTGCGCGGCGTCGGGCTGATCGCGGGGGTGGAGCTGGTGGCGGACAAGACGACGAAGGCGCCCTTCCCGCCTGCGGCCAAGGTGGGGCTGCTGGTGTAGGAGAAGTGCCAGGCGGCGGGGCTGATCGTACGGGCGATCGGGGACCGGATCGCCTTCACGCCGCCGCTCATCATCACCGCCGAGGAGATCGGGGAGATGTGCGGGCGGTTCCGGGCGGGGCTGGATGCGGCCTGGGCGGAGCTGGGCGGGAAGGCGCTGGCGACGGAGTAGCTAAGCGACTATATGACCACAGTGGTCACACAGGGTCCGACATGCACGAATTGCAGCTGCGCGATGCGAAGGCCGGCTTCTCGGCGGTGGTCGAGAAGGCGGCGCAAGGCGAGCCGAGCGTCGTCACGCGGCATGGGGAGAAGGTGGCGGTGGTGCTCGGCTATGCCGAGTGGCGAAGGCTGACCGGGGCGCAGCCCTCCTTCGCCGATCTGCTGCTGGCCTTTCCCGAGGATGATGAGGTCGGGCGCGATCCGGCGCCGGTGCGCGACCTCGGTCTGTGAGCGCGGGGTTCCTGCTCGATACCAATGTCGTCTCGGCCACGGCGCCTGACCGGCGGGGCGTGCCGGATGTGGCGAAGCGGGCGGCGCGGGACTGGGTGCTGGACAACCAGGACCGGCTGTTCCTGCCAGTGATCGCCGTCGCCGAGATCGCGGCGGGGATCGGGGCGCGGGAGGCTTCGGGGGCGGTGCGGCATGCGGCCGATCTGGCCGCCTGGCTGCGGGCGGTGCTGGTGGCCTATCCGGAGCGGGTGCTCGGCTTCGATGCCAGGGCGGCGCTGGAGGCGCGGGCGCTGGCCCGGACCGCGCGGGCGGCGGGGGTGGAGCCGGGCTTCGCCGACCTCACCCTGGCCTGCATCGCCCGCACCCATGGGCTGGTGCTGGCGACGCGGAACCTGCGGCACTTCACCCCGATGGGGGTGGAGGCCATCGACCCGTTTCAGCTCCGGTAGGAGCCGTTGATGTCGATGTAGCCGTGGGTCAGGTCGCAGGTCCAGACGCGGGCCTTGCCGCGGCCGAGGCCGATATCGACGGTGATCTCGACCTCGCGGCCCTTCATATGGGCGACGACGGGGGCCTCGTCATAGCCGGGGACGACGCCGCCTTCCTGCGCCATCCAGGTGCCGCCGACGGCGATGCCGAGCTTGTCGCGGTCGGCCGGCTCGCCGGACTTGCCGACGGCCATGACGATGCGGCCCCAATTGGCGTCCTCGCCGGCGATGGCGGTCTTCACCAGCGGCGAATTGGCGATGGCCATGGCGATGCGGTGGGCCGACTTGGCGCTGACGGCGCCGATGACGTCGATCTGGATGAGCTTCTGCGCCCCCTCCCCGTCGCGGGCGACCTGGAGGGCGAGGTCGAGCAGGACCTCGTCGAGGGCGCGGGCGAAGTCGCGCAGCATCGCGCCGCCTTCGGCGGGGATGCGGGGGTGCTTCGCCTGGCCGGTGGCGAAGAGCAGGACCGTGTCGCTGGTCGAGGTGTCGCTGTCGACCGTGATACAATTGAAGGACTTGGCGACGCCCTTCGACAGAAGGGACTGGAGGGCGGCGGCGGGGATCTTCGCGTCGGTCGCGATGAAGCTCAGCATGGTCGCCATGTCGGGGGCGATCATGCCGCTGCCCTTGGCGATGCCGGCGATGGTCACCGTGGCGTCGCCGATGGTCGCCGTGCGGAGGGCGGCCTTGGGGAAGGTGTCCGTCGTCATGATCCCCCGCGCGGCGTCGGGCCAGCGGTCAGGGGAGAGGCCAGAGTGGAGAGCCGGGAGGGCGGCGGTCAGGCGGTCATGCGGCAGGGTCTCGCCGATGACGCCGGTGCTGGCGAGGAAGACCTCGCGGGGCTTGCAGCCGACGAGCTTCGCGGCGGCCTCGGCCGTGGCGGCGGTGGCGTCGCGGCCGGCCTTGCCGGTGAAGACGTTGGCGTTGCCGGCATTCACGACCAGGGCGCGGGCTTTCCCACCCTTGAGGGCGGCGCGGCACCAGTCGATGGGGGCGCCGGGGCATAGGTTGCGGGTGAAGACGCCCGCGACCGTCGTGCCGGGGGCGAATTCCAGCATCGTCAGGTCGGCGCGGCCCTTGTAGCGGATGCCCGCCTCGATGACGCCGAGGGTGACGCCGGCGATCGGCGGCAGCTCCGGCATCGGTTGAGCAAGCGGGGAGACGGGCAGCGGGCCGGCCATGGGCGTGGGCTCTCTATCAGCGACGTTGGGGTTGCGGGGCGGCGGGGCGGGCCGGGGCCGCTGCGGGCGGGGCCGCGTTGTCCATCAGCGAGGGGGCGGGCTGGTCGAGGCGCTCGACCTTCGCCGCATCGCGGGCGCGGGCGACGACCTGCTGCACCTGCTCCTCCAGCATCTTCTGGCGGAGCTGGTTGCGGCTCTCCTCGAAGCCCGGCACCGGGGCGGAGCGGCGCTCCTCCACCTTGATGACGTGCCAACCGAAGGAGGTGCGGACCGGGGTCTGGGTCACCTGGCCGGTCTGGAGGGCGAAGGCGGCCTCGGCGAATTCAGGGACCATGTCGCCGCGCTTGAAGAAGCCGAGATCGCCGCCGCTCTGGGCGCCGGGGTCGCGGGAGCGGCGCTTCGCCACATCGGCGAAGTCGGCGCCGCCGGCGAGTTCGGCGAGCACGGCCTTCGCCTCGGCCTCGGTCTGGACGAGGATGTGGCGGGCGTGGACCTCCTCCTCGCCCTGGCGGCGGCTGGCCTCTTGGTCGTAGCGGGCGCGGATGGCGGCGTCGGTGACGGCGGGCGTCACCTCGCGGGAGAGGTAGGCCTGCTGCAGCTCCTGCTCCTCGGCGCGGCGGATGCGGCGCTGGACCTCGGCGTCCTTGTCGAGGCCCGCCGAGCGGGCGGCGTTGGTCAGGACGCGCTCGGTGACGGCGCGGTCGATGAGCTGGCGGGCGACCTCGGGGGGGAGCATCTGCATCAGGGCCGGGCCGGGCATGGTGCGCATCTCGGGCGGCAGCACGTCCTGGGCCGTCGCCATCACGTCCGAGAGGCGGACCGGGCTGCCATCGACCCGGGCGAGGATGGGGTCTTCCGCCCCCTGGGGGGTTGCCTGGAGCGCCGGTGGGGGCGCGGCCGTCTGGGCGAGCGCGGCGGCGGGGGCCAGGAGGGCAGCCAGGAGAAGGGGGCGGAAGGTCATAAAGTCGGGGGGCTCCGAAAGGCGCCGGACAATGCCGGATGCGGCATGGGGCGGCAAGCGCGTGAAGATTGACCTCAGCGCGGCGCTTGCCTATCTGTTCCGCGCTCCGGGGTCGCGCCCCATGGTCGTACCGAGGACGCTGCCCGAAGCTCCGGCTTCGGCCCCATCCCGGCGGCCCTTGGGGCCATAGACTGCCGAGGCCCGCGCGGGCAGTACCGCGCAATCCCGGAGAAACCAGGTTCGCATGTTCGCCCGCATCGCCCGCGCCCTGTTCGGCACCACCAATGACCGGGCGCTGAAGCGCCTCCAGGCCCGCGTGCCGGAGGTGAATGCGCTGGAGCCTGCCTTCGCCGCCCTCTCGGACGAGGCGCTGCAGGGCAAGACCGCCGAGTTCCGCGAGCGGCTGGGCCGCGGCGAGGAGCTGGATGCGCTGATGCCGGAGGCCTTCGCCACGGTGCGCGAGGCGGCGAAGCGGGTGCTCGGCCTGCGCCATTTCGACGTGCAGCTGATCGGCGGCATGGTGCTGCACGAGGGCAAGATCGCCGAGATGAAGACCGGCGAGGGCAAGACGCTGGTCGCCACGCTGCCGGTCTACCTCAATGCCCTGAGCGGCCGCGGCGTGCATGTCGTCACCGTGAACGACTACCTGGCGAAGCGCGACAGCGAGTGGATGGGGCGGCTCTACCGCTTCCTCGGGCTCAGCACGGGCGTGATCGTGCATGGGCTCAATGACGAGGAGCGGCGGGCGGCCTATGCGGCCGACGTGACCTACGGCACGAACAACGAGTTCGGCTTCGACTACCTGCGCGACAACATGAAGTACCGGCTGGAGGAGATGGTCCAGCGCGACTTCAACTATGCGATCGTCGACGAGGTCGACAGCATCCTGATCGACGAGGCGCGGACGCCGCTCATCATCAGCGGGCCGTCGGATGACAGCTCCGACCTGTATCGCCGCGTGGACGAGGTGGTGAAGCGGCTGGTCGAGGACAAGGCGACCTACGACAAGGACGAGAAGCAGCGGACGGCGAACCTCACCGATGGGGGCTCCGAGCGCGTCGAGGAGATGCTGCGCGAGGCGGGGATGCTGGAGGAGGGCAACCTCTACGACTTCCACAACGTCACGCTGGTGCATCACGTGAACCAGTCGCTGCGGGCGCATGTGCTGTTCGCGCGGGATGTCGACTACATCGTGCGGGACGACAAGGTCGTCATCATCGACGAGTTCACTGGGCGGATGATGGAGGGGCGGCGCTACTCGGACGGGCTGCACCAGGCGCTGGAGGCAAAGGAGCACGTCACCGTCCAGCCGGAGAACCAGACGCTCGCCTCCATCACCTTCCAGAACTACTTCCGGCTCTATCCGAAGCTGTCGGGCATGACGGGCACGGCGGCGACGGAGGCGGACGAGTTCGCCGAGATCTACAAGCTCGAGGTGGTCGAGATCCCGACCAACGTGCCGGTGGCGCGCAAGGACAGCGACGACGAGGTGTATCGCTCGGCCTCCGAGAAGTACGAGGCGGTCATCAAGCTGATCGACGAGGCGCGGACGCGTGGGCAGCCTTGCCTGGTCGGCACCACGAGCATCGAAAAGTCGGAGCTGATCGACGCGCTGCTGAAGAAGCGCGGCATTCCGCACAACGTGCTCAATGCGCGCTACCACGAGCAGGAGGCGACCATCATCGCCCAGGCGGGGCGGCCGGGCTCCGTCACCATCGCCACCAACATGGCAGGGCGCGGGACGGACATCCAGCTCGGCGGCAATGCGGAGATGCTGGCGCGGCAGGAGACGGGCGCGAGCGAGGGGCCGGAGTACGAGGCGGCGCTGGCGCGGCACAAGGCGGAGGTCGAGGAGGCGCGAGCCAAGGCGAAGGCGGCCGGCGGGCTCTTCGTCATCGGCACGGAGCGGCATGAGAGCCGGCGCATCGACAACCAGCTGCGTGGCCGCTCGGGGCGGCAGGGCGATCCCGGCGCGTCGCACTTCTTCCTCTCGCTGGAGGACGACCTGATGCGCATCTTCGGCAGCGACCGCATGGGCGGGATGCTGCAGAAGCTGGGCCTCAAGGACGGCGAGGCGATCGTCCATCCCTGGATCAACAAGGCGCTGGAGAAGGCGCAGAAGAAGGTCGAGGCGCGCAACTTCGACACGCGCAAGAACCTGCTGAAATACGACGACGTGATGAACGACCAGCGGCGCGAGGTCTATGCCCAGCGCCGCGCCTTCATGCAGGCGCCGGAAGTTGCCGAGACGGTGGCCGAGATGCGGCGGGAGTGCATCGAGGCGATGGTCTCGGCCGCCATCCCGGAGAATGCCTATCCCGAGAGCTGGGATGTGGCGGGGCTGGAGGAGAAGGTGCGCGACCAGCTCGGCCTCGACCTGCCGGTCGTCGCCTGGGCGAAGGAGGAGGGCATCGACGAGACGCAGGTGCGCGAGCGGATCGAGGCTGCCGCCGAGCAGCACTATGCCGCCAAGGCCGCGAATATCGGGCCGGACCTGATGCGCGTCGTCGAGAAGTCGCTGCTGCTGCAGATCTTCGACGCGGTGTGGAAGGAGCATCTGCTGGCGCTCGACCACCTGCGCCAGGGCATCGGGCTACGGGCCTACGGGCAGCGCGACCCGCTGAACGAGTACAAGTCGGAGGCCTTCGCGCTCTTCAACGCCATGCTGGCGGATATGCGCGAGCGGGTGACGAGCGTCCTGATGCGCCTCGAGCTGCAGCCGAATGCGCCGCCGGAGCAGTTCACCCGGGGGCCGGAGCCGGTGCGGGTGATGGATCTGCGCCATCCGGAGCCGGCGATGGGCGAGATGGCGATGGCGGGCGGCGGTTTCGAGCCGGCGCCGCTGCTGGCCCCGCCGCCGGTGGCGGAGGGCGTCAACCCATCCGACCAGGCGACCTGGGACCGGACGCCGCGCAACTCCCCTTGCCCCTGTGGCAGCGGGAAGAAGTACAAGCACTGCCACGGCAGGGTCTGAGCGGCGGGCCCAAGCGCCGTCACTCAGCGTAATTGCAAGGGCCAGCCCGAGGTGGTGCGGGCCTTCGCGCGGAGGCGGCGAAGCGCAGGCCGGGGCTGCGGGCGGCCACCGGCATCATGCCCCTGGATGGCTCGGTCGAGACGGTGACCTGAGCGATCCCGCCTTCATGGCGGCGGGGCGGGGCAGTATAGGCTGTGCGGGACATGCCACTCGCCAGGAAAGGGCCGCGCCATCCGCACCGCATCGGGGCCGGCTTCGGCCATCGACCCGCTCAGTCGGCTGCTGCACCGGGACGAGCGGCTGCTGATCCTCGACAAACCGGCGGGGCTCGCGGTGCATGCGGGGCCGCGTGGCGGGCCCTCGGTCGAGGACTGGCTGCCGGCGCTGGCTTTCGGCAAGCGGCGTCTGCCGCAGCCGGCGCACCGGCTCGACCAGGATACGGCGGGGTGTCTGGTGCTCGGGCGGACCAGGCCGGCGCTGGCGGCGCTTGGTGCGCTCTTCGCCGGGGGGCGGGCGCGCAAGACCTATTGGGCGGTGGTGCGGGGCGGGCCGGAGGGTGATTCCGGCGAGGTCGATGCGCCGCTGCTGAAGCGCAGCACGGCGAGGGACGGCTGGTGGATGGCCATCGACCCGGCCGGGCAGGCGGCGCGGACCGCTTGGCGGGTGATGGGGCGCGGGGTGGGGCTCGCCTGGCTGGAGTTGGCGCCGCGGACCGGGCGGACGCATCAGATCAGGGTTCATTGCGCGCATCTCGGCTGCCCGATCCTGGGCGATGGGCGGTATGGCGGGGGCGAGGGCGCGATGCATCTGCTGGCGCGGGCCATCGCCCTGCCGCTGGAGCCGCCGGTGGCGGCCACGGCGCCAGTGCCGGGGCATATGCGCGCGGCGATGGAGGCTTGCGGGTGACGGGGGTGATTCTGCTGGTCCTGCTGCTGGCGGGGCCGGCGGCGGCGCAGCGCGGCGGCTGCGGCATGGGGCTCGGGCTGGAGGCGCTGCGGGGGGCCGAGGAGGCGTTGCGGGCGGGGGCCGAGGCGCCGTCGCTGCTCGCGGGGCGGGAGGCGGCCGGGCAGGCTGCCGACCGGCTGGCGGAGGCGGCGGGGCGGCTTGCCGGCTGCGGCTGCGCGCGGGCGGCCGGGGAGGCGCAGGAGGCGGCCGGGCTTGCCGAGGGGCTCCGTGGGGCGGCGGAGCTGGCGGGGATTCGCCGCGGCATGGACCGGGCGCGCTTCTCCGCCAGGCTGGCGCGGGAGCGGCTGGACCGGCAGGGCTGCTCCTGAACGCGGCGCCCGGAGCGGCGTTTTTGCCCCAAAGGAGGCTTGCGATGCGTCACGTCCTGATTCTGGGTTTCATCCTGCTGGCCGGCCCGGTGGCGGCGCAGGACCAGCCACGGGCGCAGCCCGACCGGGTGCCAAGCCTCGGCGGGCGGGTCTTCCCCTCGGGGCAGGTGGAGCGCGAGGTGAGGCCGCAGGAGGGCGCCGCCGCCGAGCGCGACCGGCAGCAGCTGCGGGAGCTGAACGAGCTTTCGCGGCAGCTGACGCCGCCGGGCACGCCGGTGCCGGCGCCGCATGTCGAGCCGCCGCGGCGCCAGAACTGAGCTATTCGAAGGACACCCAGGGGCGGGGCGGCGGGGCGGCGGCCTCGCGCCGGGCGGCGGCGACTTCGGCATCGAGAGCGGCGAGGAAGCGGGAGCGGTCGGCCTTGGTCAGCGGCGCGGGGCCGCCGGTCATCTGGCCCATGTCGCGCATCCCCTGCGAGATGGTGCGGCCGACCAGGGCGCCGCCGATATTGTCCGTCGTCCAGGGGCGGCCCTTGAAGGAGAGCGCGCGGGCGCCTTTGGCCAGGCAGCGGGCGGCGAGCGGGATGTCGGCGGTGATGCAGACATCTCCGCGGGCGGCGCGCTCGGCGATCCAGTCGTCGGCAGCATCGGCGCCTTCGGGGACGAGGACCATCTCGACATTCGGCAGGCCGGGTGGGCGGACGGGGCGGCTGCCATTGGCGACGAGCTTCACCGGCAGGTTCAGGCGCGTTGCGACGCGGAAGGCCTCCTCCCGCACCGGGCAGGCATCGCCATCGATATAGAGTGTCGTCACCGGACCCGCACCTCCGCCCGCGCCGCGCTGCCCGCGGCATCCAGCACCGTCACGCGGTAGAAGCCGGGGCCTTCGGGGACCCAGGCGGCCTCCCGCTTGGCCGGCTCGGCGGGCAGGGGGCGGCCATCGACGAGGAAGGTCAAGGGGCGGCGGCCGCCGGAGGCGCGGAGGGTGACATGGCCCTCCCCTTCCTCCAGCACGGCACCGGGGGGTGGGAAGGTGAGGCGGAGGCGGTCGAGCATCTCGGCCATGGGGGGTGTGGCGGCGCGGACGGGGAGGCCCTGGCGGGGCGCGGGGGGCAGGCGTTCGAAGATGCGGGCCAGGAGCGGCAAGGCGGTGCGGGCCCCCGTCGCGCCGGGGAGCGGCGTGCCGTCGGGGCGGCCGACCCAGATGCCGGCGACGTGGCGGGCATCGAAGCCCATCGCCCAGGCGTCGCGGCCGCCCCAGCTGGTGCCGGTCTTCCAGGCGATGCCATGGGGGCCACCGCCGGGGAAGGGGTTGACCAGGATGGCGGCGGTGAGGCCGGCGGCGCGCGGATCGAGCACGCGGCGGGGGGTGGGGCCGGGGCCGGGTTGCAGGCGGAGGGGGGCTGCCTCGCCGCCCTGGCCGAGCATGGCGTAGAGGCCGGCCATCTCGCGGAGGGTGATGCCGAGGCCGCCAAGGGCGAGCGGGAGGGAGGGGTCGGCGCCGGGGGGCAGGCGCGGCGGGGCACCGGCGGCCTTCAGCGCGGAGGCGAAGCGGAGGGGGCCGAGCTCGCTGAGCAGGGCGACGGCGGGGAGGTTCAGCGAGTGGCGGAGCGCGTCGGCGACGGTGACGCGGCCGGCGAAGCCGCCGTCGAAATTCTCCGGGGCGTAGCTGCCGAAGCGGCGCGGCAGGTCGGCGAGCAAGGTCTCGGGTGCGGCGATGCCGGCCTCGAAGGCCAGCGCGTAGAGCATGGGCTTCAGCGCCGAGCCGGGGGAGCGGATGGCGCGGGTGAGGTCGAGGGCGCCGGCGCGGCCTTCAGCTCCGAAGGCGCCGCCGTGGAGGGCGCGGATCTCGTGCGCATCCGCATCGGCGACGAGGATGGCGAGGGAGGCGCGGTCGGGCAGGCCGGCGAGGGCGGTGGCGGCGACATCCTCGATGGCGCGCTGGAGGGGGAGGTCGATGGTGCTCGGGATGCGGTGGGCGGGGTCGGAGCGGGCCAGCTCCCGCGCGAGGTGCGGGGCAAGGCGGGGCATGGGCTGGCGGGCGACGGGGACGGGGGTGGCCAGCGCATAGGCGGTATCGGCCGGGGTGATGCCGGGGGCGTCGGCGGCGCGGGCCGTCAGCAGGGCGTCGCGGGCGAGGCGGGCGCGCTCGGGGTGGCGGTCGGGGCGGGTCGCCTCTGGGCGGCGGGGGATGGCGACGAGGAGGGCGGCCTCGGCGGGGTCGAGCTGGCGGGAGGGGCGGCCGAACCAAGCCAGCGAGCCGGCGCGGACGCCTTCGATATTGCCGCCCATGGGGGCGAGGGTGAGCCAGATGCCGAGGATGTCGTCCTTGGAGTAGCGGGCCTCCAATTGCAGGGCGCGGAGGATCTCGATCGCCTTGCTGCGGAGGGTGCGGGGGCGCGGCTCCAGCAGGCGGGCGGCCTGCATGGTCAGCGTCGAGCCGCCGGAGAGGATGCGGCCGGCGTGGGCCCATTGCCAGGCGGCGCGGGCGAGGGCCAGGGGGTCGACGCCCGGGTGCCAGCGGAAGCGGCGGTCCTCGGCGGTGATCAGCAGATCGGTGAGGTGGGGCGGGACATCGGCCGTGGAGGTGGTGAGGCGCCAGGTGCCGCCGGGGGCCGGGAGGGTGGAGAGGGTGCGGCCGTCGCGGGCCAGCACCTCCTGCCCGACCGCCTCCAGTCGGGAGAGGTCGGGGGGGAAGGCGCGGTCGAGCGCCCACCCTGCCCCGGCCAGCAGCGCCAGCGCGGCGAGCAGGCGCCGCATCAGTCGGCCGGCAGCACCGTGATCCGCCCGGTATTCTGCCGGGCGAAGACCTGCGGCCGGTACATGTCCTCGACCTGGGCGCCGGGCAGCTCGAACCGGCCGGCGGTGACGGCGCGGAGGCGGACGGCGATGCGGAAGTCGGGGGCTTCCGGCGTCAGGTCCAGCGCGGCGGCGAGGCGGTCGTCGAGGGCGGGGGTGGCCGCCGTCTCGCTGAGGGTGCCGAGCCAGGGCATCCCCGCCACCTCGCCGGCGGAGAGGCGGCCAACGATCTCCCACCCCGCCGGCAGGCCCTGCTGGAGGATGGCGCGGTGGGCCTCGCGCGTCTCGGCTTTCCCTTCCAGCAGTAGGACGAAGACATTGTTCTGCTTCAGCGTGTCGAGGTTCAGGGGCTGGCCGCTAAGGTCGAAGAAGCGGCGGGCGATGCGCATGCCCGCGCGCCCGGCCGGGGCCGGCTGGGCCGGGATACCGGTGACGGAGAGGCTGGCCCAGACCGGCGCGTCGGAGAGGTTGCGCGCGGTGCCCGGCGCCTGGAGGGCGACGGCGAGGATGGGCGCCGGGGCCTGGGGGGTGCCGTTGACGGCGACGCGGACGGGGCGGCCGTCGCGGCCGAGGGTGGCGGCGGCGGTGACGCCCCAGGCCTGTTCCTGGGTATTGGCGGATTGCGGCGTCAGCTCCGGGCCGGGCAGCGTCGCCTGCAGGGCGGAGAGGCGGTCGGGGAGCAGGCCGCTCTCCTTCAGCAGGGTGGCGACGGCGAGCGCGTCGCGGGCGGCGGTGCCGTAGTCGTAGATCCAGGCGCGGCGGGCCGGCGTCGCCAGCGTGGCGGCGAAGGCGGCCTCGGCGCGCGGGCGGTCGCCGGCCTTGGCGAAGGCGGCGGCGAGCTGGGCCTTCGCCAAGGGGGTGGGGAGCTGGTCGAGATCCTCCAGCAAGCGGCGGGCGGCGCCGAGGCGGGGGCGGCCGGCGAGCGAGAGCACGTAGAGGCGGTAGGCCTGGGCGGCGCGTTCCTCCGGGTTGCTGGCGGAGATGTCCTCGGCCTGCTCGGCGATGGATTTCAGCGCATCCTCGAGCGCGGCGTCGGGCACGACGGCGCCGGCGGCGCGGGCGCGCAGCAGGGCCTCGGTGGCATAAGCGCCGGTCCAGTACTGGACCTCGCCCTGGGCGGACCAGAGGCCGAAGCCGCCATCGTAGCGCTGCTTGTTCAGCACCCATTCGACGGCGCGCTGGAGGCGGGCGGCGCGCTCCTCGCCGGCCAGCCCGTCCACCTGGCCCGAGCTGAAGGCGAGAAGCTGGGAGGAGGACTGCTCGAGGCAGGCGAAGGGGTAGTTTTCCAGCAGCTTCAGCATGCCGCCGGCGTCGTAGCGCGTGGGGCCGCCGAAGCTGGCGGCGGCGCGCCAGGTACCGGGGAGCCAGCGGTCGGCGGCGAGCGCCAGCGGACGCTCCTGGTTGGGGGGGATTTCCTGGGCCGTGACCTCGGTGGTGACGGGGCGGGAGGAGCGGATGGTGATGCGGGACTCGCGGCTGGCAGTGAAGCCGCCGGGGCCGGCGACGGTCAGGCGGAGCACGCCCTGGCCGGCGGCGGTGGCGCGGAGGCTGCTCGTCGGCAGGGCGCGGGCGCCGGCGGCAAGGCGGGCGGTCAGGCGCTCCGGGCCGGCCAGCGCGATGGCGCCTTCGGTGGAGAGGGTGGCCGTTACCTCGCCCTCGGGCAGGTCGAGGTTGCTGAGGAGGACTGGGAGACGGGCCTCGTCGCCGGGGGCGAGGAAGCGGGGCAGCAGCGCCTCGGCGATGATCGGGTCGCGGACCGTCAGCGGCTTGCTGGCGGCGCCGATGCGGTTGCCGGCCCAGGCGACGGCCATCAGCCGCAGCTCGCCGGCGAAGTCGGGGATGTCGAGGGTGACGGTCGCGGTGCCGTCGGGGGCCACGGCGACGGGGCCGGAGAAGAGGGCGACGGTGCGCTGCGGGATGTCGATGGCGCCGGCAGAGAACTCGTCGCCGCCCTGGCGGAGCACGGCCAGCTCGCCCTCGGGCGGGGGGATGAGGCGGCCGTAATCGTCGCGGATATCGACGGCGAGGCGGCGACGGCCCATGAAATGCGGGACCGGGTCCGGGCTCTCGAAGCGGGTGAGGCGGAGGATGCCTTCATCGACCGCGGCGAGGGTCAGCATGGCCCCCTCCCCCGCATTCGCCAGCCTGATGGGGATGGCGAGGCTCTGGCGGGGGGTGATGCGCTCCGGCGTGCCGATCGAGACCTCGATGCGGCGGGAGCCGGGATCGACCTGCACCCAGGCGAGGCCGAGGGCCCTTCCCGGCTGACCCTGGCGGGTCTCGCCGGGACGGAAGGCGGTCACCGCCACATAGGCGCCGGCACCCCAGGCGGCATCGACGGGCACCTCGACCTCCGTGCCGCCTTCGGCGAGCTGGATCTCGCGGAGGGAGACCAAGCGGTCGGTCAGGATGGCGAGGCTGGCGGAGCCGGAGAAGGGCGGGGTGATGCGGATGCGCGCCGTCTCGCCAGGGGCATAGGCGCGGCGGTCGGCGGCGACGTCGACCTTGTCGGGAACCTCGGGCGTCTCGCCGCCGGCCCAGCCGGAGCGGAAGCGGATGGAGGTGATGGCCATGCCACCCGGCTCCGCCACTTCCAGCCGGTAGCGGCCGAAGGGCAGGCGGCGGGCGAAGCGGGCGGGGCCGGAGGCGGGGACGGCAAGGTCGGCGCTGTCCACCGGCTCGTCGCGCCATACGGTCTCATAGCGGGGGGTGCCGCCGCGGGTGACGATGCGCCAGTCCGGGCGCTCGCGCACCAGGCGGGCGCGGAGGCGGGCGGCGGCGGGCCTGGCGTCGGGGCTGAGAGCGATGACCTCGAAGCCTGCCTCGGCGCCGGCATCGATGGCGAGGTCGGCGAAGAGCGGCTTCACCCCGATCATCCGGCCAGGGCTGCGCACCGGCAGGGTGAGCGAGGTGCGGGAGGCGCGGCCGCCGGGCTCGTCGATGGAGATGGCGAGCTCGGCCTGGAGGGGACGGGTGGTGTCGGGGGCGCGCGGCAGGGAGAGGGCAAGGCTGCCGCCGCCCTGGTCGTCCAGCGCCTCGATGTCGAAGGGGATGAGGTCGGGGGCGAACTGCTCGTCCGCCAGGCCGAAGAGGTAGTCCTTGAACTGCGGGAAGGGTGAGCGGAGGGCCTGGAGGCGGAGTTCCGCGCTGCCGGTGAGGCCGGCGGCCGGGGCGCCGTAGAGGAAGCGGGCGTTGATGGGCAGCGTCAGCACCTGGCCGGGGACGAGCGGGCCGGGCGCGGGGCCGGCCTTCACCTCGAGTCGCTCGGGGACGAAGGCGTCGACGCGGAATTCCACGCGGCCGACCGGCGGGTCGTTGGGGTCGGCGAGGACTTCCAGTGTCCAGACGCCGGCGGGGGCGCTGGTGCCGAGCGGGATGGGCCAGAGGATGGCCGCGCCCGGCGTGCGGGCGGGCACGGCCTCGGCATAGACGCTGCCGTTCGGGCGGCGCACCCGGAAGCGGGCTGGCAGGTCGAGCGGGGCGCCGCCGCCGTCACGGATGAGAGCGGCGGCCTTCACCGTTTCGCCGGGGCGGTAGATGCCGCGGTCGAGCCAGGCGAAGGCGTCGATGGCGCCGGGATGCGGGGCGCCCGTCGCGCCGCGGTCGGAGAGGTCGAAGGCGGCGCTTTCCAGGTCGAGTTGGACGAGGTCGTCGCCGAGCACGGCCTGGAGTGCCTTGGGCGCCATCGGGCCCGTGCCGCGCAGCAGAGGGGCGGCGAAGCGGACGAGGCCGTCGGGACCGGTCTCGGCCTCGGCCAGGATGTCGTTGCTGGTGGCGAGCAGCCGGACTTGGGTGCCCGGGCGCGGCTGGCCGGCGCCGAGGCCCCTCACCTGCGCGGCGAGTCCCTGCGGGCTGCGCCAGGCGGTGATGCCGAGATCGGTCACCATGATGGGCAGGCCGGCGGCGCGGGCGCGGGTGCCGTCGGCGGGCTTCACCACCAGCGTGTAGAGGCCAGGGCCGGCGGCACGGAGGGCCTCCGGCAGGGGGATGACCTGGCGCTGGAGGCGGTTGGCCTCGAAGCGGGGCAGCTCGATCCGGCCTTCCCAGATGGTGCGGCCCCAGGTGTCGGGGATGTCCTCGGCCGTCCAGCTGTCGAGGGCGGTGCCCGGGCTCCAATTGCGGCCGAAGGGGACGAGGTTGCGCTCGGTCACCCGCACGACGCGGAGGTTGAGCGCGGAGAGGTTCATCGTATTGAAGCCGATGCGCGGCGCCTGGCCGCGCGGCAGCAGGAAGCCGCTGGAATCGAAGATGATGCTGGCCGCCCGGTTGGGCATGGCGATGCGCAGCTCTGCATCGCGGGTGAGGCGCTGGCCGTCCTCGCCAGGCAGGCCGGCGCGGAGCAGGACGCGGGTGGTGGCGCCGTTCGGCAGGCCGAGGATGCAGAGTCGGTCGCCCTCGCGCGTCACGGCGAGGCCGGGGATGGCGGGCTCGGTCCGCACCCAGTCGCCCGGCTGCCAGTCGGTGCGGCGGGCAGGCGGCAGGGTGAAGGCGAGGCAGGCGCGGGCCGGCTCCGCCTCCGGCTCGGTGTTGATGCGGGCGACGAGCAGGCCGGCGGCGCGGCGGGCATCGGCGAGCATCTGGCGGTAGCGCGGCTCGTTCGGGGCGCGTTCGAGGACGGCGGCGAGGGCCTGGAGCTGCTGGGCGGGGCGGTCGAGACGTTGCAGGGCCTCGGCCATGAGCAGGAGCGAGGGAATCTCGGGCTCGCCGGCGGCGACCTGCTGGAAGTTCATCCACGCCGCCTGGAGGGAGCGGGTTGGGTCGGGCGGCGTCTTCTGCAGGTTGGCACGGGCGAGGGCGAGCCAATGTTCAGGCTTCGGGTCGCCGCCGGCGACGCGCTCCTCCCAGGCCTGGGCGGCGGCGGGCCAGTTGCCGGCGCGCTCGGCCTGGGCGGCGCGCTGCTCGGCGGCGGCGCGCTGCTGCGGCGTGGCGCCGGCCGGGAAGCGGCGGGTCAGGTCGCGCTGCCAGGCTTCGGCATCGGCGGAGACGCCGGGCAGGTCGAAGCCCTGGGCCTGCAGGCCAGGCGAGAGGCAGAGCAGGCCGAGGAGCAGCAGAAGCAGGCGCATGCGGCGGGTATCCCAGGTGCGAGGCCGAGCATCGCACGGAGCCGGCATCGTGGGGATGAAACTGTTCATGAAGGGTAAAACCGTTGCGCGTTGCTGGCTCTCCCGTCGCATGCCATGGTCGTTGCGAAGCCAGCGCACATCTGGCCGGCGCCGCATTCCCGTCATGCTTCGGTATCCATTTTCTGGCAGGAATTCGTGGGGGCGGAGGCAATGCGGCGTATATGAGACGCCGTACTGCCCTGCCGTTCGGCTGCCGGCCGCGCGCGGCCGTGGGAGAACCGAGACGAATGACGCGACGCTACCTGCCGCGCCTGCGGCGCCTCGCCTTCGTGACCCTGCTGGCCTTGCTGCCGGCGGGGCTGGCCCAGGGCCAGCAAGGGGGCGGCGCCGTGCCGGTGACCACGGACCCGGTGCAGGTAGGGCCGGTGCCGGTGGAGATCCTGGCCAACGGCATCGTCGCCTCGGAATCGGTCATCACCATCCGCACCCGCGTCGATGGGCAGATCGAGCGGGTGCATGTGACGGAAGGGCAGATGGTGCGGCGGGGGCAGCCGCTCTTCACCCTCGACTCGCGGCTGGCCCAGGCGATGCTGGCGCAGCAGGAGGCGCAGCTTGCCAGCAACCGGGCGCAGGAGGCCCGCACCCAGGCCGATGCCAGGCGCTACCAGTCGCTGCGCGGCGAGAGCTTCGCCTCGCAGCAGCGCTTCGAGCAGGCGCAGGCGGATGCGCTGGCCGCCGCCGCCACGGCGCGGGCGACCGAGGCGCTGATCCAGCAGACGCGGCTCAGCATCGATTATGCGACGATCGTCGCCGAGATCGACGGCAGGCTCGGCGCCATCCCGCTGCGGGCGGGCAATTTCGTGCGCCAGGCGGAGAATACCGCCATCACCACCCTGACCCAGATGGACCCGATCCTGGTGCAATTCGCCATCCCCGAGCGGTGGCTGCCGGAGGTGCAGGCGGCGATGCTGCGCGACCCGCCGCGCGTCGCGGTGCGGCTGGAGGGAGACACGGCGGCGCCGGCGGAGGGGCGGCTCGTCTTCGTCGACAGCGCGGTCGATACGACGACGGGGACGATCCTGCTCAAGGCGCGCTTCGAGAATGCGGGGTTCCGGCTCTGGCCGGGACAGTATGTGCAGGTGCGGATCGCGCCAAGGGTCGAGCCGCAGGCGATCACGGTCGCGGGGCCGGCTGTGCAGACGGGGCAGAACGGGCGCTTCGTCTTCGTCCTCGCGCCGGACAATACGGCGCGGCGGCGGGATGTGGTGCTGGTGCGGGTGGCCGGGGAGCGGGCCGTCGTCGCGGGCGCCCTGGAGCCGGGCGAGAAGGTGATCGTCGACGGGGCGCAGCGCGTGACCGACGGCACGCGGGCGGTGGAGCGCAATGCGCCGCCGCAGCGCGTCTCGAGCGTCCAGTAGGCGGGGGCGAAGGCCAGGATGAACATCTCCGAACTCTGCATCCGCCGCCCGGTGATGACCGGGCTGCTCTCCATCGCGGCCATCATCGCCGGCATCATCGCCTATACGAGGCTGCCGGTGGCGGCCGTGCCGCGGGTCGATTTCCCTGTCATCACCATCTTCGCCAACTTCCCCGGGGCGAGCCCGGAGACGATGGCGACCAGCGTGGCGCTGCCGATCGAGCGCGAATTATCGACCATCGCGGGCGTCGATTCGATGAGCTCGATCAACGGGCAGGACACCTCGCAGATCACCGTGCAGTTCGTGCTGACCAAGAACATCGATGCGGCGGCGCAGGATGTGCAGGCCGCCCTGACGCGCGCGCAGCGGCGGCTGCCGGTGGACATGCTGGTGCCGCCGAACTACCGCAAGGTGAACCCGGCGGATGCGCCGGTGGTGCTGCTGACGGTCTCGGGGGGCGACAAGCCTCTGTATTACCTGAACGACCTGGTGAGCACGATCGTCAGCCCGGCGCTGTCGCGCGTGCAGGGCGTGGCGCAGGTGCAGACCTATGGCGAGCAGCTCTATGCGGTGCGGGTGCGGCTCGACCCGGACCGGATGGCGGCGATGGGGCTCGCCTTCGACACGATGCAGCAGGCGATCGCCCAGGCCAATTCGGCGACGCCGGTCGGGCTGATGAATGGCGACCGGCAGCAGCTGACGCTGCGCGCCAACGACCAGCCGCAGGATGCGGCGGCCTTCGGCAACCTCGTCGTCGCCGGGCGGCCGAACTCGCCGGTGCGGCTGAACGAGATCGCCTCGGTCGCCGATGGCGTCGCCAATAGCCGCATCGCGGCCTGGCGGAACGACGAGCGGGCGCTGGTGCTGGCGGTGCTGCGGCAGCCGGATGCGAATACGGTCGATGTGGTGGATGGGGTGAAGGCCAGCCTGCCGGCGCTGGAGGCGGCGCTGCCGCCGGGGGCGAAGATCAACGTCATGCTCGACCGTTCGCTCTCGATCCGGGCGGCGGTGCATGACGTGCAGGAGAGCCTCGCCATCGCCATCGGGCTGGTGGTGCTGGTCTGCTTCATCTTCCTGCGCAAGCTGAGCGCGACGCTGATCCCGACCGTCGCGGTGCCGATCAGCCTCTGCGTCGCCTTCGGGCTGATGTACCTGATGGGCTACGGCATCGACAACGTGACGCTGCTCGGGCTGACCATCGCTGTCGGGCTCGTGGTGGATGACGCGATCGTCGTGCTGGAAGCCATCATGCGGCATATCGAGGAGGGGATGGCGCCCATCCCGGCCGCCATCAAGGGCTCGCGGGAGATCGGCTTCACCGTGCTCTCGATCACCCTCTCGCTGGTGGCGGTCTTCCTGCCGATCCTGCTGATGGGCGGCGTCGTCGGGCGGGTGTTCAACGCCTTCGCGGCGACCGTCTGCCTCTCGGTCATCGCCTCCTGCATCGTCTCGCTGACGCTGACGCCGCTGATGGCCTCCCGCCTGCCGGCGCATAGCAAGCCGGGACTGGTGGAGCGGGTGCTGGAACGCTTCCTGAGCGCGATCGAGCGCGCCTATGCGGCGATGCTCGACTTCGCGCTGCGCTTCCGCTTCCTGGTGTGGATCGCCTTCTTCGCCTCGCTCGGGGCGGCGGGGTACATGGCCGTGGTCATCCCCAAGGGCTTCTTCCCGATCGAGGATACCGGGCTGCTCAGCATCAACACCGAGGGGCCGCGCGGGGCCTCCTATGCGGCGATGGTGGAGATGCAGGGCCAGCTCTCGCGGCAGCTGCGGCAGAACCCCGCGGTCGCCAATGTCGTCTCCAATATCGGCGCGGCCGGCGGCTCGATCTCGATCAACCAGGGGCGGATGTTCGTCGAGCTGAAGCCGGCGGCGGAGCGGCCCGGCATCGTCCAGGTCATCCAGCAGCTGCGGCGGGAGACGAGCCAGATCCCCGGCCTCCGCGTCTTCGTCCAGCCGATCCAGAACCTCAATTTCGGCTCGCGGCAGACGCGAACGCTGTATCTCTATTCGTTGCAGGGGCTGAGGCTCGAGGAGCTCTATGACTGGGCGCAGCGGATGGAGCAGCAGCTGCTGAAGATCCCGCAGCTGCAGGACGTGAACACCGATCTGCAGATCGACAGCCCGGTGGTGCAGGTGAACGTCAACCGGGATCGGGCGACCTCGCTCGGGGTCTCGGTGGATGCGGTGCGGCAGGCGCTGTTCTCGGCCTTCGGCACGCGGCAGATCTCGACGCTCTACGGGCAGGCGAATGCCTACCAAGTCATTCTCGAGGCCCTGCCGGAGGACCAGCGGGACGAGACGGGGCTGGCGAAGCTCTATATCCGGTCGAATACGGGGCGGCTGGTGCCGCTCTCGGCGGTGGCCAGCATCGAGCGGAAGTCGGGGCCGCTCAATGTCTCGCATCAGGGGCAGCTGCCGGCCGTTGTCATCGGCTTCAATACGCCGCCGGGGGTGGCGCTGGGGGATGCGGTGAACGCCATTCGCGCGGCGGAGCGGGAGGTGGGGATGCCACCCACCATCGTGACCGGCTTCAGCGGGGCGGCGCAGGTCTTTCAGGAGGCGTTGGCGGGGCAAGGCGCGCTGGTGCTGGCGGCTATCGCCATCGTCTATCTGGTGCTCGGCGTGCTGTATGAGAGCCTGATCCATCCGCTGACCATCCTCTCCGGCCTGCCGGCGGCGGCGCTGGGGGCGTTCCTGACGCTCTATGCCTTTGGGCTCGACCTCTCCGTGATCGCCGTCATTGGCGTGCTGCTGCTGATAGGCCTGGTCAAGAAGAACGCCATCATGATCGTCGATGTCGCGCTGCAACGGCAGCGTGCGGGGGCGACGGCCTTTTCGGCGGTCAGGGAGGCGTGCCTCCTGCGGTTCCGGCCGATCCTGATGACGACGCTGGCGGCGGGTGCGGGTGCGGTGCCCATTGCCGCCGGATGGGGCGCGGCGGCGGAGTTGCGGCAGCCGCTCGGGCTTGCGGTGGTCGGCGGGCTCGCGGTATCGCAGGTGCTCACCCTCTTCGTCACCCCGGTGCTCTATCTCGGCTTCGATGGGCTGGCGCGGCGCCTGACCTTCAAGCGGCGGCAGGCACCCGTTGGAGCGGCGCCCGCGGAATGAAGATCCCTGCCCTTCCCTTCACCGTCACCGATTGGGCCGGCGTTGCCGAGACGCGGCATCCCGGCGAGACGGGCGAGGCCGTCTGGCGCACGCTCGAGGTCGGCGACCTCCGGGTGCGGGAGGTGGAGTACTCGCCGGGATACCTCGCCGATCACTGGTGCGACCGGGGGCATGTCCTCTACGTGCTGGAGGGTGAGCTGGAGACGGAGCTGAAGGACGGGCGGCGCTTCACCCTGACGCCGGGGATGGGCTACCGGGTTTCCGATTTCGGCGACGAGCCGCATCGCTCCTCGACGCGCATCGGGGCGAAGCTGTTCATCGTCGACTGAGCTACTCGGCGGGGGCGGCGATCCGCCGGTGGCCGCTGACCTCGGCGCCCGCGTCGGGGGCGAGGCGGAGGAAGAAGGGGCAGGAGGCCAGGACCACCAGCGCGGCGACGATGAAGGCGACGGCGAAATCCGGCACCTCCGCCACGTGGTGGCCGCTGAGCGACTTGCTGACTTCGAGGCTCGTCGTCGCCAGGACCACGCCGAGGGCGGGGGCGAGCTGCTGCACCGTGCCGGAGAAGCTCGTCGCCGCCGAGAGGCGGGTGGCCGGGATGTCGGCGAAGGAGAGGGTGTTCAGCGCGGTGAATTGAAGGCTGCGGAAGAGTCCGCCGGCCGCCAGCAGCAGGAAGATCGCCGCGAGCGGCCAGGACGGGGTGAAGAGCGCCGCCACGGCGACGCCGGCCGCGGCCAGGACCGAGGTGCCGAGCAGCACGGTGCGGAAGCCGAAGCGGCGGAGGATGGGGCGGGCAAGCGGCTTCATCACCAGCGCGCCGAGAGCCGTTGCAAAGGAGACGAGGCCGGCCGCCGAGGCGGTCTTGCCGAAGCCGACCTGGAGCAGCATCGGCACGAGGAAGGGCGTCGCCCCGGCGCCGATGCGGAACAGGCTGCCGGCCAGCGTGCCCTGGTTGAAGGTGGTGATCCGCAGCAGCGAGAGGTCGAGGGCGGGGCGCTTGGCCCGCAGGCAGTGGCGGATGGCGGCCCAGCCGAACATCAGGCCGAGGACCAGCGCCGCCCCGGCGATGCCCGCGGGGACGACGCCGCGGCCGATGGTCTCGAGGCCGAACATGAAGAGGGCGAGCGCGAGGCCGATCAGGACGAGACCCATGACATCGGGCGGGCCGGGGTCGCCGGGGGGGATGTCCTCGATCTTCCAGGCGACGAGGGCGAGGCCGAGCAGGCCGATCGGGACGTTGATGAGGAAGACTGACTGCCAGCCGAAGGCGTCGGTCAGGAAGCCGCCGAGGGGTGGGCCGCTGATCGGGCCGATCATGGCCGGCATGGTGAGCCAGGTCATGGCGCTCAGCATTTCTTCCTTGCGGACCTGGCGGAGCAGGAGGAGGCGGGCGACGGGGACCATCATCGCGCCGCCGAAGCCCTGGAAGACGCGGGCGGCGATCATCTCCGGCACACCGGTGGCGCGGCCGCAGAGGATGGAGGCGAGGGTGAAGATGGCGATGGCGGCCATGAAGACGCGCTTCGCGCCAAACCGGTCGGCGACCCAGCCGGAGACGGGGATGAAGACGGTGAGCGAGACGAGATAGGCGGTGATGGCAACGCCGAGGCGGGCGGGCTCCACACCCAGATCGGCGGCCATGGAGGGCAGCGCCGTCGTCACCGCGGCGCTGTCGAGGTTCTGCATGAAGAGCGCGCTGGCGACGATGGCGGCGGTGAGGCGCGGGTCGGGCTTGGCGGGCGGCGCGCTGGTCTCGCTCATCCGGGCAGGCTACGCCTCGTGCGGGCGCAGCACCACCCGGCCGCTGGCGCGGCGGCCTCTGACCTCGGCCATGGCCTCGCGGAATTGGGCGAGGGGGAAGCCGGCATGGACTTCGGGGCGGAGGGCGCCTTCGGTCCACCACTGGACGAGTTGGCCCCATAGGGCGCGGGCGCGGGGGGCGTGGAGAAGGCGGTTGTCGCCGGGGGACCAGCCGACATAGGTGCCCCAGTTGAGGCCGGCGACGGCGATGTTCTTCAGCAGCAGGAGGTTCACCGGCAGTTGCGGTATGCCGCCGGCGGCGAAGCCGATGGTGACGAGCGTGCCGCCATCGCCGAGGCAGCGGAGGGACTCGTCGAAGACGGGGCCGCCGAGGGTGTCGAGCACGGCGGCGACGCCCGTGCCGCCGGTCGCCTCGCGCACGGCGTCGCGGAAGGGCTCGGCGCTGTCGAGGACGAGGTCGGCGCCGCGGGCGAGCGGGATGCCGCGCTTCGCCGCGCCGCAGCGGGCGATGACGCGGGCGCCGAGGGCGCGGGCCACTTCGAGGCCGGCCAAGCCGACGCCGGCGGCGGCGCCGTGGACCAGCACCCATTGGCCGGGGGCGAGGCGGGTGCGCCAGAGCAGGGCGCTGGCCGCCGTCGGGTAGCTGATGGGCATGGCGACGGCGGGCTCGAGGGGGAGGCCGTCGGGGATGGCGATGACGTGGATGGCGTCGGCCACCGCCTCCTCGGCCATGCCGCCCCAGTCCAGCACGGCGAAGACGCGGGTGCCGGGGGGGAGCGGGTCCGGCACGTCGGGGGCGCTTTCGATGACGGTGCCGGCGATCTCCGTCCCCGGGGTGAAGGGCAGCGGGGGCTTCCGCTGGTACTTGCCGGCGACGACGAGTTGCGTGGCGAAGGAGACGCCGGCGGCCTCGACGCGGATGCGGACGCCGCCCGGCCGGAGCGGCGGCGGGGGGATGTCCTTCAGTTCGAGCGCATCGAATTCGCGCCAGGACTCGCAGACCACGGCGCGCATCAGTCGAGCCTCACATTCGCTTCGCGGACCAGGCGGCCCCAGCGGTCGAATTCGCGGCGGCAGAACTCGGCGAAGCGCTCGGGGCTGTCGGCGACGGGGTCGGCGCCGAGGGTGGCGAGGCGCTCGCGGACCTCGGGGGCCTGGACGGCGGCGGCGACGGCCTGCTGCAGGCGGAGGGCGATGGCGGGCGGCAGGCGGGGCGGGCCCCAGATGGCGTACCAGGTGGCGATCTCGAAGCCGGGGACGCCGGCCTCGGCGACGGTCGGCAGCTCCGGGTAGGCGGCGACGCGGCTCGCGGTCGTCACCGCCAGCGGGCGGAGCAGGCCGGCGCGGACCGCGGCGGCACTGCTCGGGATGCTGTCGAAGATCAGCTGGATGTTGCCGGCGATGAGGTCCTGCACCGCCGGCCCGGCGCCGCGATAGGGGACGTGGACCATCTCCGTCCCGGTCATCAGCTTGAACATCTCGCCGGCCAGGTGCAGCGCGGAGCCGTTGCCGGAGGAGGCGTAGGAGACCTTCCCGGGGTTCGCCTTCAGATAGGCGATCAGCTCCGGGATGGTCTTCACCGGCAGGGCGGGGTTCACCACGGCGACGAGCGGGACCATGGCGATGTTGGTGACGGGGGTGAAGTCGGCGACCGCGTCGAAGGGCATCGACGGGTTCAGGTGCGGGATGATGAGGTGGATGGAGGCGTTGACCAGGAAGGTGGCGCCGTCCGGGGCGGCGCGGGCCACGACCTCGGAGCCGATGACGCCGGAGGCGCCGGCGCGGTTCTCGACCACCATGGGCTGGCGGAGGTCTTGCGCCAGGCGGGTGGTGATGACGCGGCCGAGGATGTCGGTCGGGCCGCCGGGCGGATAGGGGATGACGAAGCGGACGGGGCGGGATGGCCAGTCCTCGGCCTTCGCCAGCCCTGGTGCCGCCGCGAGCAGGCCGAGCGCCGTCCTTCGGGTGATCCGCATCCCCTCCCCTTCCCTCATCCGTCGTTCCAGGCAGGATAGGGGGTGAAGACGCGGGAGGAAACGCCATGCAGCCGTATCAAGGGCTCTTCGTGCTGGATGCGAGCCAGGGCATCGCCGGGCCCTATTGCGCGACGCTGCTCGCGGCCTGCGGGGCGGAGGTGCTGAAGGTGGAGCCGCCGGCGGGGGACTGGTCGCGGGGGCTCTCGACGCGGGAGGGCACGCAGAGCGCCATGCATGTCACCTTCAACCGCGGCAAGCGGAGCGTGGTGCTCGATCTGCAGGAGGAGAAGGGCCGCGCGGCCTTCCGCACGCTGGCGGCGCGGGCGGATGTGATGCTGGAGGCCTTCCGGCCCGGCGTCGCGCGGCGGATCGGCGTTGTGCCGGAGGCAGGGAAGGCGGATGTCGTCTTCCTCTCGATTTCGGGCTTCGGGCAGCAGGGGCCGCATTCGGAGCGGCCCTGCACGGATAGCGTGGCGCAGGCCTATTCGGGGATGGTCTCGCTCAATATCGGCATGGATGGCGTGCCCCATCGCACCGGCAACCTGATGACGGTGGATATGGTCACCGGCATCTCGGCCTTCGCGGCGGTGCAGGCGGCGCTGGCGGGGCAGGCGCGCGACAGGGTGGCGGGGGCGGCGCCGCAGCGGCGGGTGCTCGATGTGTCGCTGATGCAGTCGGCGGCGGCGCTGATGGCCTTCAACGTCGCCGAGCAGGGGCTGCTCGGGCGGGTGCCGCCGCTCGCCAACGTGCCCTCCGGGACCTACCAGGGAAGCGATG
Organism: Belnapia moabensis DSM 16746; assembly: GCF_000745835.1. GTDB lineage: Bacteria > Pseudomonadota > Alphaproteobacteria > Acetobacterales > Acetobacteraceae > Belnapia > Belnapia moabensis. The sequence goes on along the minus strand of NZ_JQKB01000008.1, from coordinate 88,095 downwards.
GACGCTGGTTCATGGTGGCGATGCTGCGGGAGCCGGAATTCGCCACGCTCTGCGGCATCGCGGGGTTGCCGGAGCTGGCGCAGGATGCGCGCTTCACCAGCTTCGCGGCGCGGGCGGAGCATCGGGAGGCGTTGCTGCCGATGCTGCGGGAGGCCTTCGCCAAGGCGCCCGCCGCCGAATGGGTGACGCGCTATCAGGCGGCGCGGATGCTGTGCGACCTGGTCAACACGCCGCTCGACTGGCTGGCGGACCCGCATGTGCAGGCGGTCGGCGCGGCGGTGCCGCTGGAGCAGCCGGGGCTGGGCACCCTGCCCTTTCCGAAGCTGCCGGGGATCGGGGCGTGGAGCGTGCCGGCGCCGGGCCTCGGCGAGCATACGGAGGCGGTGCTGGCGGAGCTTGGGCTTTGAGGCTCGTCCAGGATTTGCTGGACCGGCTGGCGGAGATCGGCGCCGATCCGCCCGGCATCACCCGCGAGGCTTTCGGGGCGGGTGAGAACGCCGCGATGGCGCTGATGGCGGAGACGGCGCGGGGGCTCGGGCTCGAATGCGGCGTGGATGCGGGGGCGAACCTCACCATGCGCTGGGTGGGGAGCGACCCATCGGCGGCGCCGGTGCTTGTCGGCTCGCATCTCGACAGCGTGGTGCATGGCGGGAATTTCGACGGGGCGGCGGGGGTGGTGGCGGGGCTCGCGGCCATCGCGGCGTTGCGGGCGGAGGGGTTCCGGCCGCGCGCCACCATCGAGGTGCTGGCGCTGCGCTGCGAGGAGGCGGTGTGGTTCGGGCTCGGGCTGATCGGCAGCCGGAGCCTGCTCGGGCGGTTGCCGAAGGGGGCGCTCGACCTGCCGCATGCGCGGGGCGGGCGCAACCTGCGGGATTGCATCGCGGGGTGCGGGGGCGATCCCGGGGCGCTCGGGCGGCCGCTGCGGGACCCGCGGCGGATCGGGGCTTATGTCGAGGTCCATATCGAGCAGGCACCGCAGCTCATCGAGGCGGGGCAGCCCGTGGCGCTGTGCCTGGCCAATCCGGGGAATGTGCGGCACCCGCATATCCGCATCACCGGGGAGGATGCGCATACCGGGCTGCCGCATCGCTTCCGCCACGATGCGGCGCTGGCGGGGGCGGAGCTGGCGCTGGCGCTGGAGCGGCTCTGGCTCGACGAGGAGGCGGGGCGGCGGCCGATGGCGGTGACCATCGGGCGGTTCCATACCCTGGTGGAGCGGCATGCGATGACGGTGGTGCCGGGGGCGTTCGAGATGAGTCTCGACCTTAGGGCCTATGAGCCGGCGCATCTGGCGGCGCTGGAAGCGAAGCTGCACGGGCTGGTGGGAGCGGTCGCGGCGCGGCGGGGGGTGGCGATCGATCTCGGGCCGCGGAGCGCGGCGGCGCCGGGGGTGATGGATGCGGCGATTCTCGAGGAGCTGGCGGCGGCGGCGGCGCGGCAGCGGGGCCTGGCGCCGCCGCGGCTCAACAGCCCGGGCAGCCATGACGCCAACAACTTCGCCGCGGCCGGGGTGCCGACGGGAATGCTGCTCATCCGCAACCGCAATGGCAGCCACAACCCGGACGAGGCGATGGAGACGGATGACCTGCTGGCTGGGATCGGCCTGCTCACGCTATGGCTGGCGGGCCGCGCCGGGCATTGAGGCCGGCCGACTCTCAACTCCTCGCAAGCCTTCCGCAGCAAAGCGGCGGAAGGACACCAGCTATGGGCCAGCTTCGACAAGACTTCCGAAGGATGAGGGAACGCATGCAGAAGGACGCGCAGGGCCTGCCGATGACGGTGGCCTCGGCCGAGGCGGCGGCGGGCTATGACCGGACGCTGGAGGGGTTCCTGCTCTACCGGGCGGATACCTCGCAACGGCTCAAGGCGGCGCTGAAGCTCGACCCGGAGAGCCCGATGCTGGTCTTGCTGAAGGGCACCTTCGCCATGCTGGCGGCCAACTCCGCCTTCGCTCCGGCGGCGCTTGAGGCGGCGGCGAAGGCGGGAGCGCTCGCCGAGCGCGGCACGGCGCGCGAGCGGGCGCATGCGGCGGCGCTGGCGGCCTGGGCGGAGGGCGATATGGCGCGCGCGCTCGCGGCCTGGACGGGCATCATGGCCGAGCATCCGCATGACCTGCTGGCGCTCCGGCTGCATCACTACAACGCCTTCTGGCGGGGGCGGGCCGACATGATGCTGGCGGCCGTCACCGGCGTGCTGCCGCATTGGGGGGCGGACCAGCCGGGCTACCACAATGTGCTGGCCTGCCAGGCCTTCGCCAATGAGGAGTGCGGCAACTACCTGGTCGGCGAATCCGCCGGGCGGGCGGCGGTCGGCATCAACCCGGCGGATCTCTGGGCGACGCATGCGGTCGCGCATGTGATGGAGATGCAGGGGCGGCGTGGCGAGGGCATCGCCTGGACCTCGGGGCTGGAGCAGCATTGGGAGGGGGGGAACAACCTCACCCATCACCTCTGGTGGCACCGGGCGCTGTTCCACTACGAGCGGGGCGAGCACGACCAGGTGCTGGCGCTCTACGACCGGAATTTCCGCAACCTGGAGAGCCCGGTGACGCAGGCGATGCCGGACCTCGCCATCGACATGCAGAATGCCGTCTCCATGCTCTACCGGCTGCGGCTGCAGGGCGTGGATGGCGGGGCGCGCTGGACGGAGCTGGCCGACAAGTCGGAGGCGCGGATCGGCGATTGCCAGCAGGGCTTCAACCTGCCGCATTTCATGATGGCGTTGGTGGTAACAGGGCGCTTCGGCGCGGCGGAGCGGATGCTGGAGGCGGTGCGCGACTATGCGCGAAGCCATAACGGCGGGAATGCCGCAATCATCGGGCAGTATGCGCTGCCGATCTGCGAGGCGGTGCTGAAGCATGGGCGGGGGGACTTCGCCGGTGCGGTGGCGGCGATGCGGCCGGCGCTCGGCGGGATGCATGCGCTCGGCGGCAGCCACGCGCAGCAGGACGTGCTGGAGCAGTTCTTCCTCGATGCCGCCATGAAGGCGGGGCTGGAGGAGGATGCGCGGCTGCTGCTGGAGCGGGTCGCTGGCCGGCACCCGGTGCCGCCGGAGCGGCGGGCGGGATACCGCAAGGCGGCCGCCTCCATCCTACATTGAGGGGGCGTAGGGGTTCTCCAGGACGCCGATGCCCTCGATGGTGACGGCGACTTGCATGCCGGGGCGCATCGGCAGGGCGCCGAGCGAGGTGCCGCAGGCGATGACGTCGCCGGGATGCAGCGTCATCTCACGCGAGATGAGCGAGACGATGCGCGCCGGCGGCAGGATCATGTCGGCGAGCGGGTAGTCCTGGCGGGTGCGGCCGTTGAGCGCGACGGTGACGCGGGCCGATCGCCAGTCGAAGCCGGTGGCGATGGCGGGGCCGATGGGGCCGAATGTGTCGCAGCCCTTGGCCCGCGCCCATTGCGGGAAGGAGGCGTCGGCGGTCAGCAGGTCGAGCGCCGTCACGTCATTCACGGCGGTGTAGCCGAAGATGGCGGCTTCGGCCTCCGCCTCGTCGACTGCCGAGACCTCGCGGCCGATGACGATGCCGAGTTCGCCCTCGTAGAGCACCTTGCCGTCATAGCCCGCGGGCGGGTGGATGGCGGCGCCGGGGCCGATGACGCAGCGCGGGTTCTTCAGGAAGTAGAGGGGGAATTCGGGGATAGCGTTGCCCTGCTTCGCGGCGGCGGCGTGGAAGTTGTTCCAGAGGCCGATGAAGGCGCCGGGCTGCACGGGCGGCAGCAGGCGCACCGCCGAGAGCGGCAGGCGCTTGCCGGTCGGGGCGGGCGTGCCGAAGAACTCGCCGGCATGGACGGCGATTTCCTCGCCTTCCAGGGCGCCGAAGCCCTCGGCGCCGTCGCGGTCGCGGTCGTAGCGGACCCAGAGCGTCATCCCCTGTCCCTTCAGTTGTGCGGAAGGTGGAGGCCGGGCTCGTCCCACCCCATCGCAGCCAGCTTGCCAGTGGTGGAGAGGGTGATGAAGGCGGTGCGCCGGTCGGGCCCGCCGAAGCAGAGGTTGGTGGGCATCGGCTCCGGCATCTTCACCACGCGGATGATCTCGCCGCTGGGGGAGACGGTGGTGATCTCGCCGCTCACCAACGTTGCGACGCAGATGTTGCCGGCGGCCGTCGCGGCGACGCTGTCGAGGCGGCGGTAGCCGGGGAACTGGCAGAGCACGCGGCCGCCGTTCGAGGAGGGCCAGGGGTCCTTGCGCACCACGCCGGGGCCTTCGATGTCCCAGGCCCAGAGGCGGCCCGTTTCCGTCTCGGCGGCGTAGAGGGTGCGGCCGTCGGGCGAGAGGGCGATGCCGTTGGCGCCGCCGAAGACCGGGTAGGCGGCCTCGACAATCTTCGAGCCGTCGGTCGCGGCCCAGTAGACGCCGCCATGGTCGCGGTCGCGGGCGCGGACCTTGCCGAGGTCGGTGAACCAGAAGCCGCCGTCGCCGGGGCTGCCCTTGGGCGCGAAGACGATGTCGTTCGGGCCTTTCAGCTTATGGTCGCCGCAGCGGTCGTAAAGCACGCGCACATCGCCCGATCGCGGGTCGATCACCTCGATGCGGCCGCCGCTGTAGTCGGGCGACTGGCCGATGGGGCGGATGAAGCCCGGCTCCTCGTGCCAGAGGAAGCCGCCGTTGTTGCAGCAGAAGATCTTGCCGTCCGGGCCGAGGGCGATGCCGTTCGGGCCGCCGCCGGGGCGGGCGACGGTGGTCTTCGTCCCGTCCGGGGCGACGCGGGTGAGGGTGCCGGCGGCGATCTCGACCAGGATGATGCTGCCATCCGGCATGGCGACCGGACCCTCCGGGAACCGCAGCCCCTCGGCCAGGATGCGCAACTCGGCCATGCCTCTCTCCCCCTTCAATCTTGCCGGGGATCATGCGCCAGAAGGCGGGGCTTGCAACCCCACCCGGACTATTTCGGTGCCCAGAGCTCGATCGGGCCGCGCTCCTCCGGCACCTCGCCCACCTGGTGGTAGTCGCTCTCGAGCGCCTCGGTGATGATGGCCGCCGCACTCTCGCGCAGGCGCGGCCACCAACCGCGGTCGATGACGACGAAGCGCGGGCGGGTCGCCATGATGCGCGCCACCTCGGCATCGGTGTTGATGCCGGCGATGTCGGTGAACTCGCCGGTGAGCTGGGCGGGGAAGACGAAGCGCGTCGGCAGCGCCGCATCGGTCAGCGCGTAGATGACGGGATGGTAGTTGGCGACGAAGATGGTCTCGCCCGGCTTCAGCTCGGCGCGGATCAGGCGGGTGATCTCGACCACCGGGTCGGCTTCGAACAGGCCGATGCCGCGGTCGACGCGGGCGGTGGCGTCGGCGCGCCAGGAGCCGATCATCACCACCGCGACCAGCAGGGCGAAGCCGGGGGCGCGGCGGTGCGCCGGCAGCCAGCGGGCGAGGCGCCAGCACCCGAAGGTCGCCATCAGCGCGAGGGAGGGCAGCCACAGCAGGAAGTAGTGCGGGTAGAAATAGCCCGGCGAGGCGACGCCGACGCTGGCGGCGGCGAACCAGATCAGCCCGACCCGCACCAGCATCCCGGCGATGCCGCGCCGCGGCAGCCAGCGCAGCAGGGCGGTGCCGGCCAGCGCGATGGGCCAGAGCAAAGTCAGGATCTCGACGAGGATGCGGTGGAAGGACTCCACCCCGCCGAGCCGCCCCTCGGCATAGCGGAGCGGGCCGAGGAAGGTGCCGTCGAGGAAGTCGGCCAGCGCCCCCTGCCACCAGTAGAGCAGGCCGAAGATCAGCGTCGGCAGGGCGCAGAGCCCGGCATAGGCAGCGGCCATCGCCAGCGCCCGGCGCCAGGGCAGCAGGCGGAGCCAGAGAGCGGGAAAGACCATCAGCGCGAAGCAAAGGCAGCCCTCGACCACCATCACCGGCTTGATGGCGAGCGCCGACCCGATCAGCAGGCCCATGGCGACCAGCCCGGGCCAGCCGGGCGCCTCCCGCAGGCGGAGCGTCCCGGCCAGGCCGCGGATGCCGAGCGCCATGGCGGAGACGGTGAGCGGGGCGAACAGGATCTCGGTATTGGTGGCGAGCCCGCCCATCCTGAGACTATGAGCGATGTAGATGAAGCCCGCCGCCAGGCCGATGCCGCGCGGCCCGCCCGCCGTTCGCACCGCGCCATAGAGCGCCCAGGCGGCCAGCGCCACGCAGAAGCAGCCGAGCAGGCGGATGGTGGCGATGCTCTCGCCAAAAACGGCCATCGCCGCGGCGAAGACCGCCGGCGCGCCGACCGGGTGCATGTCCCAGACCGCGACCAGCGGCCAGTGGCCGCGCAGCCATTGCTGGGCTTGGACCAGGTAGAGCCCCTCATCCGTGTCGATCACCGCGACGGTGAAGCCGAGGGCGCGCAGCAGCAGCGAGGCCAGCAGCATCGCCAGCGGGACGACGAGGATGCCGAAGACGCGGTCGATCGCGGCGAAGGGGGCCCGCAGGCGCGGAGAAAGGCTCATCGGGCGCTTCGCATATCATGGACCGGGGGGTGGGGAACCCCTCCCCCGTCAGCCCCGGCCGTAGCGGAGGAGGATGACGCCCGGCCTGCTGCCGGTGCGGCGGGGGACGAGGCTCGGCTCGGCGCCGGGCTGGGCGCCGAACCAGGTGCCGTAGAGGCCCTCCAGCACCGCGCCGACCCAGCCGCCGGAGGGGTCGGCCCCGGTCGCCACCAGGGGGGCGGCGCAATGGGTGACGACGAGGGCGCGGTCGTTCGGGTCGAGGGCGATCTCGGCCCAGCCCCAATCGGCGGCCGCCAGGGCCTCGTTCACCCGGGCCTCCAGCTCGGCGAGGCCGGCGCAGGCGGGCAACGGGGTCAGGGTGGCGAAGCGGGCGCCGACGGCACGCAGCAGGGCGTCGCGCGAGGCGGCGTCGAGGTTGGCGTCCAACGTCTCGACCAGGGCGCGGAGGAAGCCGCGCCACTGCGCCGCGACGCCGCGGCGGGCGAGATAGCTGAGGGCATTCGGCTCGGCTGCCGTCATGCGAGGCCCTTCCGGGAAGGTGAGCGAGGTGTCCATCACTTGTCGAACCGGTAGCGGGCGAAGAACATGCCGCGTGCCTCGTTCCAATTCGCGGTGCGGTCGTAGCGCAGCAGGGCGCCGATGCGAAGATTGGGCGTCACGGCATAGTCGATGTCGCCGCGGACCCCGCCGATGATGACGGAGGCGCTGCGGGCCGCCTGGCTGGCCCTGGCGGTCGGGTCGGATTCGAGCTGGGCCTGGGCGCCGGTATCGGTCGGGAAGTAGCGGGCGGCGTCCTCGCGGTAGCTCTGGTAGCCGATGGTGCCGCCGAGCCGCCAGGAGAGGTCGCCGTCGCGGCCGCGCCAGTCGACCGGGATGTTGGCGGCGAAGTAGCTCTGCGGGCTGAAATAGCCGCCATTGCCGTAGGTGAAGAGGCGCTGGTTGTTGTCATAGGCGAAGTAGACGAGGTCGAGCCCGGCCGTCAGCTCGTCGCCCGGCCGCCGCCAGACCTGGTAGGAGGCCCCTGCCCCGGCCTCGAAGCGGTTGTTGCTGGCGGTGTTGCGGCCGGTGAAGCTGGAGTAGCCGGCCCCGGCGTAAAGGCCGACCGGGCCGGTGCCGTATTCCAGCTGCGCCCGCCCGCCGGTGCGGACTACGCCGCCCCAGACCTGGCCGCTTGCCGGGTCGCGCACACCGGACCAGGAGAGCAGGCTGTCGGTCACCGAGCGGCGCTCGGCGGTCAGCCGCAGCTTAAGTGTCGGGCTGAGGGCGGGGGCGAATTCGACGCCGCCCAGGAAATTCTGCTCGCGGAAGCCGATGGGCGAGGTGCCGACATCGGCGCGGAAGCTCTCCCGCGCATAGCCGAGGCCGAGGCCGACGCCAGTCGCCGTGGTGTCCCGCGCGGTGAGGCGCTGGCGGTCGGCGGGGCTGGCCGAGGGCGTCGTCCCTTGCAGGCCGGGGGCGAGGGCGTTGCTGCCATAGGCGCGCAGGCCCTCGATGTTGTCGGCGTTCAGCTTGCCGGTGGCGATGCTGACCGGCGTGACCGTCGCGGTGATGCGGCCGCCGGGGGCGATGGAGGCTTCGAGCGGGGCGGAGACCTCCTCCAGCCGGTCGCGGCCGCTGGTGCCGGAGCGGGTGCGGTAGGCGACGGCGCCCTGGAGACGGGCGGTGGTTTCCTCGCGCACCAAGCCGAGCTCGCGCTGGATCTCGGCATCGACCGGGTCGATAGCGGGGGCGAGGGGGGTGCCGGGCAGGCCGCCGCGGCGGAAGGGGTTGTCGCGGCCGGCCTGGGCGAGCAACGGGCCGTTGCCGGCGGTGGGGTCGCCCCCTTGGGTGGCCTGGGAGCGGCGCTGGGCGGCGGCCATCTCCAGCGCGCGCAGGGCACGGCCGTTCTGGCCAGCGGCGCGGGCGAGGCGCGCCTCCGCCAGCGAGACGCGGAGGTCGCCGGGGCTGATGGCGCGGGCCTCGACCAGCAGGGCCTCGGCCCGGCCCCAGTCGCGCGCGGCGATGGCGGCGTCCATGGCGGCGAAGCGGGCTTCGAGGCTGGACGGGTCAGCCTGGAGGACGCCCTCGGCGATGCGGCCGGCAGCCTGGGGCTGGTTGGCGCCCTGGTAGAGCCGGGCGAGCGCCAGGTTGGCCGGGGCGTTGGTCGGGTCGCGGGCCAGGACGGGGGCGAGCAGGTCATAGGCGCCGGCCTGGTCGCCCTGCTCGTTCAGCCGGTCGGCAGCGCGGACGGCGAGGCCGGATTGCAGGGCGGCGGCCTGGCGGCGTTCCTCTCCCGTCAGGTTGGGCAGGGCCTCCACGGCGCGGGCGAGCGCGATGGCATCGGCCTCCGCCCCGGCGCCGAGCAGGGCGGTGGCGATGGCGAGGCGGGCGGAGGCGCTGGCGCGGGGGTTGGCGGCGAGCGCGGCGCGGCCGGCCTCGGCGGCGCCCATCGGATCGTTCAGTTGGCCGAGCTTGCGGATGGCGAGCTGGGCGTTGGTGCCGGTCGGGTCAGCGCGGCGGGCGATGCCGATGAGCTGGAGGCGGCCCTGGGCCTGCTGGCCGGAGCGGATGAGGTTGGCTGCCGCCTGCACCTCGGCGGCGATGCGGGCGCGGGCCAGCAGGCCGTTCATGTCGGCGTTGCGCAGGCGGACGGGGATGCGGTCGAGGTAGCCGGCGGCATCGGCGGGGCGGCCATCCTCCTCGGCGAAGAGCGAGGCGGCGTGCAGCGAGGCGGGGTTGCCGGTGGCGGCGGCGGACTCCATCAGCTGGCGGGCCTCGGCGCCGCTGCCCTGGCGCGCGAGCAGCCGGGCGAGGTCGAGGCGGATCCAGGGGCTCGACGGGTCGGCCTGGAGCGCCTGGCGGAGCATGGCGATGGCGGCGGCCGGGTCCGGGTTGCGCTGGGCCTCGGTGCGGATGGCGTTCGCCCGGCCGGACATGGCATCGCCGCCGGCGAGCGGGCCGCGGGCGTTGCGTTGCAGCTCCTCCGCTTCGGCGAAGCGGCCCTGCTGCTGCAGTACCTCGTAGAGGCCGCTGGCGGCGGGGCCGAGATTGGGGCGGCGGCCGAGCGCGGCGTGGTAGCGGGATTCGGCGCCGGCGAGGTCACCGCGGCGCAGCGCGAGGTCGCCGAGCAGCGCATCGGCATCGGCGCGGTCGCCGGCGCCGCGGCTGGTGGCACGGCGGAGAGTCTGCTCGGCGGCGTCGAGGTTGCCGGCCTGGAGCTGGCTGCGGGCGGTGGCGAGGTCGGCGGCATAGCCGGCGCCGTCGAGGGCGCGCTGCCACTGGTCGCGCTTCCCGGGGTCGAGGCGGATGGCGCGCTCGAGCAGGCTGCGCGCCTCGCCGTAGCGGCCCTCGCGCAGCCGGACGAGGCCGAGGCCGCCGGTGGCGTCGGCATCCTCCGGGTTGCGGGCGACGGCGGCCTCGAAGTCGCGCTGGGCGTCGCGCAGGCGACCGGCGTTCAGCTGCTCGAAGCCGCGGATGCGGGTGAGGCTCGCCTCGTCCGGCGTGCCGGCGGGCGGGTTCTGCGCCTCGGCCAGCTTGCGGGCGATGTCGCCGTCATTCGGGAAGCGTTCGAGGAAGGATTGCAGCGCCGGGACCATGTCCTTGCTTGGGCCCTGCCAGAGCAGCGCCTGGCGCCAGGCGGCGGTCGCGGTGTTCGCCACCTCCGGGTTGGCGGCGAGCTGGCGGAGGCGGCCGATGCCGTCGTTGCGCGTGGCGTCGCGGTAGGTCAGCACCTGGGCATGGGCGAGCTGCAGGCGCATGTCGCTCGGCGAGCGGGCAGCGAGGCGGGCGAGGCCGTCGCGCGCCTCCGGGTAGCCCTGCTCGGTGCCGGCGAGGGTCGCGTAGTATTCCTGGGCGTAGCCGTCGGGCGGCGTCGCGCCGCGGAACAGCTCCTGGTAGCGCTGCACCGCCTCGGCGGCGCGGCCAGCCCCGGCGAGGCGGCGGGCCTCGGCCAGCGCGCCGGTATCGACAGTCGCGGCGCGGACGGTGATGTCGGTCTCGCCGAGCCGCGGGTCGCCGGGCGCCACCTGGCGCAGCCGCGCGAGGTAGCTTTCGGCCGGCTGGCGGTTGCCGAGATGGGCATGCGCCTGGGCGGCGCCGGCCAGCGCCTCGACATTGCGCGGATCGACGACGAGCAACCGCTCCAGCGTGCGGATGACGAGTTCCGGCCGGTTCTGCAGGCGCCAGTAATTCGCTTGGTCGAGCAGGGCGGTGATGGCGCCTTCCTGCCCGCCCTGGGCCGCGGTGGCGGCAGTGGGCTGGGCTTGGCCTTGGGCGAGCGCGACCGGCGGCAGCAGCAGCGCGGCGGCGATAAGGGGCGCGCGGCGGAGCATCAGCTTGTCCTCATGCGCAGGCGGCGGATCGCGCGGCGGCGGAGCACCCAGTAGACGGGCGCCGAGACCAGCAGGGCGGCGAGGGCGAGCAGGCCGAGCAGCGCCGCCGGGCTGGTCGAGAGATAGACCTGCGGCCAGAGCCAGGGCGGCAGCACGCCGGTGTTGTAGCTGCGGCCGAGGCTGTAGCCCTGGAGCTTGCCGGCGGTGAGCAGGACGAGGTCGCCCTCGACGCGGGGCAACTGCTCGCGGTCCTGCAGGGCGGCGACCATGTCCTCGAGCGCGGCCGGGGTGGTGCCGGTCAGCGCGAGCACGGAGCGGCCGGGCTTCAGCGGCGATTCGAAGCCGAAGACCGCGCCGAGCCCGTCGCCCGGTGCCGAGAGCTGGGCCGAGGCGCGTTCCGCCGCCCCCGTCCGGTCGCCGGCGCCGAAGATGTGGCGGAAGCCGCCCAGCATGTCCGGCAGGGCGACGGTGAGGCGGTTGCCGTCGATCTGCACCGGCGCGTGCGCCATCAGCTGCGGCAGGGCCGGCTGGCGGCCGAGGGCGCCGATGACGATGAGGTCCTTCTCCGTCGCCTGGGCCAGCGCCTGGGGCCGCACCACCTGCACACCGGTCGCCGGATGGCCGACGAGGGCGGAGATGCGGCCGATCAGGCCGAGGAAGGCCGAGAGCTCGCTGGTGCTCGGCCGGTCGGGCAGGACGACGGCGGTGGTGGAGAGGTCGGCGAGGCGGGTGAAGGGGAAGCCGGAGCTGGCGAAATAGGCGAGGTTCGGCAGGCGGGTGAAGCGGTAGGCCGAGGAGAGGTCGATCGTGCTGTCCGGGTCGATGCCGGCATGGATGTCGCCGGGGATGGCGACGCATTCGCCGCGCGAGAGCGGGCGCATGTCGAAGCGCAGTTGCAGCTCGTTCTGGCCGAAGACGATCCAGGGCGGGATGCCGAGGCGTGCCTCGGAGCGGTCGCCGGTGCCGCCGAACCATCCGGCGACGGCGGAGAGCGGCCAGGCCGGCTCCGGGCCGCGCAGCGGGAAGCTCTTCAGGTAGAGGTCGTTGATGGTGGCGTCGACGCGGGAGACGGCGACGTCGACGATGGGGCCCGGGGGGGCGCGGAAGCGGATATCGGCCTGCAAGGGCTGGTTGCGCCAGGTGAAGAGGTCGGGCGCGGTGCGAAAGGGGATGGAGATGGCGCCGGGCGAGTAGCCGGAGACCTGCAGCTCCGTCGGGTCGACCAGCTCGCCGAGCTTCACCGGGCGGTTGCTGCGAACCCAGCGTGGCGCGTCATAGGGCTGGCGGGCCGCCATCTCCGGCAGCTGGACGATGGCCGCCTCGCCCGACAGCGCCTCGCGCCCGACCGCGAGTACCGAGGCGGCGGCCACCGCCTCCGCCCCGGTGCGGCCGCCGAGGACGAGGATGAGGCCGAAGGGGTCGTTCGGGTTGGGCAGCAGGGCGACGGTCGGGCCGTCGAAGCGCGGCAGCGGCACGCCCTGGATGACGTCGCCGCTGGTGGCGACCATCACCGCATGGCCGCGCGGCGGCGGCACGGGGGCGACGGGGAAGCGGGCGGTGCGGTAGTCGGCCTGCACCGCGAACCAGGAGGAGGCGATGGCCGCCGCCCGCAGCGCGTCGTTGCCGGCGCCCTCGGCAAGGATCACGGGCAGTACCAGCTGCTCGCGCAGCAGGCGCGGGTCGAAGAAGGGCTCCGGCAGCCGCGCCAGGTCGCGGGTCAGCGGCAGCTTCTCCAGGGTGAGGTTCAGCGTCGAGGTGTCGGAGACGACGGCCCAGAGCAGGCCGGAGAGCGGGTCGTTGCACTCGACCGCGTAGCGGCCGGAGAAGCGGATGTTCAGCCGGTTGTTGTCGGCGAAGAAGACCGGGTTCACCGGGAATTCTAGCGGGCCGAAATTCGGCCGGTTGCGGTCCGGCTGGATGGCGCCGACGAATTGCTCGTTCAGCGCGATGGAGATCTGGCTCAGCTCGGGGATCAGCGCGGGCGAGGTCGAGCCCTGCATGACGAGGCGGGCATCCGTCACCACCTCGTCGCCGCGGACGCCGAAGAGCACGCCTTGCAGGTCGGAGGTGCCGCGGAGCTGCATCGGCGAGCGGAGGCCGAGCTGGCGCAGCGTATAGCTGATGCGGCGCGTCCCGAGCGTCGGGTCATGCGCGCCGGGGGCGGCGAGTGCGGGCGCCGGCGCATAGGTTGGGGCCTGGCCGAAGGCGGGGCGCGGCTGCGCCGAGGCCTGGCCGGCGGCGGTGAGGCCGAGGCCCACGAGCAGCCAGGCCGCGGCGCGGCGTGTCGTGACGCGGCTCGGCGCCGGCGGGCGCTCCGGCTCGGCGATGACCGGGACATGGTGGGCCATCGCCGGGGCGCGGCGGCGCAGCGAGAATTGCGAGCCGCCGCGCACCAGGCCGGTGATGCTCACCATCACCTCGCGCAGCGAGCGCAGCGGCCGGTCGATCCGCGTCTCGTCCCAGGGCATCCAGGCATCGGCGCGGCCGAGCACGGCGCGGACGATGCGGCCCTCGTCATGCAGGTCCTGCGGGACGAAGCGCACCTGCAGGCGCCCCTCCGACCAGCGCAGAACCTCGGCCGGCAGCGGGATCGTCTCATGGCCACAGTGCAGCTCGAGCGTCACCACCGCGTCGTCGACCATGCCCTCGGGGCGGTCGGCATAGACCGCGGCGCCGCCGAGGGAGAGGTCGCGCGTCTCGCCCTCGACCGCGCGGCCGTCGGGCAGCAGGATGGTGGCCGGGACATCGGCGCTGATCCGCGCCCGCTCGCGCAGCTGGCGCCGCTCGCGCCCAACGGCGAGGCCGGTCATCACCGTGATGAAGCAGAGCGAGCACCAGAGGAGGTTCAGCATGTAGGCCTGGAATTCGAGGCTCTGCCTCGGGTTGGTCATCAGTCCCCAGAGGCCGAAGCCGAGGCCGGCGGCGAGGAAGAGGGCGAGCACCATGTTGGGCCCGACCGCGCGCATGTCGAAATAGCCATCGGCCAGCGTGCCGCCCTTGTCGGTGACGTTGAACTTGCCGCGGCGCGGGTCGAGCAGGGTCGCCAGCGTGACCGGCAGCAGATAGACGGCAAGCACGGCCTCGTAGATCTCCGACCAGAAGGAGTGGCGGACGCGGCCCTGGATGCGGCTCGCCGTCACGATGGAATGGATGATGTGCGGCCCGGCATAGGCGACGATCGCCAGCGGCGAGGCCGCGATGATGGTCTGCCCGCCGAGCAGGTAGGCGAGCGGCGCGGTGAGGAAGACGAAGCGCGGCAGCGGGAAGAGGAAGTGGAACATCGCCATGAAGTAGCAAAGCCGCTCGGACCACCCGAGGCCGCTCGCCGTCAGCGGGTTCTCGATGCGGAGGATCTGGATCATCCCCCGCCCCCAGCGCATGCGCTGGCCGATATGCAGCATCAGCCGCTCGGTCGCGAGGCCGGCCGCGAGCGGCATGCGGATATAGGCGGTGCGCCAGCCGAGCCGCTGCATGCGCAGCGAGGCGTGGCAGTCCTCCGTCACCGTCTCGGTCGGCACGCCGCCGATCTCCTCCAGCGCCTCGCGCCGAATGACGGCGCAGGAGCCGCAGAAGAAGGTGCCGCCCCAGAAGTCGTTGCCCTGCTGGATGAGGCCGTAGAAGAGCAGGTTCTCGTTCGGCACGCGCGAGCCGGAGACGAGGTTCCGCTCGAAGGGGTCGGGCGAATAGAAGTGGTGCGGCGTCTGCACCATGCAGAGGTCGCGGTCACGCAGCAGCCAGCCGAGGGTGAGCTGGAGGAAGGCGCGCGTAGGCACATGGTCGCAGTCGAACACGGCGATGAACTCGCCGCTGGTGACGCCCATCGCGTGGTTGATGTTGCCCGCCTTGGCGCCCTTGTTGTCGGGCCGGGTGATGTAGTTGGCGCCGACCTCGGCGGCGAAGCGGCGGAAATCCTCGCGCCGTCCGTCGTCGAGCACATGGACGCGCAGCTTCTCGGGCGGCCAGTCGATGGCGAGGGCCGCGAAGACGGTCGGCTTCACCACCTCCAGCGGCTCGTTGTAGGTCGGGATGAAGACATCGACGACCGGCCAGGCGGCGACATCGTCCGGCAGCGGCACCGGCTTGCGATCGAGCGGCCAGAGCGTCTGGAAGTAGGAGAGGATGAGCGCGACGGCGGCATAGACCTCGGCGATCACCAGGCCGGTGCCGAGGAAGGTCTGCCAGAAGCTCGTGTAGTCGAGCGTGTCGCTCAGCCGCCAGTACAGGTAGCGCAGCGAGACGATGGTGGAGAGAGCCGCGAGGGCGAGCGTCATCACGCGGCCGCGGAAGACATTGGCGGCGAGGAAGAGCATCACTCCGCCGATCGCCAGATAGGCCTGGTCCTTCGGCTCGAGCGGCGCGACGATCACCGTCAGCGCCGCGGTCAGGCCGACGAGGATGGCAAAAGTGCCGCCGATGCGGCTGCGCATGAAGGGCAGGCGGGCGAGCCGGTCGCGGGTGCTGGTGCTCATGGCGCGACCGGTTCCGTCGGGAGGGGCCCAATGGACTGAGGCCCAATGGACAGGGGCAGTGGCGGCAGCAGGGCGGCGATGCCGCGGGTGATGTCCCCGATGTCGAGGGCTGCGGGGCTGTCCGGGGCCAGCGCGTGCAGCAGGCGCTGGGCGGCGACCGCTTCGGCCACCGCCTCGTCGCGGCAGATGGCGCCGAGCAGGCGGGGGCCGAGATGGCGGACCAGTGCCTCGGCCACGGCGCGGGAGAGGCGGGAAGAGGCCTCGACCTGGTTCAGCACGACGCGCACGCGGCTGGTGTGGAGCGCGGCCAGGGTCCCGCCGCCGAGGAAGCGGCCGCTGTCGATCTCGGGCACCAGGGCGGCGCTGGTCGCATCGGCCAGCAGCACCGTCACGACAAGGTCGGCGAGCGGCGCCAGCAGGTTCAGCACCTGCGAGGGGCCGGGCGGCAGGTCGGCCAGCAGGACGAGGCCGGGCGTTGCCAGCATGGCGCGCACCGGGGCCAGCAGCAGCTCCGGCTCGCGCTCCAGCGCGGCGGCGAGGCGCAGCGCGGCGCGGATGTCGGTCGCCCCATGCGGCAGCAGGGCGACGCCGGAATCGGTGTCGCGGACGAGGCCGCGCCAGTCGGGGCGGCGAGGCAGTTCCATCAGGAAGCCGGCGGCGTCCCGCACCGGCAGGCCGAAATGCAGGCGGAGCGCGTTCTGCGGGTCGCAATCCATCGCCAGCACCGGGTGGCCCGCGCGATGCAGCGCATCGGCGAGGTTGGCAGCGAGCGTGGTCTTGCCGACGCCTCCCTTGGGCGCGGCCACGCAGATCAGCGGCATTCTGCCTTCCCCGATCCTGTCTAGCGCACGCCCGAGGGATGGCCCGCGACGCGGAAGGCGGCGAAGGGCGAGGCCAGTTCCGGCTGAGCGCCGCCGACCAGGCGCATCACCTCGGCGAGCGGCAGGGTGACCATGCCGGCGGGCAGCAGGCCGGTCTGTGGCATGGCGGCGGGCCAGCCCGGCGGGGCGACGGTCTGCGCCATGCCGTGCAGCAGGGTGGCGAGAGTGCCAGAAGACGCGTGAGAGGGAGCCGGAGCGGGGGACGGTGCGAAAAAAGGCGCCGCGGGCGGCTCGGGCAAGGGTGGCTGCGGCCGGTAGGGCGCCTCGGCGACGGGCGTTGGCGCGGCCGGGCGGGCGGGTTCGGGCAGCTTGTAGCTGAGGTCGACCGGGCCGGGCGAAGGCCGGCTGGCGAAATCGGCGGGCAGCGGGACGAAACTTGGGGGAGGCACCGAGGCATGCGGCTCGGCCGCCGGGGGAGCCGGCTTCGCTTCCGCCGCCGCGGCCTCCATCGCGGCGCCGACTAGAGGGAAGGAATTCGGAGCATCATCCACTGATTGAGACGGCGTTCCACGCACCGGCTCGTTCCCGAAGCTCCGGTACCGGAGTCCGGGAGACTTCAAGGCTGCCGCTACCCGAGCAACATCCGAGTCCCGTTCCATCGCGCAGTCGTTCCCTTAGATGGAGAACAACATGCCGTGAGTTCATTCAAAACGGAATAGGTTTTTGAACAGCATATCAACTTTTGCGCAATCTTGCCCTCGGCTTACCGCTGCGCCATGCGGACCAGGAGGCTGAGCGCCGCGGAGTAGTAATCGGGCGCATCCGCGACCATGCCTTCCGCCCGCTGCGTCACCGGCCCTGTAGGCCTTTGCGCTCCGGCAAGGCGGGCAATGGCAGTAACCCCAGGTGAAGCCGGATAGGGGGCGATGCGGTCGTTGGTCAGGTCCGCCCAGGCCGGCATGAACGGATTCGCGGGATCGATCCAGAAATTGCGCACACGCTCGAGCACCGGCTCTCCCCCGAGGCCGGCCCAGGCCAGGTAGAGCGGCACCCGTACCGCGTCGAAGGAGAAGCGCGGCGGCCAGTTCGACGGCAGGGTCAGCCCACCATCGGCGCGGGCGAGCACGGCCCAGTCGGGCGGCAGGCCCCAGCGGCCGAAGCGGCATTGGCGCAGCAGCACCAGCCCATCGGCCGCGACGCGCACCCAGGCCGGGTCCGGCACCGCTCGCGCCAGGGCGCCGAAGGCGGGGAAGACGTAGTAGGAGGGGTTGATGATGGTCCCATCGGCCAGTTCGAAGCCTCGCGCGCCCGGCAGCAGCACGCTGTAGGCGCCGACGCGGCGGACCAGCAGCCGCAGGATGTCCCGCGCGATGGCGGTGCCGAGCATCGTGTAGTCCGGCATGTCCCAACGCGCGCCGGCATCGAGCAGGGCCCAGGCGATGCAGATATCGCCATCCGTCGCGTTGTTCGGGTCTTCCACCGGGAGGGCCGCATCGGGCTTGAAGCGCCAGGCATGGAGGTTGTCGCCCGGGCGCCGCAGCACCCGCCGCGTCCAGCCGAGGATGCGCTCGAAGCCCGGCCGGTCATCCGCGGTGAGGGCGAAGAGCAGGGCCCAGCCCTGGCCCTCGGAATGCGAGACGCCCCCATTGCCGGTATCGACGACACGCCCGTCCGCCATCAGGAAGCGCGACTGGAACTGGAACCATTCGGCACGGAAGATGGCCGACGCCGCCGCAGGCTGGGCGGGTGCGGCGCATGCAATGGCGGCGAGCGTAGCCAAGGCACTGCGTCGGGCCAGCACGGGGCCGATCGGGGAGGGCTGGGATGGGGTCTGCACCGGCCAGCTCTCGGTTGAAGTTGCAGTCGCCCAGCTTGTAGCAACAAGCGCCGCTTCGGGCAACCGGTGGTTGTTGAACTTTGCGTGCGCGCAACGGAAGTCGCGGGTTCCTGGGGCTTGCCACAACTACGCGCGCGCGGTCCCCTGGACCTCACGCCAGAAACACGGGGGACGCTCTCCATGACCAAGCTTGCTACCTTTTCCGATGCGAAGGGACCGCGCCTCGGCGCCGTGCTGGAGGATGGCCGCATCCTCGACCTGGCCGCGGCCGGCGGCGCGCCCGCCGACATGCTCGGGCTGATCGAGGCCGGGCCGGGGGCGCTGGCCGCCGCACGCGCCCTGGCCGCCTCCCCTCCCCCGGCCGCGGTGCTGCCGGCCGGCAGCTACAGGCTGCTCGCGCCGATCCCCCGGCCGCGGCGCAACGTCTTCTGCGTCGGCCGCAACTACATGGACCATGTGGCAGAGGGCGACCGGACCCGCGGCATCAGCCAGTCCGAGCTGCCGAAATACCCGCAGTTCTTCACCAAGGCGCCGGAGGCAGTGATCGGGCCGGATGAACTGGTGCCGGCCCATACCGGCGTCACCGAATGGCTCGACTACGAGGTGGAGCTGGCCTGCATCATCGGCCGCGAAGGGGTGAACATCAGCCGGGAGGATGCGCTCAGCCACGTCTTCGGCTGGAGCATCGGCAATGACGTGACAGGGCGCGAATTGCAGCGCCGCTACGGACAGTGGTTCAAGGGCAAGTCGCTCGACCGCTCCTGCCCGCTCGGGCCCTGGATCGTGCCGGCGGAGGAGCTGGATGCGCTCAACACCGGCATCCGCTGCTTCGTCAACGGCGAGAAGCGGCAGGACAGCCACACCTCGAAGATGATCTTCGATGTGCGCGAGATCATCCACCAGCTCTCGCTCGGGTTCACGCTGCGGCCGGGCGACGTGATCATCACCGGCACGCCGGAGGGCGTCGGCTACGCCATGCAGCCGCCGCGGACGCTGAAGCCGGGCGATGTCATCCGCTGCGAGATCGACGGCATCGGCTCGCTTACCAATACCGTGGCGGAACATTGAGCGTGGACGGGCCGCACGGCCTCTGTGGCGGGGCGGATACCGGCATGCCGGTCGCCGATGCCGATGCGGCGGCGAGGGCACGGGTGGTGGGGAAGACCGTCGGGGTCGATGTCTGCCGCACGGCTTCAACGCGGATTGCCGGCTCAGCTACCGCGAGGGTGCGGCGAAGGATGGGTTGGGCGAGGATGCTAAGCTGGTCCAAGAACAACGGGATGGGTTGAGGGGGCTCCTGCCCTCCTCAAGCTCCTCCTGTCGGGGGCCGAAGGGCCCCTGGCCTCCTTGAGCTAGGCTGCTTCCACGGTATGCGCTTCCGCCCGGCGCATCGCATCGAGAAACGCACGCAGCGCACCCGAGGCGTAGCAGTCGCGGCGGCGGGCGAAGACCGTCTCCACATGGCCTTCGCTGCGCGGCAGCGCCTCCACCGCGAGGCGGCCGGGCTTCACCACCGGGCCTATCAGCGCGCGCGGCAGCAGGGTGATGCCGAGGCCGGCCGCGACACTCGAAAAGATCGCCTCCAGCGTGCCGAATTCCAGCAGGCGCGGCGCCGGGATGCCGCGTCGCGCCAGCACATCCTCCAGCCGCTGCCGGTAGGAGCAGCCGGCGCGCAGCACGATGATGCGGATATCCCCCTCCCCCGCCAGCAGGCGCGCCAGCGGGCGGGTGCCGGGGGCCGAGAGGAGCACCAGCTCCTCCGCCCATACCGGCGCCGCCTCCAGCGCCGGATGCGCGACGGGACCGCAGAGGAAGGCGCCTTCCACCTCCTGCGCCAGCACCCGTTCCAGCAGCTCCGCCGTCGTGCCGGTGCGGATCGTCAGGTCCACCGCCGGATGCGCGGTGACGAAGTCGCGCAGCGCCGGGCCGAGTCGGATCGCCGTCGTCGTCTCCAGGGCACCGAGGCAGAGCGGGCCACGCGGGGTGCCGTCGTCCAGCACGGCGCGGCGGGCATCCTCGAGCGCGCGCAGTACCCGCTCCGCCTGGGGCAAAAGCCGCGTGCCGGCCGCGGTCAGCCGCACGCCGCGGCCGCCGCGCTCGAACAGCGCCAGGCCGAGCCGCGCCTCCAGCTGGCGGATATGGGCGGTGACGTTGGACTGCACGGTGTTCAGCGCCAGCGCCGCGCGGCTCATGCTGCCGAGCCGCGCCACTGCCTCGAAGATCCGCAGATCGGCCACGTCCATGGCGATGCGCTCCAATGCCGGGGGCCAGTAAGGCGCGGGCGGGCGGCGGCGGCAAGCCATCTGCCGGAGCGATGGCGCCGATCAGGAATCATCGCTTGTGCCGAAGCCCCGGCAGCGGAACCCTGGGGGCCGATGAGTGGAGGAAACCACGATGACCTCGGCCCTCGCCCGCAGCGCGGCCTTCTGTGACCGCTTCGGCCTGCGCCTGCCGATCCTGCTCGCCCCGATGGCGGGGACCTGCCCGCCCGCGCTCTCCATCGCCGTTGCCAATGCCGGCGGCATGGGAGCCTGCGGGGCGCTGCTGATGCAGCCGAAGGCGATCCTCGCCTGGGCCGCCGAGGTGCGGGGAGCGACCAATGGGCCCTTCAGCCTGAACCTCTGGATTCCTGATCCGCCGCCCGTCCGCGATGCGGCGCGCGAGGCGGCGGTGCGACGCTTCCTCGGTGGCTGGGGGCCGGAGGTGCCGGCAGAGGCGGGCGATGCGGCGCCGCCCGATTTCGAGGCGCAATGCGAGGCGCTGCTGCAGGCGGCGCCGGCGGCCGTCTCCTCGATCATGGGACTGTTCCCGGCCGCCTTAGTCGAGCGGCTGAAGGCGCGCGGCATCACCTGGATGGCCACCGTCTCGACCCTGGCCGAGGCCCGCGCTGCGGAGGCGGCGGGGGCCGACATCCTCGTGGCGCAGGGGGCGGAGGCCGGCGGGCATCGCGGCCGGTTCGATGCGGCGCGGGCGGAGGCGGAGATGGTGGGGTTGATGGCGCTGGTCCCGGCCGTGGTGGATGCGGTGCGGATTCCGGTGGTGGCGACGGGCGGCATCGCCGATGCGCGCGGGGTGGCGGCGGCGCTCGCCCTCGGTGCCTCGGCGGCGCAGATCGGCACCGGCTTCCTCCGCGCCCCGGAGGCGGGGATCGCCCCGGCCTGGGCCGATGCGCTGGGCGGGGCGGCGCCGGAGGGCACGCGGGTCAGCCGCGTCTTCAGCGGGCGGGCGGGGCGGAGCCTGGCCACCGCCTATGTCGCGGCGGCGACGGCGCCGGATGCGCCGGAGCCTGCGCCCTATCCGGTGCAGCGCGGGCTCACCGGGGCGATGCGGGAGCAGGGAACCAAGGCGGGGAATATCGGGCGCATCCAGGCCTGGGCAGGGCAGGCGGCGGGGCTGGCGCGGGCGGAGCCGGCGGGGGAGATCGCGCGCTCGGTCTGGGAGGGGGCGCGGCGGCTGCTTGCCTGACCTATGCTCGGCGACATGCCGACTCGCCGCACCACGTTGCTCGCCCCGCTCGCGCTGGCCGCCTGCGCCTCGCCCCTGCCCGAGGCGAGGATCGCCGCCAGCACGCCGGAAGCGCGCGCATTGCTGGAGGAAAGCGCCGCGGCGCATGGGCTGGAGGCCTTCCGGCGCCTCCGCGATGTCAGCGTGAGCTATGCCGGGGAGTGGGCGCCGGTCATCGGGCGGTTGCAGCCGGTGCTGGTGGACCGGGGCTTCCGCGGCACCTCCGAGGAGCGGTTGCTGCCGCGGGAGGGGATCGTCGCCCAGGCCCATGCGGGGCCGGAGGGGCGGAAGCAGGTGGTGCGGCGCTCCGGCGGCGGGGGCACAGGCGAGGTGCGGGTCTGGTTCAACGGCGAGCCGGCAGAGGATGCGGAGCGGCGCAGCGCGGCGGCGCTGGTGGCGGATGGCTATGCGCTCTTCCTGCTCGGGCCCATGCTGCTCGCGGGCGGCTGGGGGACGCCGCGGGCCGCCATCCTCGAGCGGGATGAGGACGAGGCGGTCACGGTGGGTGGGCGGCGCTGGCCTTGCGTGGTGCTGCGTGGACGGATGATCCCCGGCCTCGGCTTCTCCGGGGCGGAGCGCATTGCCCTCTATCTCGACCGGGAGGAGCGGCTGATGCGGCGGGTGCGCTTCGGGCTGGAGGGGATGGAGGGCACGCGTGGCGCCGTGGCCGAGGTGGATGCCTGGGGGCATATCGAGCGCCAGGGCGTGCGCTGGCCGACGCAATTCCACGAGCGGCTGCTGCGGCCGCTGCCGCTCGCCGTGCATGACTGGCGGCTGACAGGGCTCGACCTCGACCGCGGCATCACCGTGGCGGAGGTCGAGGGGCCGGCCTTCCTCGGCCGGGCGGCTGCTATTCCGCCGCCTGCCTGAGATCGGTCGGCAGCACGGCGCGGAGCGCGGTGACCAGCGCGGCCATCATCGCATCGGTATGGAAGGGCGTGGCGCAGAGGCGCAGCCGTTCCGTGCCGCGCGGGACGGTGGGGTAGTTGATCGGCGTGGCGTAGATGCCGTGCTCGTCCAGCAGGCGTCGCGCGACCTGGCGGCAGAGCTCCGCCTCCCCGACCCAGACGGGGACGATGTGGCTCGGCCCCGGGATGCGCGGCAGGCCGGCGGCGTCGAGGGCCGCCTTCAGCGCCTCGGCGCGCTCGGCCAGCGCGCCGCGCCGGGCCTCGTCGCGCTTCAGCACGCGGACGCTCTCCAGCGCGGCGGCGGCGACGGCGGGCGGCAGGGCAGTGGTGAAGATCAGCCCGCCCGCGGTGCTGCGGATGTAGTCCACCATGTCGGCATCGCCGGCGAGGTAGCCGCCGAAGACGCCGAAGCCCTTGGCCAGCGTGCCCTCGATCAGGTCGACGCGGTGCGCGACGCCGTCCCGCTCCGAGATGCCGCCGCCCGTCGCGCCATAGAGGCCGACGGCATGGACCTCATCGAGATAGGTCATGGCGCCGTAGCGCTCGGCGAGGTCGCAGATGGCGCCGATCGGGGCGATGTCGCCATCCATGGAGTAGACGCTCTCGAAGGCGATCAGCTTCGGCGCCCCGGCGGGGGCGGCGGCCAGCTTGGCCTCGAGGTCGGCGAGGTCGTTGTGCCGCCAGATCACCCGGCCCGCGCCCTTGGCGCCGCGCATGCCGGCGATCATCGAGGCGTGGTTCTTGGCGTCGGAGAAGACGATGAAGCCGGGCAATGCCTCCAGCACCGCGGCGATGCCGGCCTGGTTGGCGATGTAGCCGCTGCCGAAGAGCAGCGCGGCGGGCTTGCCGTGCAGCGAGGCGAGTTCCGCCTCCAGCGCCACATGGAGCGGCGAGGTGCCGGAGATGTTGCGGGTGCCGCCAGCGCCCACGCCATGCTCCCCGACCGCCTTCGCGGCGGCGGCCAGCACCTGCGGGTGCGCGCCCATGCCGAGATAGTCGTTGGAGGACCAGACGGTGACCTCCCGCACCCCCTGCGGCGCGTGCCAGCGGTAGAGCGGGAAGCGCCCGGCCAATTTCTCCAGATGGGCGAATTCGCGGTAGCGGCCCTCGCGGCGCAGTTCGGCGAGATTGGCGCGGCAATGGGCGAGGAAGGCTTGGCGCGTGTGCATCGGGTCCGGCATCGGCGGTGTGATCCGCCATATGTCCGCATCGGCGCGAAATGCCAATTGATCCTGCGCAACCCTGCCATTCATGGAGGGGGTGCCCCGGGCCTCAGAAGTCGTTGAGCAGGCGGTCGATTTCGGCCTGGGCGAGGTCGGGGCCGGCGGCCTCCGGCTCGGCGACGGTGTGCCGCACCGCCCTCACCTCCACGGTTTCGACCGGGGCGGTGCCGCCGGGGATCATCCCCTCCAGCATCTGCTCGACCTGCTGGAGGTGCTGTATGGCGCGGCGGATGCGCTGGCCGGTGACGTCCTGGAAGGAGCAGGCTTCGAAGATGGAGCTGACCTTCTCCGAGACGAGGCGGAGCGAGGCGGCATCCTTGCTGTCGCTGGCGAGCCAGTCCTGGATGGCCTCGGCGGCCTCCATGATGGTGTTGGCAGCGGCCTCCGTCGCCTGCACCACCGCCTCAAGCTCGAGGCCGCTGTTGCGGGTGGTGGTGGCGGGGATGGCGATCAGCGTCGCGATCTGCTCGTGGATGCGGCCGAGCTGGCCGGAAAGGTTCTCCTCCGAGTAGTCCACCAGCTGCACCGTGGCATGGATTTCGGCGCTCAGCTCGGCGATGCGGCGGTCGATGAAGCCGCGCAGGTCGGAGAACATGCCGCCCATCTCGGCGCGGAGCGACAGCACCTCCTCGGCGGTTCCAGCCTGCATCGCCTCTCACTCCCGGCCTCGACAACGGGGCGGATCATGCCACCGCAAGAATGAAGACCCTGTTTATGGAAGCGCGCTGCTGCGCTACCACCGCGCCATGACGGTCCGCATCGATCTCGGCCAGACGGAAGCCGGCGCCCCCGCCCTGATGGACCTCGAGGAGCTGCTGGCCACCCGCCTGCTGGTCCAGGGCAATTCCGGCTCGGGCAAGTCCCACCTGCTGCGACGGTTGCTGGAGGGCAGCGCGCCCTGGGTGCAGCAGGCGGTGATCGACCCGGAGGGGGATTTCGTCACGCTGGCCGACCGATTCGGGCATCTCGTGATCGATGCGGCGGGGCATTCGGAGGCCGGGTTGCAGCTCGCCGCCGAGCGCATCCGCCAGCACCGGGTCTCGGTCATCCTCAACCTGGAGGGGCTGGACACCGAAGGGCAGATGCGCCGGGCCGCGGCCTTCCTCGGCGGGCTCTTCGATGCCGAGCGGGCGCATTGGACGCCGATGCTGGTGGTGGTGGACGAGGCGCAGCTCTTCGCCCCCATGGCCGCCGGCGAGGTGGCGGACGAGGCGCGGAAGGTCTCGCTCGGCGCCATGACCAACCTGATGTGCCGCGGCCGGAAGCGGGGGCTGGCGGGGATCATCGCGACGCAGCGGCTGGCCAAGCTCGCCAAGAACGTGGCGGCCGAGGCTAGCAACTTCCTGATGGGCCGCACCTTCCTCGACATCGACATGGCGCGCGCCGCCGACCTGCTCGGGATGGAGAAGCGCCAGGCGGAGATGTTCCGCGACCTCAGGCAGGGGCATTTCGTGGCGCTCGGGCCGGCCCTCGCCCGGCGGCCGCTGCCGGTGCGGATCGGCGCGGTGGAGACGGAATCGCGCGGCGCGGCGCCGAAGCTGACGCCCCTGCCGAGCCAGCCGCTGGAGGATGCGCGGGCGCTGATCCTCCAGCCGCCGGCGCCCGAGGCGCCTCGGCCGCGCCGTGCGCCCCCTCCCCCGCCGCCGGATATCCTCGCCCAGCTCGCCGCCGCCCGGCCGGCGCCGCCCCCTACCCTGCCGCCGCCCTCGGCCGAGCAGCAGGCCGAGCAGCGGCGGCGGCTGGAGGCGGTGATGCGGCAGGTGCTGGCCGACCCCGACAGCGGCTACCGGCCGGCGGCGGTGCTGTACCAGGATTTCCTCGTCCGCTGCCGGATCGAGCAGATCGGCAGCAAGCTGCCCGACATGGCCGCATTCCGCCGGCTTCTGGCGATCGGCAAGGCGGGGGTGCCGGCGGAGATGGCCGAGGGGGAGGAGTGGGCAGAGGCGGTGGCGCGGGCGGCGCCGCTGCCGGAAGACCTGCAGGGCGTCTTCCTGCTGCTGGCGCGGGCAGCGCTGGCTGGCGCCCCCTGCCCATCGGATGCCGCCATCGCGCGTGCCTACGGCACCCGCTCCGCCGGCCGGGCGCGGCGGGCGCTGGCCTTCATCGAGGAGCGCGGGGCGATCGTCACCCGGCCGGACCTGACGGGGCGGCGCATCGTCACCATCGCCGGGCCGGGCTGGGAGACGGCGCCGGGGCACCCGGAGGAAGAGGCGGTGGCGTGAGCCCGGGCCGCGAAATGGCCATTGCCTTCGCCGCCGGCGCTCGGGCACACCGTTACTTCGCAATTCCGCGAGCCGGTCGGGAGGATCGGCTGGCCTGACACCGGCCCACCGTCCCAGGACCTTGACCGGCCCCGATGCTGTCCGCCACGCGTTTCCAGCAGGTCATCCTCATCGCCGCGGTGCTGGTGCCGGCCGCCGTCTTCGGCACGGCCGCCTGGTGGAACCGCGGCGAGGTGCTGCGCGAGAGCACGGCGACGGTGGAGCGCACCGCGTCCATCATGCACGAGCATGTCGCCCGGGTACTCGACACTGCCTCCCTCGTGCTGGACCGGGTGCAGGACCGGGTCGAGACGATGGACGATGCCGAGGTCGCGCGGTCGGAGGTCAGCGACTTCCTCGCCGCGGTGAATGCGCCGCTCAGCCAGATCGTCTCGGTCTGGGTGGCGGATGCGCGGGGGTATGTTCTCGCGGGCAGCCATGGCTGGGACCGCAGCACCAGCATCGCGGACCGCGATTTCTTCGCCGTCCAGCGCGACGACCCGGGAACCGGCACCTATGTCAGCGCTGCCTTCAGCGGCCGGGCGACCGCCGTCTCCTCGGTTGCGGTCAGCCGCCGGCGACCGGCATCGGACGGGCGCTTCCTCGGCACCGTCCATGTCTCATTGAACCCCGAATACTTCGTGCACTTCTTCCGCGAGGCTTCGCCGCCCTTCCCGCATGTGGCGCTGCTGGTCCGGAGCGACGGCGCCCTGCTCGCCCGCAACCCGGCCGGCAACGCGCCGCGGCGACTCGGCCCCGAGAGCGCGTTGATGAGCGCCGTCGCCCGGCAGCCGGAGCATGGGCTCAGCCGCGGCATCTCGACCATCGATGGCGCGGACCGCATCTTCGCCTATCGCCGGGTCGGGCAATGGCCGGTCTATGTCAGCTTCGGCGCCGATGTCGACGTGCTGCTCAGGCGCTGGCGCGGCAACCTCCGCGCCTATGGGGTGGTGACGCTGGCGGCGGCGCTGACCTTGCTCGGCACCGCCTGGCTGGCGCTGCGCCGGGCGCGGGCGGCGGAGGTGGCGGAGGCGGCGCTCGCCCGCGAGGCCGCCGCGCGCGCTGCAGCCGAAACAAGCCAGGCGGCCGAGGCGCGGTTCCGCGGCGTCTTCGAGAGCCGGGCGGTGGGCATGTCGGTCTTCGACCTGGCCACGGGTGAGACGCTGCTCTGCAACGACCGGCTGCTGGAGATGACCGGCGGCAGCCGGGCCGCATTTGAGGCTGGGACCTGGGACTGGCGGCGCGTCACCCCGCCGGAGCACTTGGCCCGCGACGAGCATGCCGTCGTCGAGGCGCGTGCCCGCGGCTGGTGGAGCCCCTTCGAGAAGGAATACGAGCGGCCGGACGGCTCGCGCATCCCGGTCCGCATCTCCTCCGCCCCGCTTCCGGGCGAGCCGGGGCGGGTCGTCGTGCTGGTGGAGGACATCTCCGAGCAGCGCGAGGCGGAGATGCGGCGCGACCTACTGATGCGCGAGGTCGACCATCGCGCCAAGAACGCGCTGGCCACCGCCCGCGCGGCGCTGCGGCTGACCCGGGCGCCGGACCTACCGAGCTATATCGAGCTGGTGGACGGGCGGATCACCGCGCTCGCCCAGGCGCTGGCGCTGCTGTCGCAGACGCAGTGGCAGGGCGTCGACCTCGGCACGCTGCTGCGCGGGGAGCTGGCGCCCTTCCTCGATGCCAGCCGGGGGCAGGTGCGGCTGGAGGGGCCGGCCCTCACCATCGGCGCCAACGCGGTGCAGGCGCTGGCCATGGCGGTGCATGAGCTGGCGACCAACGCGACCAAGTACGGCGCCCTGTCGCGGGCGGAGGGGCGGCTGCTGCTGCGCTGGGAGGTGCTGGCCGGGCCGCCGGCGCGGCTGCGCCTCTCCTGGCAGGAGAGTGGCGGGCCACCCGTGGTGGAACCGCCGAAGGACAGCGGCTTCGGCACGCGGGTGCTGGAGGCGACGCTGGCGCGGCAGCTCGGCGGCAGCGTGGAGCAGCATTGGGAGGCGGCGGGGCTGCGCTGCGAGATCCTGCTGCCGGCCGCGCGGGTGCTGGCGGCAGCGGAGGCGCCAGGGCAGGGATCGGCGCCGGCATCGTCCCCGGCCGTCAGCCCGGCGACAGCGTGAAGATCTCGCAGCCCGCCTCGGTCACGCCGACGCTGTGCTCATACTGGGCGGAGAGGCTGCGGTCGCGGGTCACGGCGGTCCAGCCGTCGCTCAGCACCTTCACCTCCGGCCGCCCGGCATTCACCATCGGCTCCACGGTGAGGAACATGCCGGGGCGCAGCCGGGCGCCTGTGCCGGGACGGCCGTAGTTCAGGATGTTCGGGGCGTCGTGGTAGACACGCCCCAGGCCATGGCCGCAGAACTCGCGGACGACGCTGAAGCGCGCCGCCTCCACATGGCGCTGGATGGCGTGGCCGATATCGCCGACCGTGGCGCCCGGCCGGATCGCCGCGATGCCGCGCATCATCGCCTCATGCGCAACCTCCATCAGGCGCGTGGCGCGGGTGCCGGCCTGGCCGACGGCATACATGCGGCTGCTGTCGCCGTGCCAGCCGTCGAGGATCACGGCGAGGTCGATGTTGAGGATGTCGCCATCGGCCAGCCGACGCTCGCCGGGGATGCCGTGGCAGACGACGTGGTTGAGCGAGATGCAGGTGGCATGGGCATAGCCCTGGTAGCCGAGCGAAGCGGGCCTGGCGCCGTGGTCGAGCACGAATTCATGGCAGAGGCGGTCGAGCTCGGCGGTGGTGATGCCGGGACGGACATGGGCGCCGATCATGTCGAGGGCGGCCGCGACGAGCCGCCCGGCCGCCCGCATCCCGGCGAAATCCTCGGGCGCGTGGATCCTGATGCTGCGGCGAGGGGCGTGGTCGTCCATCGGTGCTCCGGGGGATGGTAAGCTTACGTAAGGGGCATGCCGGCGTGGAGTTCGGCAATCATCCGCTCGGCGAAGGGTGGCAAGGCGCCGCCGCGCTGAAGATGGGGGCGGAGGATGGCGATCGGCGCGTCGAAGATGAGGAATTTGGCCCGCGCCAGATCCTCGTCGCGGAGGATGCCGTCACCGCGGGCGGCGATGCAGGCGCGGAAGGCGGCATCGAAACCCTCCTCCAGCCGCTCCAGCTCGGCCCGCAGCGGCGGCGGGGGCGGGGTATCCTCGAACAGGGTGACGGGCTCGTGCAGCAGCAGGAAGCGGGCGCGGCGCTCGCTTGCCCTGGCCCAGGGGAGGATGGCCAGCGCCGCCTCGCAGGGGCGGCCGGCCTGCAGCAGGGGGGTGAGGGCCGCGGTGAAGGAGGCATAGGCCGCGTTCCAGGCGGCGCCGAGGACGGCCGCGCGGGATTCGAAGCGATGGTAGATCGAGCCCGTGGGCGCCCCGACCCGGCGGGCAATAGCCTGCATCGTGGCTGCGGCGGGGCCGCCCTCGGCGACCAGTGCCACCGTCGCCTCGATGAAGTCGTCCTCGGTGAAGCGTGCCGTCCTGACCATGGGAATTGGAATGCACGTTTTAGAATGTGCTGTCTAGATGGGTTGGCCCATGGGCGTGGCCATGAAGAAATGTTTTACATTTGCATCGATATCGGCATGATCGCCCCACCCGGCAGGAAGCGGGGTGCGGTGTGGCTGAGGAAATGGCTGCCTTTCCGGAGCGGCGAGACGGCGGCGGCGCCTCGCCCGCCGCCTGGCTTCCGTGAAAGCGCCTCGCCGGTCGCCTTCGCCCGCGCGCCGTCCGGCGAGACCCTGTCGCCCGAGCGGGCGCCGGAGCGGGCGGAGGCGCCGCTGCCCGCCCGCCCCCCGGCCGAGCTGCCCTTCCCCAGCACCGGGCCGCATGGCCACCGCGCGCGGATGCGGGAGAAGCTGCTGGAGCGCGGGCCGGAGGCGCTGGCCGATTACGAGCTGCTGGAGATGCTGCTCTTCTTCGCCATGCCGAAGGGCGACACCAAGCCGCTGGCCAAGGCGTTGATCAACCGCTTCGGCAGCTTCGGCGCCGTGCTCGCCGCGCCGCAGGACCAGCTGCTGGCGACGCGCGGCCTCGGCCCGCACAGCGTCGCCGCGCTGAAGCTGGTGCAGGCCTCCTCCTTCCGCCTGGCGCGGGCCGAGGTGATGGAGCGGCCGGTGCTGAACAACTGGGAGCGGCTGATCGGCTACCTCACCGCCGTGCTGGCGGAGGAGAAGATCGAGCAGTTCCGCATCCTCTTCCTCGACACCCGCAACCGGCTGATCGCCGACGAGGCGCAGGCGCGCGGCACGGTGAACCACACGCCGGTCTATCCGCGCGAGGTAGTGAAGCGCGCGCTCGAGCTGCATGCGACGGCGCTGATCCTGGTGCACAACCATCCCTCGGGCGACCCGACGCCGTCCCGCGAGGATGTCGCCATGACGGCCGAGGTGAAGCAGGCGGTCGGCGTGCTCGGCATCGCGCTGCACGACCATCTCATCATCGGCCGCGGGCGGCATCTCAGCTTCCGGCGCGAAGGCTTGCTCTAGCGAGGCGCGCGATGGACGTTTCCGCACGGAACCGACCCCGCCTCCTGCGTTACCGCATGACGGGATGCACGAGGACGAGGCTTGAGCACGAGGGCGGTACCGGACTGGCAAGGAGAGGCCCTGCTGCGGCAACAGACCGTGCTGGCACGGTTCGGCGAATTCGCGTTGGAGGCCGATGATCTCGACGAGATCCTGACCACCGCCTGCCGACTGGTCGGCGAGGCGCTCGGCACCGAGATGGCGAAGGTGGTGGAGCTGCAGCCGGACGGGAAGACCCTGCTGGTGCGCGCCGGCATCGGCTGGCGGCCCGGCATCGTCGGGCAGCTCCGCCTGCCGCTCGACGACGAGAGTTCGGAAACGTATTCGATGAAGTCGCCGGAGGCGATCGTCTCCTCCGATATCGCCCGCGAAACCCGCTTCCGCTTCCCCGATTTCCTCATCGAGCACGGGGTGAAGGCGATGGCGAATGTCTCCATCCTTGGCGCCTCCGGCCAGCCACCCTTCGGCCTGTTGCAGGTGGACAGCCGCCGGCCGCGCGACTTCAGCGAGAGCGACCTCAATTTCCTCCGCAGCTACGCCAACCTGCTGGCCTCGGCGGTGGCGCGGCTGCGGGTGTTCGGCGAGGTGAGCCGCCGCGAGGCGGAGTTGCGCGCCAGCCGCGACCGCCAAGCGGCGGCGCTCGAGACCGGCGTCATCGGCTTCTTCACCTGGGACGCGTGTGACAGGACCGTCAGCGCGGACAAGCATTTCGCCCGCTTCTTCGGCCTCGACCCGGCGGCGCTGGCGGCGGGGCTGCCGCAGGCGCGGATCGCCGAGCGCATCCATCCCGGCGACCGGGCGGCAGTCACCGAGGTCTGCACGGTTGCGCTGCGCTCGCTCGGCGACTTCGCCAAGGAGTTCCGCCTGGTCCACCCGGATGGCAGCCTGCGCTGGGTGATGGTCCGCAGCCATTGCTACGAGGCGGCGGCGAGGCGGCCGCTGCGCTATACCGGCACCGCGGTCGACGTCACCGCCGCCAAGGAGGCCGAGGCGGCGCTGCGCCGCGCCAACGAGGTGCTCGAAGCCCGCGTCGCCGAGCGCACCCGCGCCCTCACCGAAGCCAATGCCCGGCTGCGCACCGAAGCAGCGGAGCGGGAGCGGGTGCAGCGCGCCTTGCAGCAGGCGCATCAGATGGAGACGGTCGTCGCCCATCTGCCGATCGGCGCCGGGCTGGTCGCGCCATCCGGCCGGATCATTGTCGGCAACCCGGAATTCCGCCGGCTGCTGCCGCGCGCCGTCATCCCCTCGGTGGACCGCACGGCGCGGGGCAACTGGCTCGGCTGGGGCCCCGACGGCCGCCCGGTCGCGGCCGAGGACTTCCCCGCCGCCCGGGCGCTGCGCGGCGAGGTGGCGCTGAATGTCGATTTCCTGCACCGCGAGCCCGGTGGCGAGGGGTGCTGGCGCCGGATCAGCGGCATCCCCATCCCTGGCGATGACGGCTCGGTCATCGCGGCGCTGGTGGTGATCGTCGATGTCCACCAGGAGAAGCTGGCCTCGGAGCGGCAGATGCTGCTGACCCGCGAGGTGGACCATCGGGCGAAGAACATGCTGGCCGTCGTCCAGGCGGCGCTGCGGCTCACCCAGGCGCCGGACACGGAGAGCTTCATCCGTGCCATCGAGGGGCGGATCGCGGCGCTGGCGCGGGCGCAGACGCTGCTCGCAGCCGATAGCTGGTCGGGGGCGGACCTGCACCGCCTCCTGCACGGCGAGCTTTCGGCCTTCCTCGGCGGCAGCGGCGGGCCGTGCGCCGTCATCGAGGGGCCGCGCCTCGTGCTGCCGCCCGGGGCGGCGCAGCCCTTCGCCATGGCGATCCACGAGCTGGCGACCAATGCCATCAAATACGGCGCGCTCAGCCGGCCCACCGGGCGGCTCGCCATCACCTGGTCGATGGCGGAGGAGGAGCGGCTGCGGTTGCGCTGGGAGGAGAGCGGCGGGCCCGCGACCGGGGGTGCGCCGCGCCGCACAGGCTTCGGCTCCCGCGTGCTGGCCGGCACCTTGCGGGACCAGCTCGGCGGGCAGGTGGGGATGGCCTGGCGGGATGAGGGACTGGCCTGCGACATCGAGCTGCCGCTGGCCCGGCTGCGGCAGGAGCCGGCGCTATGAGGCCTCCGGCCCGGTCCAGCGTGGCAGGTCCATCCAGAAGCGGCTGCCCTCGCCGGGCGCGGAGATGACGCCGCAGCGGCCGCCCAGCCGCTCCGCCACCCGCCGCACGATGGCGAGGCCGACGCCGGTGCCGGCGAAGGCCTCCCGCCCGTGCAGCCGCTCGAAGGGGCGGAAGATGCGCTCCTGGTGCTCCGGCGCGATGCCGATGCCGCGGTCCTCGACCCAGAGGCGGACCAGCCCGCCCTCCCCTTCCGTGCAGCGGATGGTCACCTGCGGCGGCTCGCCGGGGGGGCGGAATTTCAGCGCGTTGCCGAGGAGGTTGCCTACCGCCTGGACCAGCACGCCGGCATGGCCGCTGACCGCCGGCATCGGCCGCAGCACCTCGACGCGCGCGCCTTTCAGCTCGGCGCGGGACTGGTCGAGCACCGCCTCCACCACTTCCTCGAGCGGCACCCGGCGCAGCGCGATGTCCTGCCGCGCCAGGCGGCTGTAGCCGAGGATGTCGTCGATCAGCCCGTCCATCCGCTCGGCGGCGCCGGCGATGCGGGCGAGGTAGTCGCGCTCCTCCTCGCCGAGCCGGGCGCCGGCATCCTCCTCCAGCGCCGCGGCAAAGCCGCCGATGGCCCGCACCGGGGCACGCAGGTCGTGCGAGATGGTGGCGGCGAAGGAGCGCAGCTCGTCATTCGCCTCCTCCAGCGTTGCCGTGCGCTCCTCGACCTGCTGCTCCAGCCGGTGGTTCTGCTCGACGAGCCGGCGCTCGTCCCGCCGGCGGAGCATGCCGAGGGCGCCGAGCCCGGCCGAGGCCAGCGCCAGCAGGCCGCAGCCCAGGGCGAGGAAGGTCGTCATCCGCGTGCGCTCGTCCTGCAGCGCCGTGCGCTCGCGGAGGATGCGCCGCGCGGTGGCCTCGAAGGTGCCGAAACCGTCGCGGATGCGGTCCATCAGCTCGCGCCCGCGGTCGGTCCGCACCACGGCCAGCGCCGCCTCGGGCGCATCGAGGCGCAGCGCCACCGTCTCCGCCAGCTCGGCGAGCTTCGCCTCGATCACCGGCCGCAGTGCATCCAGCCGCGCCTGCTGCTCGGGGACCATGACCGCGGCATCGAGCGCGGCGAAATCGGCCCAGATGCGGTCAACCGCCTGATGGTAGGGGGCGAGGTAGCCGGCCTCGCCGAGAAGGAGGAAGCCGCGCTGGCCAGTCTCGGCATCCAGCAGATCGACCACCACCGCCCGCGCCCCGTCCAGCATCCGGAAGGTGGCCTCGGTCGAGCGGCGCGCCTCGGCCAGCCGGGCGAGGTTCAGCACCAGCAGCACGCCGCCGACCGCCAGCAGCAGGAAGGAAGCCGCGGCGGCGATGGCCGCCAGCCCGGTGAGGTCGCGCAGCCCGCGCCAGCCCAGCCCTGACCTGCCTGTCGCCTGCGGCATTCCACGCCCCTGTTGCCCGGATGCTGCAATGGCCGGCGGCGCATCGGGTTCCCGGCGAATTCACAGGCTGTTCCGCGGCTGGAGCAATCCGCCACGCCGCTGCCCTGTTGAACGCAAATGCGCATCCTGATCGCAGACGACGACCCCGATTTCCGCGGCCTGGCCAGCCGGGCGATGCGCCGCGAATTCGAGGGCGCGGCCATCACCGAGATCGGCGACCGCGCCGGCCTCGATGCCGCCCTCGCCGCGCCGCAGGGCCCGGACCTGCTGATCTCGGACCTCAGCCTCAACTGGATCGACGGCTTCAGCATCTTCGATGAGGTGCGGCGGGCCTGGCCAGGCTGCGTCGCCATCATGTTCACCGGCACCGGCGACGAGGAGGTGGCGGTGCGCGCCATCAAGGCGGGCTTCGACGACTATGTGGTGAAGTCGCCGAAGCAGCTGCGCCGGCTGGCGGCGGCGGCTCGGGCGGCCCTTACCCGCGTCGAGACCCGGCGCGGCCTCGAGGAGAACCGCGATCTGCTGACGCAGGAGCTGTATCACCGGCTGCACAACAACCTGCAGCTCGTGGTCGGGCTGATCGCCTTCACCGCCCGCAGCATCGACGAGCCGGTGGCCCGGCGCCGGCTCGACGACCTCGGCCGGCGGGTGCAGTCGCTGTCGCTGCTGCAGGAGCGGCTCTACCGCGGCGGGGACTTCCGGCGGGTGGATTTCCCGGCCTTCCTCGGGCAGCTGACGGAGGATCTCATCGCCCTCGACGGGCGCGGCGTCGCGACGCGGCGCACGCTGGAGCCGCGCATGCTGCCGGTCGACATCGCCGTGCCGCTGGCGCTGATCGCCAACGAGCTCATTACGAATGCGCTGAAGCATGCGGTGGCGGGGGCGGAGCCGCTGGTCATCGGCGTGGCTTTCCGTAGCGAGGCGGATGGAGCGCCTGTGCTGGAAGTCGCCGACAACGGGAGCGGGCAGCAGAATTCGGAGGCCGGGAGCGGGCTCGGCGGCCGGCTGGTGCAACGTCTTGCGCAGCAGATTGGCGGTGTGGTTGAAGTCGGCTCCAAGGACGGCGGCGGGAGGATATGTCGAATCACGGTGCGGAACCTGGCCAGGCCGGGCTGAGGGTCCTTGTTGTCGAGGACGAATTCCTCATCGCCGATTATCTGGTGGCGGTTTTGGAAGATGCCGGCCACCGCATCGCCGGCACCGCGGCGACGGCGGAGGAGGCCCTGGCGATCCTCGGCAGCGGACAGGCGGTCGATGTCGTCAGCCTCGACGTGAAACTGCCGGGTGGGCTCGACGGCATCGACGTTGCCGAATGGTTGCGCGCTACGGCCGGCCCGCCTTTCCTCTTCGTCACCGGCTCCGGCGACCCTGCCTTCCGCGCCCGCTGCGAGGCAGTGCAGCCGCTCGCCATCCTGCAGAAGCCGATCGATCCCGACCGGCTGTTGCGCGTGCTGGCGGGGGTGGCGGCGGGCTAGCCGAAGGCGCCGACCTCATGGGTGATGGCGGCGCCGCATTCGCGGACCAGGGCGAAGAGCTTCGCCATCGGCTGGAACAGCTTGGCGTGTTCGGTGGCGTAGCTCAGCCCCTCGCGCGGCGGGGCGGGCTCGCCGAATTCGAGGCCGATGACCGGGCCGGGGGCGGCGGGGAAGACTTCCTCCAATAGCTTCAGGGCCGGCTCGACATCGAGCTGGAGGATGCGGGCGACCAGGGCCTCGCGCGCCGCGCCGTGGCGGGGCGAGAAATCGGGAACATCGACGGCGAGCAGCCAGATGCGGTGGATCAGCGCCAGGCGCAGGGCATGCAGCAGGACGAGGCGGTCCGGCATCTCCGGCAGGTCGGGCCAGGCATGGCGGAGCGCCAGGTGGTCGGCCTGGAGGCGGCGGAAGAGGCGGCGCACCGGCGCGTCGAGGTCGAGCGCCTCCACGGCGCCTGCGACGCGGAGCAGCTGCTCGCGCCGGCCGGGGCGGCGGGTGAAGCCGGCGCGGTCGAGCCAGGGGCCGGGGTCGAGCGTGTCGACCACGGCGCGCAGCACGCCGATATCGGAGCAGGCGGCGGCGCGGGCGGCCATGGCAAGCGCCCGGGCGAAGCGAGGCGAGCGGGTGCGGAGGTCGGTGAAAGCGTCCGGGTTGGCGGAGGCGGCGGCGCCGAGGCCGTGCAGCGTGTTCGCCATCCAGCCGAGTTGCTGGAGGATGGCGTTGTTCGGGATCGCCCGCAGCTGCGAGGGGTGGCTGATGCGGATGGGCCCGCCCATGCCATCGGCCTGCCGCACGGCGGGGCGGGAGCCGGTGCGGTCGAGCAGGCCGGGGCCGAAGGCGCCGAGGAGGGCGGCATAGCCTGGGTCGGCGACGAGGGCCTGCATCTCGCGCCGGACGGTGGCGAAAAAATCCGCCACGTAGTCGGCCTCGGCATAGACCGGGTCCGTCACCCTCCAGGCCGGGGCGAAGGCATGTTTCGCAATGCCGGCGATGGTGGCGCGGGCGAGCGCGGACGTGCCGAAGAAGAGGTAGCCGTCGCCGCCCTGGAAGGCCGTCTCCTCGCGTAGCCGCAAGCCCGCACGGTCGAGCGCCATGCGGGCCTGGGGCGGCGAGAGATAGGCGAGGCGGTCGGCGAGGCTGCCCGGATGGCCGCCGCGGCCGACGCTCTCGCCATGGGTGTCGAACAGCACGACCTCGATGCCGTCGAGCTTGTGGCGGCGGAGCAGCTCGACGAGGCGAAGCTTGAGGCGCTCGGCCAGGTAGCTGCCGGCGAGCTGGCCGACATAGCGGCCGCTGTCGGAATAGCCGAATTGCAGGCAGATACGGCCATGGGCGCGGAGGTAGTCGCGGTAGTGCGGGCTGCGCAGCGCCTCCTCCAGCACCCGCTCGCCGCGGTCGAGAGCTTCCGCCGTCTCGAAGAGGGGGGATAGCTCGACCGCCCGGTCGGCGCCGAAGCGGCGGGCGAGCCAGAGGGCGGCGAGGAGCGTGTAGCCAGTCTCCGTCTCGGCGATGAGGAAGCGGATGGGCGCGGAGCCGTCCACATGCTTGGCGATCTGGGCGCAGATCAGCATGAGGCGCGCGGCGCTGGCCTGCTCGGCCAGGAGCGCGCCGAAGTCGACGGGCAGCGGCGCGACCTCGGCCAGCGCCTCGTTGATGGCGGCGAGCAGGCCGCGGCGCTGCGCCATGTCCTCGGCCGAGGCGGCGAGGCCGAGGCGCTGGCGCACGGCATTGTGGAGCTGGGCGGCGTTCAGCCGGACATGGGTGTGGGCCAGGGCGAGGCCATGGGTGGCGAGGCCGGCGCGGGCGGTGGCGAGGGCGAGGCGGGCAGCGTCGTCGGGGGCGGCGGCGATGGCGGCGGGGAAGAGCGCCATCAGCGGCTCGATGCCGGTCATCGCCGCCTCGCGGCGCTCGATCAGCAGATGCGCCATGGCGCGCACCGCCTCCGGCTCCGGCCGCTCGGGGACGGCGGCGAGCTGGGCCTCGGTCGCCTGCAGAGCCTCGGCGGTGCGGCCGGCGAGCGGGGCGGCGGGCTCGCCGAGGGCGGCGAACTGCGCGGCGAGGCGCTCGAGCTGGAGGCGCTTCATCGTCAGGCGGAGGCGGAGCGTGTCCCACCAGCCGATATCGGTGCGGCCGTCGGTGTCGTAGCCGACCCAGCTCGCCAGCAGGATCGGGCGGGGGACGAGCGTCGCCCAGCGGTCGGGCCAGACGGATTTGGCGGCGCCCAGCAGCGCCTCGGTCAGCCCGTCGATGGCGTCACGGCCGCGGGCGATGGCGGCGCCGGCTTGGCGGAATTCCTCGGCCAGCGTCGGCGCGGGGGGGCGGTGGGGGAGGTCCTGGGGGAAGGTTCCGCCGCTCGCCGCCTCGGCCAGGGCCGTGCCGGTCTCGGGCGGCAGCGAGAAGGTCGGGTGGGCGGTGAAGACGGCGGCGAAGCGCGGCGTCTCCAGCAGCGCGCGGTACTGGGCGAAGGGGACCGGGCTGTCATCCGGGTCGGGGCGCACTAGGCGGGCGGCGAGGTCGGCGAGGTCGGGCACGGCATCGGGCAGGCCGACATAGGCGGCGATGCGCTTCGCCCGCTCGCCCGCCGCCGCGTCGGCGATGCGCTGCACCATGTCGGCGACGAGGGCGAGGTCGAGGGCGCCATCATCCAACCGCCGGCTGATGGCCAGCGCGATCAGCAGCACCGGGTCGCCGAAAGGGTCATGCGCCGCCGCCGCCCTCGCCTCCCGTAGGCGGGCGAAGAGGTCTTGGAGGGGGTCGGGGGCGATGTCGGGCATGGCGTCATGTTGCACGTGCGAAGGTGAGGATGGCCAGCCTTTCCCTCGCTCCTCCATGCGCCTGTGGCCTGTCGCTGCCGGGACACATGCGGAACCCCAAACCACAGGATGGGCAAGATCCCGCGCATCTGGCGCAGCTCCGGGCAGTTCTTCGTGGAGCGGGCGGTGCCCGGCTCCGGGGTCGCGGCGGCCCGCGCGGTGCTCTACTTCCTCGCGCGCGCGAGCTGATTCCGGCGCTTGGCGGTCAGCCGGCGAGCCCGGCCATGATGCCGGGCACCTCGTCGGGGATTTCGCGTGCCAGGTAGCCGAGCGGGCCGATGCGGCGGGCCAGCCGGTCCCCCGCCTCGGCATGGAGGAAGACGCCCCAGAGCGTTGCCTGCAAGGGCGGCGCGCCGCGGGCGGCAAGGGCGGCGACGATGCCCGCCAGCGTGTCGCCCGAGCCGGAGGTGGCGAGGCCGACATTGCCGCGGTCGCAGGACCAGGCTTCGCCCTGGGGCGACGCGACGAAGGAGCGGCCGCCCTTCATGTCGACGACCGCGCCGAAGGTGGCGGCGGCGCGGCGGGCGGCGGCGAGCGGGTCGGCCGCGACCTCCTCGGCGGGGCAGCCGAGCAGGCCGCACATCTCGCCGATATGCGGCGTCAGCATCAGGCGGCCGGCATGGCGGCGCAGCGCCTCGCGGCAGTCGGGCAGCGCGGCGAGAGCGCCGGCATCGATGAGAAAGGCGGCTTCGCCCTCGGCCGTGTCCATCAGGCGGTGAGTCAGCGCGGCGAGGGCCGGCGGGTCCATCATGCCGGGGCCGAGCACCACCGCATCAGCCCCGGCGCAGCGGCGGGCGAGCATCTCGGCCTCGGCGGGGTCGATGCCGCCGGCCTCGGTCTCGGCGAGGGGGAAGACGCGGGCTTCGGGCATCGCCATGGCGAGGTGCGACGCGGCGCTGGCGGGGACGGCGAGTTGCACCTTGCCGGCGCCGGCCCTGAGCGCCGCAATGCCGGTGAGCAGGGCGGCGCCCGGCACCTCGCGGCTGCCGGCGATGACGAGGATGCGGCCGCGGCTGTTCTTGTCGGCGCCCTGCTGGTGGTCCGGCAGAGGCATGCCGCGCAGCAGCTCGGGCGTGAGGGAGGCGGGGGCGCTCATGGGGCCGGCGCCGTCGCCGGGGCGTCGGGCTCGGCGGTGACGGGGGCACCCTCCTCCAGCAGGGGCGCGAGGAAGTTGTAGCGGCGCAGGACGAGGCCGGAGCCCGGCTGGTGGACGTACTCGGTGATGCTGCAATTGGCCACGTCGCCCTCCCGGTCGATGGCGAGGATCTGCTCCTCCGTCATCCGCTCGATCAGGTAGCGGAGGCAGAGCACCACGACCTGATGCGCCACGATCATCACCCGCTCGCCGGCATGGTGCAGGCAGATGGTGTCGAGCGCGCTGCGGAGGCGGAGGATGACGTCGCACCAGCTCTCGCCGCCGGGCGGGCGGTGGTAGAATTTGCCGAGGCTCTTCCGCAGTTCGGCTTGGTCCGGGTACTCGGCGGCGATGCCGTAGCGGGTGAGGCGGTCGAGGATGCCGAATTCCTTCTCCCGCAGCCGCTCGTCGAGGGTGAGGGCATCGGGCGGGGTGCCCATCAGCTCGGCGGTCTGGCGGGCGCGAAGATAGGGCGAGGCGAGGACCACGTCGGGCCGCTCGCCGGGCGGCTGGTCGGCGAACCAGCGGCCAAGGGCGCGGGCCTGCTCCTCGCCGCGGGGGCTGAGGGGGACGTCCACGTCGCGGGAGAGGGTTTCGATGCGGTGCAAGCGGGCGGCCTGGGCGGCGTCGCGCGCGACATTGCCTCGGCTCTCGCCGTGGCGGACGATCCAGAGCCGCTCGGGCCAGCGCTGCTGCATGGATACTCCCCCTGCCGGTTGCGGGATGGCAACGCGGCAGGGGGCCGGGGTTTTCAGCCGGCCAGGTTGCGCAGCGCCCAGCCGATATGACCGACCTGCTCGTCGGTCAGCTCCGGGTACATCGGCAGGCTGAAGACCTCGAGCGCGGCGCGGGCGGTTTCGGCGCAGCCGGCTGGGCCGAGGGGGATGCGGCCGAAATAGGCCGGTTGCAGGTGGACCGGCACCGGGTAGTGGATGCCGGTGCCGACGCCGTCCGCGCGCAGGCGGGCCTGGATGTCGGCCCGGGTCATGCCCCAGGCGCCGGCGCGGAGCACGTACTGGTGGAAGACATGCTCGGTATCGGCCCGGCGGGCGGGCGGGGCGAAGGGGCCGCCGGCGAGCGCCGCGTCATAGGCGGCGGCGATCTGGCGGCGGCGCTCATTGCCCCAGTCGAGGGCGGTCAGCTTCACCCGGAGGATGGCGGCCTGGACCTCGTCGAGCCGGCTGTTCACGCCGACCATCGAGGAGACGTAGCGCTCCTTCCAGCCATATTGCCGGATGGCGGCAATGCGGTCGGCCAGCTCGTAATCGTCGGTCGCCAGGACGCCGCCATCGCCGAGGGCGCCGAGATTCTTGGTGGGGTAGAGCGAGAAGGCCGCGGCGCGGCCGAGCGTGCCGAGCTTGCGGCCGCCGAGGGTCGCGCCATGGGCCTGGGCGCAATCCTCGATCAGCGCGACGCCGGCCGCCTGGCAGGCGGCGAGCATCGGCTCAAGGTCGCAGGCCTGGCCGTAGAGATGGACGGCGATGACGGCGCGGATCGGCGGCAGGCCGGGGGGCGGGTCCTCGAGGACGGCGGTCAGTTCCTCGGGGTCCATGGTGTAGGTGTCGGGGTCGATGTCGAGGAGGAGGGGGACAGCGCCGGCCATCTCGATCGCCGCCACGGTGGCGACGGCGGTGTGGGAGACGGTGACAACGGTCGAGCCCTCGCCGATGCCCATGCCGCGCAGGATCAGCGCCAGGGCATCCGTGCCGTTGGCGCAGCCGACCGCGCGGCTGGTGCCGAGCCAAGCGGCGAATTCCTGTTCGAAGGCCTCGCCCTCGCGGCCGAGGATGTACCAGCCGGAGGCGAGGGCGCGGGCCACGGCGGCATCGATCTCGGCCTGCTGGGCGCGGTAGCCGGCGCCGGGATCGGCCTGGGGGATGACGGTCATGCTCATCGGCGGTTCGTCCTTGGAGCCTCAGCCATAGTCAGCCATGCGGGTGCGGTACCAGTCGAGGGAACGCGCGAGGCCCTCATCCAGCCCGACCAGGGGCGCCCAGCCGGTGGCGGCGCGGAAGGCATGGTCATCGGCGTGGTAGCTGCCGATGTCGATGGGGGCGCGGTCGGCGGGGAAAGACTTCACGGCGTAGTGACCTTTCCCGCCATTCGCGGCGATCAGCCGGTCGGCCAGCTCGATCAAGCTGGCGGGGGGCGAGCCGCCGAGGTTGAAGACCCGGCCGGCGACATCCGGCTTCGGCGCGTATTCGGCCGAGAGCAGGAAGGCGCGGACCACGTCGTCGACATAGGTGAGGTCGCGGAGCTGCTCGCCGCCCCAGACCTCGAACCCCTCCCCTTTCAGCACCTGGCGGATCCAGATGCCGAGGAAGGTCTGGCGGGCATCACGGATGCGGAGGCGGGGGCCGTAGCAGTTGGTCAGGCGGAGCGAGACGACGGGGCGGTGCAGCACGCGTTGCTCCAGCAGCCAGTACTGCTCGCCGGCCCATTTGGAGACGCCGTTGGCATCCGGCGGGTTGACCGGGTGCAGCTCGTCGACCGGCAGCTGCATCGGTCGGCCGTAGAACTGGCGGGTGGAGGCGTGGACGACGGTGGCCTTCGGCGCCGCCTCGCGCATCACCTGGATCAGCCGGACCTGGGCGACGGCGTTGATGGCGATGTCGGCCACCGGGTCCTTCTGGCCACCCATATGGCTGGTCTGGGCGGCCATGTTGAACAGCACGTCCACGTCCTGGCAGAGGGTGTGCAGCTCCACGTCGCGTATGTCGCCGCGGACCAGGAGGACGCCGGCGCCCTCCAGATTGGCCATGTTGGCCCCGCCATCGGGGAACATGGCGTCGAGCGCCGTCACCCGCGCGCCGAGCGCGGCGAGGGCATGGCAGAGGGCGCTGCCGAGGAAGCCGGCCCCGCCGGTCACCAGCACGCGCTTGCCGCGCCAGAAAGCGGCCCGTTCGGCCTCGGTCATCGGTCCTCGATCCTTCGTCCAGTCCGGCCAGTATCCGCACCGATTGCGGCGGAACCGCGCCTAATCCCCGGCGGCGGCGCGGCGCGTAGCCTCGTCGCGGGGCGCCGCGTCGGGCAGGCCGGCGCGGCTGCCGCGCATGATCTCGATGAAGCCGAAGAGCAGCAGCAGCTGGGCCAGCAGCATCTGGATGCTCGCCAGCAGCCTGATGCCGTCATCGGCCGGGATGATGTCGCCATAGCCCACCGTCGAGAGCGTCACCACGCTGAAATGCAGCGCATCGGCGAAATCCACCCGGATCGGCCCATGGGTGCTGGTGAAGAGCGGCCCGCCGGAGAGCCCGTCGGCGATGCGGTAGAGGCAGCCGAAGACCACCGTCAGCAGCGCCCAGAGGCTGGAATAGGCAGCGATCGGCACGGCGAGGCGGGAGAGCCGCCGCGTCACCGCGCGGAAGATGACGGCGATGTCGACCAGCAGGCGCACCACGTCGCCGACCGAGATCACGCTGACCGCGGCGATGGCGGCCATGGCGCCGATCAGCGCAAGGCCCTGGCCGGTGGCGGGCAGGCGGTTCACCGGGAAGCCGAGGGAGACGAGGCCGACCAGGCCGGTGATCGCCAGCCAGCGGGCGAAGCGGGGGAGATGGGCGAGGTCGGCGGCCTCCTCCTGCTCGGCCCAGGCGCTGAGGTCGCGGCGGCGGAGCCAGCAGGCGGCGACGAAGGCGGCGATCGGCAGGACGAAGGCGACGGCGCGCGCCCAGTCCGGCGCGTCGGGGAAGCCGGCACGGCCGATCACCACATAGAGGCAGGCATACATCGCCAGCCCGTTGGTGGTGCCGAGGGCGAATTGCGGGCCGTGCGGGAAGAGCCGGTAGAGCGCGCCGATCGCCAGTGCCGAGGCGCCGAGCAGGACCAGTGGGAAGGTGCCGCCCCGGTCGGCGACGCCGCCGGCGACCAGCAGCATCAGCCCGAGCGAGAGGCCGGTAGCGCCGAGGACGCTGCGGGGTCGGCGCTCAGGCATCGGCCCCCGGGGAGGATGCGAGCGCGGGCGAGGGCATCGCGGCGATGCCGGTGATCTCGACGCGCCAGCGAGGGTCGACCAGCGGGGCCTCGATGGTCATGCGCGCGGGCTTGGCGCGCGGGTCGAGCCAGCGGTCCCAGGCGCGGTTCATCGCCGGGGCGTCCTGGATGTCGGCCAGCACCACGGTGACGGTCAGCAGATTCGACTTGTCGGTGCCGGCATCGGCGAGCAGGGCATCGATCTGGGCGAGGATGTCGGCGGTCTGGCCCTCAGCGTCGAGGCCGGGGTCATCGGCCACCTGGCCGGCCAGGTAGACCAGCGCGCCATGCACCACGGCGCCGGAGAGCCGCCCTTCTTCCGCCAAGCGTCGGATCGCCATGCCTGCCTCCCTCTGAAGGGCCGAACCATAAGGGCGAGGATGGCGCGGTGGATACTCCCGATCGGAGGTGTCCTGCGGGTCACAGTGAGCATCGGCCGGCAAGGGCTTGGAACGGAACGGCGCCGGCAGCGTAAAGGGCATTGACACATCCATCGCTCCCACCCCCGAGGGAGATTCCTTCGTGACCGAAGCCACCCATCGTGCCGCCCCCCGCGGCACGCAGCCTTCCCATGTGCGTCGGCTTCGCCCGGCAATTGCCGCCCTCGCCTGCGCCCTTGTAGCGAGCATCGCCGTGCCGGCGCCGGCCGAGGCGCGGCCCAACCAAAGGCCGGGCGCGGCGCGCGCCCAGGCGAAGCCCATGCCCGTCGTCAGGCCGGCGCCACGGCGGCAGGCCGTGGCCCCGGTGCGGGCGTGGGTCAAGACCGTGGCGATGGTGCCCCCCGTCGCCCAGGCCGAGGACGGTACGCCGAGCCCCGTCGTCGCCACGGCACTGGCGGCGGCGACACGCAGCACCGGCGCCGACCCGGTGCTGCTGCGGGCCATCGCCTGGCAGGAGAGCCGCTTCAGCCATCGCGCCGTCAACCGGCAGAGCTCGGCGCGCGGACTGATGCAGTTCACCGAGGCAACCTGGCTTGAGGTGGTACGCGACTTCGGCGCGCGGCACGGGCTGGCGCGGGAGGCGGCGAGCCTGTCAACCGATGCGCGGACCGGAGCCATCACCACCAAGCGGCCGCGCGACCTGCGCCATATTCTCAACCTCCGCTTCGACCCGCGGCTTTCGGCCGTGATGGCGGCGGAGCGGTTGGGGGCGGAGCG
The DNA here is from genome assembly GCF_000745835.1 of Belnapia moabensis DSM 16746. Taxonomy (GTDB): domain Bacteria; phylum Pseudomonadota; class Alphaproteobacteria; order Acetobacterales; family Acetobacteraceae; genus Belnapia; species Belnapia moabensis. The sequence continues at coordinate 43,747 of NZ_JQKB01000008.1, read as the reverse complement.
GGCGGCGCTGGAGGCGCTGCTCGGCCGGCCGGCAGGGACCACGGAGCTGTACCTCACCCATCTGCTCGGGCCGGCGGGAGCACGGCGCTTTCTCGTCGAACTGGGCCGGGCGCCTTCGCGGCCGGCGGCGGAGGCGGTCGGTGCCGACAGCATCGCGGCGAATCGGGGTGTCTTCTTCGACCGTGCGACCGGGCGGGCGCTGAGTCTGGCCGAGGTGCAGGCTGGGGTTGCGCGGCTTCTCGCCTCACAGCGTGCATTGCCGGCGCCGATTACGCTCGCTGCGCGATAAATTTCTTGCTATCCTAGCAACGGTCACGAGATTACCAATCGTTCGTGGCCGGGGGATTGGATGGACGGCGGGAAGCAGTTGCTGGCGTTGGCGCCGGAGGCGGATCGGCTGTCCTCATCCCTGGGCGCTTGGGCGGAGCGGTTGCAGCTCCAGCCCGAGGCGCCGGTCCCAGCGGTCATCGAGAGCGGCTGGGCTGCGAAGCTGAAGGCGCATGTCCGGCAGGCCGGCGGGTTGCGGGCGGTGGCGGCACCTGCCCGGGAGGCCGCGGCGCCGGAGGCCAATCCGACCGGCGCCTTCCTCGAAGCCCTCAGTCTGCTGAAGGAGCAACTGCTGCGCGAGCGGGGGCGGGCGGATGCGGCGGAGGCCTTGCTGGTGGAGGCCGGGGCGCGGCTTGCGGAGCGCGAGGCGGCGCTCGCCGCCGCTGAGGCGCGGCTGGCCGAGGCGTCGAGGCGGGTGGAGAAGGCCGAGAAGGAAGCCCAGGCGGCGCAGCAAGGGCTGCGGCGGCTGCGCAAGCGCGGGCTGATCGCGCGGATTCTGAACGCCGACTAACCTGCAAGGTGCCGCCGGCGGAGCAGGCGGGCGGCGAGGCCGTCGACCGGTCCGGCCAGGACCGAGACCGCCCAGGCGAGGCCGGCGCAGAGCACCACCGCCGGGCCGGCCGGGACATCGGCATGGAAGGACAGCAGCAGGCCGGCGAGGCTCGCCGCCATGGCGATGCCGACCGAGGCATAGGCCATTCCGCCGAGCCGCCGCGACCAGTGCCGGGCGGCGATGGCCGGCAGCATCATCAGCCCGACGGCCATCAGCGTGCCGAGGGCCTGGAAGGCCGCCAGCAGGTTCAGCACGACGAGGCCCAGGAAGCCCAGGTGCCAGAGGGCGCCGCGGGCGCCGACCGCCTGGGCGAAGCCGGGGTCGAAGCATTCCAGCACCAGCGGGCGCCAGGCGAGCGCCAGGGCGGCGAGGGTGAGGGTGGCGGCGCCGGCCATCAGCAGCAGCGCGCCGTCATCGACGCCGAGCACGCTGCCGAAGAGCAGGGTGGTGAGTTCCACCGCGCCGCCGCGCATGGAGACCATGGCGACGCCGGCGGCCAGCGCCACGAGGTAGAGGGCGGCGAGCGAGGCGTCCTCGCGCCCGCCGGTGGCGCGGGAAAGGGCGCCGGCGCCGATCGCCACCAGCAGGCCGGCGACGAGGCCGCCGAACGCCATCGCCGGGAGGGAGAGGCCGGCGATGAGGAAGCCCGCGGCGACGCCGGGCAGGATGCCATGCGCGAGCACATCGGCAGTGAGGCTCATCCGCCGCAGCATGAGGAAGAGGCCGAGCGGCGGGGCGGCGACCGAGAGGGCGAGGCAGCCGACCAGGGCGCGGCGGAGGAAGCCGTACTCGATGAAAGGCTGGAGGAGGATCAGGCGGCGCAGGCCTCCGCCTGCTCGGCCCAGGCCTCGGCCATCATGCGGGCGCGGAGGCGGTTGGCGGCGGTCAGCACCTCGCCGGTCGGGCCCCAGCCGAGGCAGTCGCGGGCGAGCAGCAGCGTCTCGGGGAATTCGCGGCGGACGAGGTCGAGGTCGTGCAGCACGGCGATCACCGTGCGGCCCTCGCCGTGCCAGCGCTTCACCAGCGACAGCAGCTCGGCGGCGGTGCGGGCGTCGAGGGCGTTGAAGGGCTCGTCGAGCAGGATCACCGGCGCATCCTGCAGCAGCAGCCGGGCGAAGAGCACGCGCTGGAACTGGCCGGCGGAGAGGCTGCCGATGGGGCGGCGCTCGAAGCCAGCGAGGCCGATGGCGGCGAGCGCGGCTTCGGCCCGGGCGCGGCCGGCGCGGGGGATGGCGCGGAAGGCGCCCGTCTCGCCCCAGAGGCCGAGCAGGACGGCATCGAGGCAGGTGAGCGGGAAGCTGCGGTCGAGGCTCGATTGCTGCGGCAGCAGCGCGACCTGGCCGGCCGCACCCTCGATGCGGCCGCCATCCGGGCGGTGCAGGCCGGCAATAGCACGCAGCAGGGTCGTCTTGCCGGCGCCGTTGGGGCCGACCACGGCGGTGAGGCTGCCGGGGGCGAAGCGGCCGGAGAGGTGATGCACCGCGGGGCGGCGCTGGTGGCTGACCGTGAGGTCGGCAATTTTGATCTCGGCGGGGCTCATGCGGCCATGGCCCAGGCGACGGCGAGCCAGAGCCCGGTCGCGACGACCGCCGCCAGCGCGAGGCGGGCGGCGGCGCCGGAAGACAGGTCGAGGGGATCAGACCAGGGCATGATGTTATGAAATAACATCACCCCTGGGCGGTTGCTACCCCTGCCCTCGCGGACTTACGAAGCCTTGCGCTTGGAGCCGCCCTTGGCATCGTTGGCCGCCTCGCCGCCCATGACCTGGGCCATCAGCACCTGCTGGGTCAGCTCGGTCAGCTTCAGGTCGGTCTGCTTCTCCTCCTCGAGGATCTCGCCGAGGATTTGGCCGACCTTCTCCTCGCCGAGCGCCTTCGCCAGGGAGGCCGTGGTGCCGTAGGAGGCGATCTCGTAATGCTCGATCTTCTGCACCGCGGCGACGATGACGATGTCGAGGACGGGCCCCTTCTCGTACTCCTCCACCTCGTGCTGCGCCTCCTCGATCAGGCCGCGCATCGCCTCGCAGACCTTGCGGCCTGGGCGGGCGCCCATCTCCTCGAGCGCCTGCTCGACGCGCTCGACCTGGGACTGGGTCTGCTCGACATGCATGGTCAGCGCCTCGCGCAGCTCCGGCGCGGAGACCTTGCGGACGACGCGCTGCATGTTGCGGGTGCCCTGCTTCTCGGCGCTGTAGATGTCCTTCAGCGAGGCGACCAGCATCTCACGGATTTGGTTGTCCATGTCTCACTCTCCATCTGTAGCGTCGATGCGGAAGGAAAGGCTGGCAGCGGGTGAAGTTGCCTGCGTCACGGCAACGTCTCATCCCCTTGAGGCGAGGGCGACCCCGCCGAGCGTGAGCGCCAGCGCCGCGCCCTGGCGCAGGCCGAGCGGCTCGCCGAGCAAGGCGGCGCTGCCGAGCACGCCGATGATCGGCACCAGCAGCGAGCCGATGGCAGCGGTGCCGGCGGGCAGCCGCTTCAACGCGCGGAACCAGGCCAGATAGGCGAGGCACTGGCCGATCACCGAGGCATAGGCGAGGCAGGCCCAGCCGAGCGGGCGGACCTCGGCGGGATGCGCCTGCTCGGTGGCGAGCGCCACGGCGGCGACGGGCAGCGCGCCGATGGCGAGCTGCCAGGCGACGAGCGGCACCGGCGCCATCGCCAGCGGAAAGCGCTTGGTCCAGATGGTGCCGCAGGCGAAGAGCAGCGCCGTTGTGAGGATCGCCAGCACGCCAGGGAGCTTGCCCGCCCCTATGCCGGCGGCGAGGTCGAGCCGGCCGGCCATCAGCAGCGCCACGCCGGCGAGGCCAAGGGCGAGGCCCATGAGACGGCGCCAGCCGGGGCGCTCGCCGAGGAAGGGCCAGGCGAGCATCGTCGCCCAGACCGGCATGGTGTAGGCGATGATCGCCGCCTCCGACGCATCGAGCCAAAGGATCGCCAGCGGGGCGAAGAACAGCCAGGAGGTGACATTAAGCAGCGCCGCCACCGCCAGCCGGCCCCATTGGTCGGGCCGGGGCAGCAGCGCCTCGCGCTGCAGGGCCGCGATGGCGAAGAGCAGCAGGACGGAGCCGCTGGCCGCCAGCACCCGGAAGGTGAAGGGGGGCCAGTCCTGCATCAGCAGCTTCATCACCGGCCAGTTCATGCCCCAGGCGGCGGCCGTGACGGTGAGGTAGCCGAAGCCGGCGAGCTGGGGACTCACTCCCAAGGGGTCATGCCATGAGGACCGCGGCGATGCGCTCCAGCACCGGGGGCGGCAGCGGGCCCCGCTCCGCAGCGGCGATCGCCTGGTCGAGCTGCTCCGGCGAGGCGGTGCCGATCAGGGCCGTGCCCATCTCCGGCGGGGTGATGGCGAAGCGGATGGCGAGCTCGGCCAGCGAGGCGGCATGGCCCTCCTCCACCAGCGGGCGGAGGCGGCGGGCATGGGCGAGATCGGTGGCATAGTCGCCGGCCGAGGCGATGGGCGCGACCTCGGGCATGGCGATGGGGTGGCGCCCCGCTTCGCCGGAGAGGGCGCCGGCGGCGAGGATGCGGATGCCGATCAGCCCGACGCCCTGCGCCGCCGCCAGATGGCCGAGCTGGCGGAAATCCTGCCCCGGCAGGCCGGGCGGCAGCGAGGCGAGCCAGGAAGGATTGAGCGCGTTGAAGGGAAACTGCGCCGTGTCGATCAGCCCGGCCTCCAGGAGTTGGCGGAGGGCGGGTTCGGCGCCGAGGGCGGTGATGCCAAGAAAGCGGCACTTCCCCTGGTCGCGCAGCTGGTGCAGGGCGGGTAGCCCCTCGCCCAGCAGTTCGGTGAGGCTGTAGCCCTCTGGTAGGCCGATCGGGTCGTGGAGCTGGAGGAGGTCCACGGCGTCGCGGCCGAGGCGGCGAAGGCTCGCCTCCAGCGAGGCCGTGATGGCGCCGGGGATGTCGCGCGGCACGGCGGCGGGCAGGCGGAATTTGGTGCCGATCAGCGGGCGGGCGCCGAGCGCCGCCAGGGCCCGGCCGAGATTCTCCTCGGAGGCGCCATTGCCATAGGCGGGGGCGGTATCGACATAGTTGATGCCGGCCTCGAAGGCGCGGGCGAGCGACCGCTCCTGCTCGGCCGGCGTGCCGCGGACCATCAGCCCGCCGACGGCGCCGGCGCCGTAGCCCAGCACCGAGACCTTCAGCCCGGTTCGACCCAGGACCCGCTGTTCCATCCACCGTCCCTCCCCGCTAAGGGGAGGATACGCCTCGCCCGGCCCTTGGAAACCCATGCTGCGTCTGACCGAACTGCGCCTGCCCCTCGGCCATGAGCCCGAACTCCTGCGCGCCGCCATCCTCGCCCGGCTCGGCATCGCCGATGACGAGTTGCTCGACATCACCGTCTTCCGCCGCGGGCATGATGCGCGGAAGCCGCGGGCGATCATGTGGGTCTACACGCTCGACCTCGTGTTGCGCGACGAGGCGGCGGTGCTGGCGCGGCACAGAGGGGATGCGCATGTCCGCCCGGCGCCGGACACGCGCTACCGATTCGTGGCGCGGGCACCCGAGGGGGCGCTGCGGCCCGTCGTCATCGGCACCGGGCCCTGCGGGCTGCTGGCGGGGCTGGTGCTGGCGCAGATGGGTTTCCGCCCGATCATCCTTGAGCGCGGCAAGCTGGTCCGTGAGAGGACCAAGGATACCTGGGGCCTCTGGCGGCGCGGCGTGCTGACCCCTGAGAGCAACGTGCAGTTCGGCGAGGGCGGGGCAGGCACCTTCTCCGACGGCAAGCTGTACAGCCAGATCAAGGATCCGCGGCATTATGGACGGAAGGTGCTGACCGAGTTCGTGAAGGCGGGAGCGCCGGAGGAAATCCTCTATGTCTCGCGGCCGCATATCGGGACCTTCCGCCTGGTCTCGATGGTGGAGAGCATCCGCGCGGAGATCGAGCGGCTGGGGGGCGAGTACCGCTTCGGCAGCAAGGTGGTCGGGCTGGAACTCGGGGCGGGGCGGCAGGTGGAAGGCGTGGTGCTCGAGAGCGGCGAGGCGATCGCGGCGAAATCGGTCGTGCTCGCGATCGGGCACAGCGCGCGGGACAGCTTCGTCATGCTGCGCGATGCCGGCGTGTATCTCGAGCAGAAGCCCTTCAGCATCGGCGTGCGGATCGAGCATCCGCAGGGGATGATCGACCGGCTGCGCTGGGGGCCGAATGCGGGCAACCCGCTGCTCGGCGCGGCGGACTACAAGCTGGTGCACCATGCGTCGAACGGGCGCAGCGTCTACAGCTTCTGCATGTGCCCGGGCGGGACGGTGGTGGCGGCGACGAGCGAGCCGGGGCGCGTCGTCACCAATGGCATGAGCCAGTATTCGCGGGCCGAGCGGAATGCGAATGCCGGCATCGTCGTCGGCATCTCGCCGGCGGATTACCCCGGCGACGTGCTGGCCGGCGTCGACTTCCAGCGGCGGCTGGAAAGCGCGGCCTTCCTCGCCGGCGGCGGCGACTATCGGGCGCCGGGGCAGCTGGTCGGCGACTTCCTCGCCGGGCGGCCCTCGACCGAGCTGGGCGAGGTGCTGCCAAGCTACAAGCCGGGGGTGACGCCGACCGACCTGGCGCTCTGCCTGCCCGACTTCGCCGTGGCGGCGATGCGCGAGGCGCTGCTCGCCTTCGACCGGCAGATGCCGGGTTTCGCGCGGCCGGATGCGGTGATGACGGGCGTCGAGACGCGGACCAGCAGCCCGATCCGCATCCGCCGGGGCTGGGACTTCCAGAGCCTCAACACGCCGGGGCTGTTCCCGGCCGGGGAAGGCGCGGGCTATGCGGGCGGCATCCTCAGCGCTGGCGTCGATGGCATCCGCGTGGCGGAGGCGCTGGCGCTGCTGGCAACCGGACAGGAGGTGCCGCGAGAGATGAGCCGGGGCGTCGAGGCGTCGGAGACGACCTACGGGTAAGTGGGTCCTCGCGACGCCGCTGCGCGGCGCCGTGGGAGCCCCGGATGGTGCCTTGCCTTCAGCACCTCGCTCCGCCTTCCGCGGCAAAGCCGCGGAAGGGCACATGCCGGAAGCAGGCTATTCCGCCAGCAGGCTGCCGCGGCCGACGACGATGCGGCTGACCTCGCAGATGTTGACGCTGCGGATCTCTGCCCCGCGCCCACCGCTCCAGACCACGCGGAAGTCGTAATTGCCGCCGCGGCCAGGGCGGAAGCTGACCTTGCGGCCCGGCGTCAGCACATTCTCGCCCAGGCGGTCGCGGCCCCAATTGCTGTTGCTGGTCGGGTTGAAATACAGCTCGTCCACCTGCGCGCCCGAACTGTTCACGACCTCGATGGAGGTGTCGCAGCCTTGGGCGGAGGCCTGGCCGGCGGCGAGGGTGCCGAGCAGGGCAAGGGACAGGGCGTAGCGGCGGAACATCGGCTTCTCCGTGCAACGGGCGGCAGCCTGGCGATCCGTGCCACGACCCGACGCAGGAGTAAGACCGTTTCGATTAAAAAATCACGAAGAATGTGAGGATGGATGCGGGTGCATCATGCACCGCAACATCAAGGATGGGCGTCGCCGCCCGGAAGCTGGTCGCGCATCTCGCGCAGCTCGCCGCTCTCGACGCTCGCCAACGCGTTGCGCAGCACGCCGGAGATGGAGCGGTCGTCCATTGTGCGGGCCAGCAGGCCGAGCGCGCCGCCGAGCAGCGCGGAGGCGGCCGAGATGGGGGCGATGTTCTGCTCCATCATGTACTCGATCGCCTTGTCCACCACCGAGCCGGCGTGGCTGAGGTCGTCGGGGGCCACGCCCTGGGGGTCCAATTGCATGCCATGCGCTCCTTATTCGATGCGGCAGATAGGGTTTCCGGGGGGCGGCGAAAACCCCTCAGTCGGCCGTCGCCTCGCCGAGGCGGATGCGGGGCTGGTCGAGATCGGCGGCGCGCTGGGCCGCCGCCGCCGCCTCGGCCATGGCGACCGCTTCCGACTGGCGGCGCCACATCTCGGCATAGAGCCCGTCGCGGGCGGTCAGCTCGCCATGGTTGCCGCGCTCGACGATGCGGCCATCCTGCAGCACGATGATCTCGTCGGCCTCCACCACCGTCGAGAGGCGATGGGCGATGACGAGGGTGGTGCGGTCGGCCGAGATCTGGCGCAGCGCGGCTTGGATCTCCTGCTCGGTGCGGGTGTCGAGGGCGCTGGTCGCCTCATCCAGCACCAGGATGCGCGGGTCCTTCAATATGGTGCGCGCGATGGCGACGCGCTGCTTCTCGCCGCCCGAGAGCTTGAGGCCACGCTCGCCGACCATGGTGCGGTAGCCCTCCGGCAGGCGCTCGACGAAGTCATGCACCTGGGCGAGCTTCGCGGCGCGGACGATCTCCTCCTCCGTCGCATCGGGGCGGCCATAGGCGATGTTGTAGCGGATGGTGTCGTTGAACAGCACCGTGTCCTGCGGCACCACGCCGATGGCGGCGCGGAGCGAGGCCTGGGTCACGCTCTCGATCGGCTGGCCGTCGAGCAGGATGCGGCCGCCGGTTGCGTCGTAGAAGCGGAAGAGCAAGCGGGAGATGGTGGACTTGCCGGCGCCTGTCGGGCCGACGATCGCCAGCGTCCTGCCGGGCGGGACGTGGAAGGAGACACCTTTCAGGATCGTGCGGTCGGGGCGGTAGCCGAAGCGGACATCCTCGAAGGTGAGTTCGCCGGGGCCGGCGGCGAGCGGGCGAGCATCGGGCGCGTCGGCCACCTCGCGCTCCTCGCGGAGCAGGCGGAACATCGCCTCCATGTCGGTGAGCGACTGCTTCATCTCGCGGTAGACGAAGCCGAGGAAGTTGAGCGGCAGGTAGAGCTGGATGAGGTAGGTGTTCACCAGCACGAAGTCACCGACCGACATCTGGCCGGCGGCGACACCACGGGCTGCCATCAGCATGACGAGGGTGAGGCCGATGGCGATGATCGCCGCTTGGCCGCCATTCAGCATGTTGAGCGTGACCTCGGAGCGGCTATAGGCCCGCTCGTAGCGGGCCAGCGACGAGTCGTAGCGCCGCTCCTCATGCGCCTCGTTGTTGAAGTACTTCACCGTCTCGTAGTTGAGCAGGCTGTCGATGGCCTTGGTGTTGGCGTCCTGGTCCATCGCGTTCATCTCGCGGCGGAAGCGGAGTCGCCAGTCGGTGAACATCAGCGTGAAGGCGATGTAGACGGCGATGGTGCCGAAGGTGACCGCGGCATATGAGAAGTCGAACATTCCCCACAGGATCACCGTCACCAGCACGATCTCGAGCAGGGTCGGGACGATGCTGAACAGCATGAAGTCGAGCACGAAGGTGATGCCGCGCGAGCCGCGCTCGATGACGCGGGAGAGACCGCCGGTCTGCCGGTCCATGTGGAAGCGCATCGAGAGCGCGTGCAAATGCTGGAAGACCTCCAGCGCGATCCGGCGCGAGGCGCGGGCCTGAACCTTCACGAAGACGGCATCGCGCAGCTCGGCGAAGCCGGCGCTGGCCGCGCGCAGCAGGCCGTAGCCGATCACCAGCGCGATGGGGATGGTGGCGATGCCGCCCGCCTGCGGCCCCAGCGCGTCGACGGCGCGGGCATAGACGATGGGAACGAGGACATTGGCGCCCTTCGCCACCACCAGCAGCGCCAGGGCGATGACCACCCGCGCGCGCAGGCCGGGCTCGCCCTTCGGCCAGAGCCAGGGGGCGAGGGTGAGCAGCGTGCGGAAATGGCTGCGTTCTTCAGGGGCGGCGGAGTGGCTCATGCGCCTGGGACATAGGCCCGAACGGCGGCGGGGCAAACGGGCCATATGGCCGGGAGGGGACGCCGGGCGGTAGACCTACAGGATGAGTCCCTTCATGCGCCATATCGAGTCCTGCAACGACCTGCCCTCCCCGGCCGGCTTCATCCCCTTCCGCATCGCGGGGGCACAGGTGGGCTGGCTCGGGGCGGAGCTGGCGCGGGCGCTGACCTTCTTTCCGCGCGACTTCCATTTCGATGCCGAGGGGGTGACGCTGGCCGGCCGGCTGCGCGGAGTGGCGGCGCGGGCGGAGGCGCTGGCGGCGGTGACCCGCTCGCTGGCGGGGCGGGGGTTCTTCACGCTGAGGGATGAGGCTTTCGACGTGCGGGCGGAGCCGGAGGGGGCGGTGCTGGCGCTGCTGGACCGGGGCGCGATCCCGGCCTTCGGGGTGCGGGCGGAGGGAGTGCATCTCAACGGGCTGGTGCGGCGTGCGGATGGGCTGCAGGTCTGGGTGGGGGTGCGCGCGCGGAGCAAGCCGGTGGCGCCGGGGCAACTCGACCATGTGGTGGCGGGCGGAATCCCGGCGGGTCTCGACCCGATGCAATGCCTGGTGAAGGAGGCGGCGGAGGAGGCCTCGATACCGCCCGAGCTGGCCGGGCGGGCGCGGAAGGTGGCGCGGCTCTCCTATGTCATGCGGCATGGCGAGGGGATGCGGCGGGACATCCTGCATGCCTTCGATCTGGAGTTGCCGGAGGCGTTCACCCCGGTACCGGCGGATGGCGAGGTGGAGAGGTTCGAGCTGTGGCCGGTGCGGCGGCTCTATGAGGCGGTGCGGGACACGGAGAAGGTCAAGTTCAACGTGAACCTGGTGCTGATCGACCTCTTCCTGCGCGAGGGGCTGATCGACCCTGCCAGCGAGGAAGGCCGGGCCTTGCGGCGCGGGCTGGAGCAGGGCGCATGACCGAGCGGGAGATGCGGAATGTGCCGGCCGGGGTGCTCGTCGCGGGCAACCCGGCCCGGGTGGTCAGGTCCCTGCCCTACCAGGCGTAAGCGGGGCGATAGACCACCGGCGGGGGCGGCGCGTAGTAGGCCGGCGGCGGGGCATAATAGGCCGGCGGGGGCGCATAGTAGACCCGCGGCGGCGGTGCATAGACCACTGGCGGGGGCGGCGGGGCATAGTAGACCGGCGGCGGGGGCGCGGCATAGGCATTGGCCGCACCGGCCGCCAGCGCGCCGAGCGCCAGGCCGCCGATCACGCCGGCGACGACAGCGCCGCCACCGCCACCGCGGTGGTGGTGCGGGCCGCCCCAGCCACCACCATAGCCGCCGCGATGCCAGCCTTGTGCCTGGGCGGCGGGGGCGGCGAGAGCGGCAGTGGCGACCAGGGCCGCAGCGGCGGCGATACGAAGTTTCATCACACAACCCTCCTTGGGTCTGTGATGGATGAAACAGCTGGATCGTGACGGGCTTGTGGCAGGAAGCCGGCGGAAAGCCGCCGGAATGTCAATTCGATGCGATGGCGACGCCGCGCAGGAAATCGATCAGGGCCCGGTTCACCGGCTCCGGCGCCTCCTGCTGCACCCAATGGCCGATGCCTTCCAGCAGCACGGAGCCGCGCAAGCCGGGAAGGCGCTGCGGCAGCGCCTCCACCGCCGGCTTCGTCCAGCCGAGCACGGGATCGGCGGTGCCGGTGATGAAGAGGCTCGGCTGACGCAGGGAGAGGCCGGCGAAGGGGGCCATCAGCTGCCAGTTGCGATGGATGTTGCGGTACCAGTTCAACCCGCCGCGGAAGCCGGTGCGACGGTAGATGGCGGTGAGTTCCGCCAACTCCTCGGCCGGGAGCCAGGCGGGGAGCGCGGGCGGTTCGGCGAGGCTGGCAAGGAAGCCGGCCTCGGGCAGGTCCGGGCGCCAGCGCTCGGGCTCGGGCGGGTCGCCCGAAAGGGACCAGAGGGTGCGGCGGAGCGTGACTTCCGCATCGCCTTCGAGATCGGCCTCGGCGATACCCGGCTCCTGGAACCAGAGCTGGTAGAAGCTGTGGCGGCCGGCGCGGCGCAATGCCTCGATGGGGCTCGTGGGGCCGCGCGGGGCGAAGGGCACGCTCAGCCCGGCGACGGCGAGGAAGCGGTCCGGCCGCAACAAGGCGGCGTTCCAGGCGACGGGGGCGCCCCAGTCATGGCCCACGATCGCGGCCTGGGGCAGGCCGAGCGCATCCAGCAGGCCGACCATGTCGCCGACGAGGTGGAGAAGCGTGTAGTCCTCGATCGCCGCCGGCGCCTCGCTCCCGCCATAGCCGCGCATGTCGGGGGCGATGGCGTGGAAGCCGGCCTCGGCCAGCGCCTTCATCTGGTGGCGCCAGGAGCGCCAGGATTCGGGGAAGCCATGGCAGAGCAGCACCGGCGGCCCCTCCCCCGCCTCCGCGACATGAAGGGTGATGCCGTTGGCGGCGAGGCTGCGGTGGGTGATCGGCATGCAGCGTCTCCCGGTCTGGAGCGGGGTCCGTGAGCCAGTGCGAACGGAAACCGCTCTAGCTGGCGAAGTCGGACGCCTCCGCGGCGAGGATGCGCTTGACGCTCTCCAGATGCAGCCGGGCGCTCTCGCGGTCGCCCTCGCGCATCTGCAGGTAGGTTTTCTGCGCCATCGCATGCGGCACCGGCTTCAGCGGGCGGCCGGTGGACATCGCCAGGCGCTGCGCCTCGCAGGCGCGCTCGAGGTAGTAGAGATCGTCCCAGGCCTCGGCGATGGTCGGGCCGAGCACCATGATGCCGTGGTTGCGCATGAAGACGATGTCGGCCTCACCGATGCTGGCGGCGATGCGGTCGCCCTCGGCCTCGTCCAGCGCCAGGCCGGCATAGTCGTCGTCCACCACGGTGCGGCCGTAGAATTTCAGCGCCGTCTGGCCGGCCCAAACGAGGGGCGGGCCTTCCAGCATGGCGAGCGCCGTCGCGTTCGGCATATGGGTGTGGAAGCAGGCGCGGGCGCGTGGGACGTTCTTGTGGACGCGGGCATGGATGTAGAAGGCCGTCGCCTCCGGCACGCCCTCGCCGGCGACGACATTGCCGTGGAAGTCGCAGACCAGCAGGCGGGAGGCGGTGACCTCGGCGAAGCCCCAGCCATAGGGGTTGACCAGGAACAGGTCGTCCCGCCCCGGCACCATGGCGCTCAGATGGTTGCAGATGCCCTCGTGCAGGCCGAGCTTCGCCGCCATGCGGAAGCAGGCGGCGAGGTCGATGCGCGCCTGCTCCACCGTGGCCGCGTCGAGGTCCGAGTTGCGCAGGATGGCGGGGGCGGCGGGCGGGGTGAGGCTGTGGGCCATGGTTTGTCCTTCAGGCGGGCGGCATGGAGGGCGCCAGGACCTCGTGCCCCGGCGCGTAGAGGTTGTTGCTGATCGCAGGGTTGCGGTTGACCAGCGGGCGGCGGAAGAGCGGGTGCGTCATGCTGCGGATCTCGTGCTCCACCTGGAAGAGCAGGCGCCCGTCCTCCGGGTCGACGATGTCGATGAAGCGGTACTGGTGCTCGCTGTCCTCGCGGCTGACGAGGCCGCGCGCGGCGAGCTTCGCATGGACGCCGCCGAAATCGGCGAAGGCGAGCTGGATGTGGTGGCCGTCATACTCCGGTTGCGGCACATCGGTCTCGCGGTAGACCAGGTACTGGCCGGCGGCGACGAGGATATGCAGCGCGCCGTCGTGCATCGTGGCCGGGGCGCCGATGATCCGCTCGTAGAAGCGGGCGATGCCGGGGAGCGTGCCGGGGGTCGCGTCGAGCTGCACATAGGGCATGCCGAGGGCGATCCGGCCGAAGCGCTCCGCGTCAGGCGCGTGGACGCGCATGCGGTTGCCCCAGGGGCAGGTGACGTCGACATGCCCCTCGGCCTCGGCGAAGGCGAAGCGCGTGCCCTCCAGCCAGCGGCGGGCACGGTGGAGCTGGTGCAGCAGCAGCTCCCGGCTCGGTGTCACCAGGCCGACCACGCCGCGCAGCACCTGCGCCTTGCCGGTCGGCAGGTGGAACTGGCTGACGCCGGCATTGGCCCACATGTTGTCGAGGCCGGTCATCAGGTAGGGGTCGCGGGTCAGGCCGAGGCCGGTGATGTAGAAGGCCGTCGCCAGCGCCTGGTCGGGCACGCGGAGGTTGACGTGCTGGAGCTCGACCGAATTGCCGATGGTCTCCGCGGTCCGGTCGAAGGGGCATTCGACCTTCCTCATCCCGTCCATGATCCGTTCCTCCGCTCGCGGCGGGAAGCTTCGCGCCGGGCCTGGGGTCATGCAAGGGGTATGAGGGCGGCGGCTTCGCGCTAAACTGTTGCCGGACAAGGCGGAGACGGGCCATGGGGACGAGCTTCCAGCTGGGTGACCTCACCATCCACCGCGTGATCGAGGAGGAAAGCCCGCTCTTCGACCCACTCACTTTCTTCCCCAACCTGGCGCCGGAGGTGTTGGAGGAGAACCGCCACTGGCTGGAGCCGCAGGCGATCGACCCGGCGACGGGCAAGCTTCGCCTCGCCATCCAGAGCTATGTGATCCGCACGCCGCACCACACCATCCTGGTCGACAGCTGCGTCGGCAACCACAAGCCGCGAGCGCAGCCCTTCTGGAACCAGAAGACCGACGACACCTGGGAGCGCAACCTGGCGGCGGCTGGGTATTCGGTCGGCGACATCGACTACGTCATGTGCACCCATCTGCATGTCGATCATGTCGGCTGGAACACGCGGCTGGAGAACGGGCGCTGGGTGCCGACCTTCCCCAAGGCCCGCTACGTCTTCGCCGAGCGCGAGGTGGCGCATTGGGAGGCGGCGCGGAAGGAGACGCCGAATCCGATCTTCGAGGACAGCGTGCTGCCGATCCTGGAAGCAGGCCGGGCGGAGCTGGTGGCCGCGGACCATGGCATCGGCGACCACCTGCGGCTGACGCCGACGCCGGGGCATACGCCGGGGCATGTGGCGGTGGAGCTCGGCAAGGAGGAGGTGACCGCGGTGCTGACCGGCGACCTCATCCACTCGCCCTTGCAGATGCGCTACCCGGAAATCTCGATGCGGGCGGATACCGACCAGAAGCAGTCGGCGGAGACGCGGCGGCGCTTCCTCGAATGCCATTGCGATACCGGGCGGCTGCTCTGCACGGCGCATTTCCCCTCGCCCTCCACCGGGCATGTGACGCGCTGGGGGGACGGGTTCCGCTTCATGGCGACGGAGGCATGAGGCCGGGCGTATGAGGGTCGGCATCATCGGTTGCGGGGTCGCCGGCAGCGTGCTGGCGGAGATGCTGATGGCGGCGCCGGGCTTCTCCGTCGATGTTTTCGACCGCATGGCGCGGGGCGAGGAGGAGGAGGCCGGGACCGGGCTCAATTGCGGGCCGAATGCGATGAAGGCGCTGCGGCTGCATCTGCCGGCGCGGCATGCGGCGGTGCGGGAGGTCTCGCTGCCCTGGACGCGCTGGACCATCGAGACGGCGGAGGGCCGGAGGCTCTTCGACCTGAACCTGCACGAGGTGGCGGAGGAGCCCGGCATCCGCCTGCGCTGGTCGGAACTGTACCGGCAGCTGCGCGGGCCGGTGGCGGACATCACCCATCACGAGCTGGAGCTGGTGGCGGTGGAGGAGGATGCGGCCGGCCGTCTCGTTCCGGTGCTGGAGGCGCCGGACGGGGCGAGGCTGCGGCCGCGCGGCTACGAGCTGCTGGTCGCCGGCGACGGGCGCTATTCGGCGCTGCGGCGGCTGGTGGCGGGGGTGCCACGGCCGGCCTTCCACGGCATCGCCATGACGCGGCTGCTGGTGCCGGATGCGGCGGACTGCCCCTTCGACGAGTACGGGCAGTGGTTCAACGGCAATGCGCGGCTGCTGGCCTACCGGCTGCCGGGGGGAGCGGCCTATATCGCCGGCGGCTTCCCGCTGGCTTCGGCCGGGGCGGAGACTCCGCCGGAGGCGAAAACGGCGGCCTTCCAGCGGGCGCTCTACACGCCGGACGGGCAGGCCTGCCCTGCCGTCGCCTGGATGGTGGAGCGGCTGGCGGCTGGCGTCGAGGCGATCCATTGGGCGCGCCTGCAGGATTCGCCGCTGCTGCGGACGGCGGCGGCGGGGCGGGTGCTGTTCCTCGGCGATGCGGCGCATGCGATGGTGCCGACGCTCGGCCAGGGCGCGGCCCAGGCGATCGAGGACGGCGTCATCGCCGGCGCCCTGCTGCGGCGCGGCGGCGGGGCGGCGGGGCGGAGGACGTGGCCGCCTGGCGCGACACGCGGATCGACTTCGTTCGCCGCTTCAGCCTGGAGGCGACGGATACGATGTGCCCGGGTACCGACCCGGTGGCGGGCTCCATCGCCAAGCGGGACCCGGCATTCCTGGCGAAGCTGCGGAGGCTCTACACCGACGTGCCGGGGCCAGAGGAATTCGCCCCCGTCCGGGTCTAAGACTTGTTGCAACGAGGGTCAGCGCCATCTCCGCCGCCATGGACATGCCCGCCCCCACCCTCGACGCCGCCACCGTGGCGCGGCTCGCCGCCCGCCATCCGCTGCTGATCGGCGATCTCCGTTCCAACCATGCCGGAGAGACGGGAGCGGTGATGATCTATCGTGGCATCCTCACCTGCTCGCGCGATGCGGCGGTGCGGGACTTCGCCGCCCGGCATCTGAAGACGGAGGCCGGGCATCTGCGGCTGCTCGACGGGCTACTGGAACCGTCGCAGCGCAGCCGGCTGCTGCCGATCTGGCGCGTGGCAGGCTGGCTGACCGGAGCGCTGCCGGCGCTGGCCGGGCCGGCGGCGGTGCAGGTGACGATCGAGGCGGTCGAGACCTTCGTCGACCACCACTACCAGGAGCAGATCGACCGGCTGCCGGAGACCGGCGAGGCCGGTGCGGTGCGGGCGCTGCTGGAGCGGTGTCGGCTGGAGGAGGTGGAGCACCGCGACGAGGCGGCGGAGCTGCTCGGCGCCGGACGCGGGTGGCTCGCCCGGCTCTGGGGCGGCATCGTCGGGCGGGGCAGCGCCGCAGCGGTGGCCGCGGCGCGGCGGATCTAGAGGACGGCCTCGGCGGCGACGCGCAGCGCCTCCGGCGTCGCGCCGGTGAGGACGACGGTGCCGACCTTCCCCTCCTTCGCCACCGCCTTCCAGTCCTGCAGGCGGCCGCGGATGCGGTCGGCCGGGCCGACGAGGGCGATCTCGTCCACCAGCTTGTCGGGCACCGCGGCCGCGGCCTCCGCCTTGCGGCCGTCGAGGAAGGCGTCCTGGATCTTCACCGCCGCATCCGGGTAGCCGAGGCGCTTGCAGTAGTCGTTGTAGAAATTCTTGCCCCTCGCCCCCATGCCGCCGATGTAGAGCGCAAGCTCCGGCTTTACCGCGTCGCGGCAGGCTTGGAGGTCGTCGCCGAGGCGGATCTTGGTGTAGGGGGCGATGTCGTAGGCCTCGAGGCTGCGGCCGGATTTGGCCATGCCTTCCAGCGTCGGGCCGACCACGGCCTCGGCGGCTTCGGGTGACATGAAGATCGGCAGGTTGCCCTCGGCGATCTCGCCCGAGAGGCGCAGGCCGCCCGGGGTGATGGAGGCGGTGTAGATCGGCAGCGAAGGGTCGCCGTGGATGATGCTTCGCAGGGGCTTGCCGTGGCCGGTGGCGCCGGGCCCCTTGTAGGGGATCTGGTAGTGCTCGCCCTCGTGCTCCAGCGGCTTCTCGCGGGCGAGGATGGCGCGGATGATATCGACATATTCGCGCGTGCGGCCGAGCGGCTTGCCATTGGGCTGGCCGTGCCAGCCTTCCACCACCTGCGGGCCGGATGGGCCGATGCCGCAGAGGAAGCGGTTGCCGGAGAGGGCTTGCAGCGTCATCGCCGTCATCGCCGCGCAGGTCGGCGTGCGTGCCGGCATCTGCATGATGCCGGTGCCGGCCTTGATGCGCGTGGTGCGGGCGAGGACGAAGGCGATGGGCGTCACCGCATCCGTGCCGTAGGACTCGCCGCACCAGACGGCGTCGAAGCCGAGGCGCTCGGCCTCCAGCACGAGGTCCATCTCGAGCTGCGGCCTGGCGCCGCGGATCATGCCGATGGTGATGCCGAGCTTCATCGCGGTCAGACCTTGGCCAGGATGGTGTCGCGGAAGGCGCGCATGGCGTCGAGCGCCGCATCCGCCGTCTCGCCGGGGAAGGTGAGGTCGACGGCGGCGACGCCGAGGGATTTCAGCGCTCGGAGATCGGCGGCGATCTCGCCTGGCTGGCCGGAGAAGAGGCGACGCTCGCCGTCGCCAGCCTGCGCAGGTACATCGGACCCGAATTTCTGCACGCGGTAGGCGAGCGCCATCCCGGCCGGGTCGCGGCCAGCGGCGCGGGTCAGGCCGTGCAGCTTCTCGACGGCGGCGCGGTAGCGGGCGAGGCTGTCGAGCGGGTGCGAGGGATTGGTGCCGATCGGGTACCAGCCGTCGCCGAGCCGGGCGGCGCGGCGCAGCGCCGGACCGCTCTCGCCGCCGACCCAGACGGGCAGCGGGTTCTGCACCGGCTTCGGCGCGAAGCCGATATTGCCGAAGCGGACGAACTCGCCCTCGAAGCGCGGCTCCTCCTTGGTCCAGAGCTCGCGGGCGGCGAGGATGTACTCGTCCGTCACGCGGCCGCGGGCGTCGAAATCGGGCGCCTGCAGGGCCTCGAACTCCTCGCGCAGCCAGCCGGCGCCGATGCCGACGGTGAGCCGCCCGCCGGAGAGCACGTCGATGGTGGAGAGGATCTTGGCCGTCAGCATCGCCGGGCGGTGCGGGACGACCATCACTGAGGTGACGATGCGCAACCGCTCCGTCCGCGCGGCGAGGAACATCGCCTGAGTCAGCAACTCATGCCGCTCGCCGCGGCTGCTGGCGGGGAATTCGCCGGTGTCGGTGTAGGGATACTTCGCCCCGATCTCGCGCGGGATGACCACATGGTCGCTGACGGTCGCGTAGTGGAAGCCAAGCGCCTCGGCGCCCTGGGCCAGGCGGGTCAGCGCCTCGGGCGTCGCCAGCGGGCCGCCGCTCGGCGCGTTGAAGC
The DNA here is from genome assembly GCF_000745835.1 of Belnapia moabensis DSM 16746. Lineage (GTDB taxonomy): Bacteria > Pseudomonadota > Alphaproteobacteria > Acetobacterales > Acetobacteraceae > Belnapia > Belnapia moabensis. The sequence goes on along the minus strand of NZ_JQKB01000008.1, from coordinate 25,240 downwards.
CGATCTGCATGGGTCCGTTTCCTCCTCCCGGCGTTGCGTCGCCCGGGCCTCTGCCACAGGATGCGGCGAGCCCGCGGGACGGGCAAGGGTGACGGGATGGATGCGCTTCTGAACCGGCCGCTGGCGGCGCTGATGGCGGAGGCCGCGGCCTTGCGCGATGAGGGCCATGGACGGCTGTTTTCCTATTCGCGGAAGGTCTTCATTCCGCTGACCAAGCTGTGCCGCGACGTCTGCCATTATTGCACCTTCGCCGGGAAGCCGCAGCGGGGGCGCAACCCCTACCTGACGCCGGAGGAGGTGGTGGCCATCGCCCGCGCCGGCGCCGCCGCGGGCTGCACCGAGGCGCTCTTCACCTTGGGCGACAAGCCAGAGTTGCGCTGGCCCGCGGCGCGGGAGGCGCTGGAGGCGCTGGGTTACGCCAGCACCATCGACTACCTCACCGCCATGTGCGCCCTGGTGCTGAAGGAGACCGGGCTGCTGCCGCATGCCAATCCCGGCGTGATGACGCGCGAGGAGATCGCGGCGCTGCGCGAGGTGACGGCGAGCCAGGGGGTGATGCTGGAGAGCACCAGCGCGCGGCTCTGCGCGCCGGGCGGCGTGCATTACGGCAGCCCGGACAAGGACCCAGCGGCGCGGCTGGAGGTGTTGCGCCTCGCCGGCGAGCTGCACGTGCCCTTCACCACCGGCATCCTGATCGGCATCGGCGAGACGCGGGAGGAGCGTATCGAGGCCCTGCGGGCCATCGCCACCCTTCATGCCGAGCACGGGCATATCCAGGAAGTCATTATCCAGAACTTTCGGGCGAAGCCGGGCACGAAGGCGGCTGGCGCCGAGGAGCCCGATCTCGACGACCTGCTCTGGACCATTGCCGTCGCGCGCATCCTGCTCGGGCCGGCGATGAACCTGCAGGCACCGCCCAACCTCTCGCCCGGCGTCTATCAGCGGCTCGTCGCGGCGGGGCTGAACGACTGGGGCGGCGTCTCGCCGGTGACCATCGACCATGTGAACCCGGAGGCGCCCTGGCCGGAGATCGAGGCGCTGGCGGCGCGCACGGCGAAGGCGGGCAAGGTGCTGGTGCAGCGCCTGCCGGCCTATCCCGCCTATGTCCGCGCGGCCGGGGAGTGGATCGCGCCCGGCGTTGCGCCGAAGCTGCGCCAGGCGAGCGATGCCGGGGGCTGGGCGCGGGAGGATCGCTGGTCACCGGGCGAGATGACGCCGCCAATGCTGCCGGCGCCGCGCCTCGCCGCCGCCGATGCCGTGCTGGCGCGGGATGTCGAGCGCGCGGCCGGTGGCGAGCGGCTGGAGCCGGCGGCGATTATGCGGCTGTTTGCCGCGCGCGATGCCGACTTCGCCCATGTGACGCGGGCGGCGGATGCGCTGCGCGCCGCCGTCTCCGGCGAGACGGTGCGCTACGTCGTCAACCGCAACATCAACTACACCAATATCTGCACCTATCGCTGCACCTTCTGCGCCTTCAGCAAGGGGCGGACGCATGAGGCGCTGCGCGGCCCGGCCTATGACCTCGATCATGGCGAGATCGTTCGCCGCGCGGTCGAGGCCTGGGATCGCGGCGCGACGGAGGTTTGCCTCCAGGGCGGCATCCATCCCGACTATACCGGCGAGACCTATGAGGCGATCTGCGCGGCGATCCGCGCGGTGCTGCCGGAGATGCACATCCACGCCTTCTCGCCGCTCGAGGTGACGCAGGGGGCGGCGACGCTCGGCCTCTCGCTGACGGAGTATCTGGCGAGGTTGAAATCGGCGGGGCTCGGCACGCTGCCGGGGACGGCGGCGGAAATCCTCGACGACGAGATTCGCGCCGTCATCTGCCCGGACAAGGTGAACACCGCCGAATGGCTGGCCGTGGCGCGGGCGGCGCATGGGCTCGGCCTCCGGACGACGGCGACGATCATGTTCGGCCATGTCGAGGGGCCGCTGAACTGGGCACGGCATCTGCTGGTGCTGCGTGACCTTCAGGCGGAGACGGGGGGCTTTACGGAGTTCGTCCCCCTCCCCTTCGTCGCCATGGAGGCGCCGATGTTCCTCAAGGGCCAGGCGCGGCGCGGCCCGACCTTCCGCGAGGCGATGCTGATGCACAGCGTCGCGCGGCTCGCGCTGCATCCGCATATCCCGAACATCCAGACGAGCTGGGTGAAGATGGGGCCGCGGGGCGCGGCGATGGCCTTGCAGGCGGGGGCGAACGACCTCGGCGGGACGCTGATGAACGAGAGCATCAGCCGCGCCGCCGGCACCCAGCATGGGCAGGAATACCCGCCCGAGGCCATGGAGGCGCTGATCCGCTCCATCGGGCGGCTGCCCGAGCAGCGGACGACGCTCTATGGCCCGGTGCCGGAGGGGCGGCGGCAGGCGGCCTTCCAGGCGCCGGAGCTGGCGCCGGTGGTGCAGACGGCGCCGCGGAAGAGGGAGGCCGTGACGGGTTAATCGCCTTTTCAGCGGTCCTGCGTTATGGGGGCGCCAAACCCCTGCCGGAGAGACCGATGCCCCATCGTCGCCTGCTGCTGAAGGCCGCCGCCCTCAGCCTGCCCGCTCTCGCTGCCCGCGCCCAGGGCTTCCCCGAACGGCCGCTCCGCATCGTCGTGCCCTTCGCCCCAGGCGGCGCCGTGGACCTGACGGGGCGGCTGCTGGCGGAGCAGCTGCAGCCAGTGGTCGGGCAGAATGTCGTGGTCGAGAACCGCGGCGGCGCCGGCGGCAATCTCGGTGCCGATGCGGTGGCGAAGGCGGAGAAGGACGGCTACTCGCTGCTGCTCGGCTCGGCGAACATCCTCTGCGCCAATAAATTCCTCTTCCGCCGGTCCATGCCGCTCGACCCGATGCGCGACCTGGCGCCGGTGACGCGGGTCACCACGGGAACGGTGGTGCTGATCGTCAACGGCAAGAGTCCCTACAAGAGCTTCCAGGAGCTGATGGCGGCCGCCAAGAAGGACCCCGGCAAGCTCACCATGGGCTCCTCCGGCACCGGCACCGTCAGCCACCTCACCATCGAGTCGGTGAAGCGCGCGGCGGGCGTCGACATCACCCATGTGCCCTATCGCGGCGGCGGACCGGCCTTCCAGGACCTGCTCGCGGGCAATATCGACATGATGTTCGACGTGATCCCGGCGGCGATCGCCAATATCCGCGAGGGCGCCTTCCGCCCGCTCGCCGTCGGCAGCGCCGAGCGCATCACCTATGTGCCGGAGCTGCGCAACGTGCCTTCGATGAAGGAGCTGCTGCCGAGCGCCAATATCGACATGCAGAGCTGGTACGCCATCAACACCACGGCGGGGACGCCGGCGGACCGCATCGCCATCCTGCACCGGGCGCTGACGCAGGTGGTGCGGGGCGATACCTTCCGCGGGAAGATGGAGCCGATCGGCTTCACCCCCGTCGCCGACGAGACGCCGGCCGCCTATGGCGAGTACATGCGTGCGCAGGAGAAGGTGTGGCAGAAGCTGGTCGAGGACTCCGGCGCGACTATGGAGTGAGGCCGCACTCGCGCAGGAAGGCGAGCGTCCGCGTGCCGGCGGCCTCCGGCAGGCGGGCGAAGCTGGCGAGGTCGGCGGGGTGGTCGATATCCATCCCGATGCCTGGCAGCGGGACGATGCGCGGCGCGATGCCCTGGGCGCGGGCCGCGGCGAGGTGGGGGAAGTAGCTGTCTTCGCCGAAGCGCAGCGGCACGGCGAGCGGCGGCGACATCGCCACGGCATTCGATCCCAGCTCGTCATGCGCGGGCGCGATCGTGAAGGCAGGGGCGTCGCCATGCGCGGCGAGCACCGCCTCGATCTCGGCGGGCGTGACGGCGGGGATGTCGCCGGGCAGCGTCAGGATGCCGCGCGCGCCCTCTGCGGCGAGTGCGCGGGCGGCGGCGGTGACGCTGCCGGTATGGCCGTCGCGGGCGCCCTCGGTCAGAACGCGGGCGCCGCTGCGGTGGGCGAGGTCCGTCGCCCAGGGGTCGAGCGTCACCAGGGCAACGCCGGCGAGGCCGCGCGCCCCGAGCAGCGCCGCCAGCACCTCGCCGATCATCACCTGCATCAGCGCCACGCGCTGCGCCGGGGAGAGGGCGGGGGAGAGGCGCTGCTTCGCGCCTGCCAGCTCCTTCACCGGGAGGATGGCCCAGGTCATGCAGCGGCCAGCACGGCGCGCGCGAGGGCGATCTTGTCCTCGAGGCTCCGCATCAGCGTCGGCGCGCGGATGACCTGCGCCGCGATGCCTGTCGCATCGTCGCCGGGCTCCATAACGTAATGCGTCAGCAGCCCGGCATAGCGAGCGGCGACGGCGGCGGCGCTCGGACCGATGCCGGCCTGCTCGAACATGCGCGCGGTGGGGCCCTTCACCGCCTGGCCGGCGATGATTGACGAGACGGCGACGACCGGGGCGCCGCAGCCGGCGATGGCGGCGCGCAAGCCAGGCACGGCCAGGATCGGCTCTATGCTGATGAAGGGGTTGGAAGGGCAGATCACCACGGCGCGCGGCCGGGCGAGCAGCGCATCCAGCAGCGCGGGGTTCGGTCGGGCCTCGGCGGCGCCGGCGAATTCGATCCCGCGCACCGGCGGGCGAGTCTGGTCGCGGACGAACCAATGCTGGAAGTCGAGCCAGCCTTCGTCGCTGCGGATGCGCGTCCGCACCGGGTCGTCGCTCATCGGCAGGATGCGCGGGCCGATGCCGAGGCGGCGGGCGACGTCGGCGGTGATGGCGGTGAGGCTCTCGCCCGCGCGCAGCCGCCGCGTGCGCTCGACATGGAGCGCGAGGTCGCGGTCGCCGAGGCGGAACCAGGTCTCGCCGCCGATGCTCGCCAGCGTCTCCATGAAGGACCAGGTCTCGTCGCGGCGGCCCCAGCCGAGTTCCTGGTTGTCGAGGCCGGCCAGCGCATAGGTCAGCGTGTCGATATCGGGCGAGATGCTGAGGCCGAGATGCTCGAAATCGTCGCCGGTATTGGCGACGATCAGCAACTCATCCGGCGGCAGGACATGGCTGAGGCCGAGCGCCAGCTTGGCGCCGCCGATGCCGCCCGAGAGGGCCACGATCACCGGAACAAGTCCTCCGCCTCGGGCCGCAGCAGGTCGGCGGCGGGGCTGGGCGGGGCGTCCCATTCCAGGCCGCGCACCAGCACGACGGGCTGCGCCTCGGCGCCCTGGCCTTGCAGCAGGGAGGCGGCGGCGGCGATTTCGTCAGCGAAACCGCTGATGCTGACTTGCAGCGTACGGCCGAAAAGGTCCGGCCGGCCGCGCAGGTCCCAGAGCGCTGGCAGGCCGGCGGCGCCGATCGCGACGCCCACCGTGCCGCGGCGCCAGGCGCGGCCGAAGCTGTCGGTGATGATGATGGGGCAGCCGAGCCGCGCGGCGAGCGCGGCGGCGGTGCCGTCCGGGTCGCGCGGCAGCAGCAGCGCGTGGCCCTCCTCGCCGAGATTGGACTGGTCGATGCCTGCATTCGCCATGACGAAGCCCAGCCGGTGCTGCACGATCAGCAGGCCCGGCCGCGCGCGGACGACGCGCTGGCTCTCCGACAGCACCAGCTCGACGAAGCGCGGGTCCTTCTGCACCCGCTCCGCCAGTGCCCGCGCCTCGGCCGAGGGGGTGACGGTGGCAAGGGCGACGCTCCGCCCCTCGGCCTTGCTGACGATCTTCTGCGCCAGCACCAGCACGTCGTCGCCGCGAAGGGCGAGCCGGGCGCGGGCGAGGCCGGCCTCGATCAGCGATGCCAGGTCATCCCCGGCCCGCACCATCGGCAGGCCGGGCAGCGCCAGCAGTTCCAGCCGCTGCACGGCTCAGCCGAAGCGGCGGCGGAGCAGGGGCAGCACCTGCTCTCCATAGAGCTTCAGGAAGCGCGCCTGGTCCGGCCCCGGCGCGTGGAAGACGAGGTGGTTGAAGCCGAGCGCCACATACTCGCCGATGCGCTCGACATGCTCCTCGGCGTCGCTGGAGACGATCCAGCGGCTGGCGGCGCGCTCCAGCGGCAGGGCATCGGCCAGGCGCTCCATCTCGGCCGGGTCCTCGACCGACATCTTCTCCTCGGGCGAGAGGGCGAGCGCGGCCCAGTGGCGGGTATCCTCCAGCGCACGCTGCTTGTCGGTGTCGAAGGAGACCTTCACCTCGATCATGCGGTCGTAGTTGGGTTTCGGCGCGCCGGCGGCTTCCAGCCCGACGGCGAGGTTGGGCAGCAGCGTCTCGGTGTAGAGCTCCCGCTTCTTGCCGCTGGTGCAGATGAAGCCGTCGCCGCCGCGGCCGGCATATTTGGCGACGAGCGCGCCGGCGGCGGCGACATAGATCGGCACCATCTGCTCTGGCCGGTCGTAGATCGTCGCCTTGTCGGTCCTGTAGTACTGGCCCTCGAAGGTCACGCGCTCCTCGGACCAAAGCCGGCGCATCAGCTGCACCGCCTCGCGCATGCGGGCGAAGCGCTCCTTGAATTCGGGCCAGGGCGCGCCGGTCGAGGGCACCTCGTTCAGCCCCTCCCCGGTGCCGATGCCGAGGATGACGCGGCCGGGATACATCGAGCCGAGCGTGCCGAAGGCCTGGGCGACGATGGAGGGGTGATAGCGGAAGGTGGGCGTCAGAACGGAGGTGCCCATCACCAGCCGCTGCGTCCGGGCGCCGAGCGCGCCGAGCCAGACCAGCGAGTTCGGCGCGTGGCCGTCCGTGTGCTTCCAGGGCTGGAAGTGGTCGGAGATGAAGCAGGAATCGAAGCCGCATTCCTCGGCCATGATGCCGAATTCCAGCAGCTTCGCCGGGGCGAATTGTTCGGCCGAGGCCTTGTAGCCGAGCGTCAGCATCGGTGTGTGTCCTTCACAGGTCGGCCAGCGCCGCCAGCATGGCGTCGCGCGCCGCGATGTCGCCCTTGGCATGGATGGGCTGGATGCAGAGATGCGTCGTGCCCGCCGCGAAATGCTCGGCGAGCTTCGCCTTCACCGCCGCCGCGTCGCCGGAGATCACCATGGCGTCGATGAAGCGGTCGCTGCCGCCATCCTTCAGGTCGTCCTCGGTGAAGCCGATGCGCAGCCAGTTGTTCACGTAGTTCGGCAGGGTCAGGTAGTGCGCCAGCTCGGCGCGGCCGAGGGTGCGGGCGCGGGCGAGGTCGGTCTCGAGGCAGACCTTCTGCTCGACGGCCAGCACCTTGCCCGGGCCGAGGATGCCGGCGGCGATGCGGGTGTGCTCTGGCGTCACGTTGTAGGGCACGGCGCCATGGGTGCGCTTCGCCGCCAGCTCCAGCATCTTCGGGCCGAGGGCGGCTAGGAGGATGGGCCAGTCCTCGCCGGTATCGGCCTGGATGCCGTCGAGATAGGCGCGCATGGCGGGCACCGGCTTGTCGTAGCGATGGCCGCGCACACCCTCCACCAGCGGGATGTGGCTGACGCCGAGGCCGAGGACGAAGCGGCCGCCATGGAAGGCATTCAGCGTCGCCATGCCGCGGCGGGCGGTGAAGGGGTCCCGCGCATAGATGTTTGCGATGGAGCTGCCGACCGTCAGCCGCGTGGTGGCGGCGAGGAGGTGGCCGGCGAGGGTGAGGGACTCGTAGCCGCGCGCCTCCGGATACCAGAGCGTGCCGTAGCCGAGCTCCTCCACCCGCCGGGCGAGGGCGGCGAGGCCCGGCCCGTCCAGCCGGTCGGCGGGGTACCAGACCCCGAGGCGTCCCAATTCCATCCCATGCCCTCCGCCGGCCAGCATTGCGCCGGGGCCGCCCGCTGTCCACCAGCCCTGGTCTTTGGGCGCCCGGGAGCCTAGATCAAGGGCCAGACCCCATATCAGCAGAGACGCGCCCGTGGACGCCATGACCCCGGCCGACCTCTCCGCCACGGCACCGAACCAGGTTTCGGCCGAGGCGGGGCGGCGGCGCACCTTCGCCATCATCGCCCACCCCGATGCCGGCAAGACGACCCTGACCGAGAAGCTGCTGCTGCGTGGCGGCGCCATCCAGCTCGCCGGCGCCGTGCGGGCCAAGGGCAATGCCCGGCGCACCCGCTCGGACTGGATGAAGATCGAGCAGGACCGCGGCATCTCCGTTGCGACCTCGGTGATGACCTTCGAGCGCGGCGGGCTGATCTTCAACCTGCTAGATACGCCGGGCCACGAGGACTTCTCCGAGGACACCTACCGGACGCTGACGGCCGTCGATGCCGCGGTGATGGTGCTGGACGCCGCCAAGGGCATCGAGGCGCAGACCCGCAAGCTCTTCGAGGTTTGCCGCCTGCGCGACATCCCGATCATCACCTTCGTCAACAAGATGGACCGCGAGGCGCGCGACCCCTTCGAGCTGATCGACGAGATCGAGAAGACGCTGGCACTGGACGCCGCCCCCGTCGCCTGGCCGGTCGGGCGGGCGAGCGAGTTCGCCGGCACCTGGGACATGCTGGCGCGGCACTTCCTGCCCGTCGATGCGGATGACCGCTCGGCCGTCGCGCTCTCGGGCCTGGACGATCCGAAGCTGGCCGGGCTGGTCGGGCCGGAGCGGGCGGCGGCGCTGGCGGAGGAGGTCGGGCTGGCCGAGGCCGCCTGCCCGGAATTCGACCTGGAGGCTTTCCGCCAGGGCACCCTCACCCCGGTCTTCTTCGGCAGCGCGTTGCGCGACTTCGGCATTGGCCACCTGCTGGACGGCCTCGCCCGCTACGCCCCGCCGCCGCAAAGCCGCAGCGCCGATGCGCGGCCCGTGGACCCGGGCGAGCCGGCGCTGACCGGCTTCGTCTTCAAGGTCCAGGCCAATATGGACCCGAATCACCGTGACCGCGTCGCCTTCGTCCGGCTCTGCTCCGGGCGGCTGGTGAAGGGGATGCGGCTGAAGCAGGTCCGCACCGGCAAGCAGGTGCCGGTCAATGCGCCCCTGTTCTTCTTCGCCAAGGACCGGCAGGTGGCCGAGGAGGCCTGGCCGGGCGACGTGGTCGGGGTGGCCAATCACGGCACCTTGCGCATTGGCGACACGCTGACCGAGGGCGAGGCGATCAACTTCCGGGGCGTGCCGAGCTTCGCGCCCGAAATCCTCCGCCATGTCCGGCTCGAGGACCCGATGCTGGCGAAGAAGCTGAAGACGGCGCTCTCGCAGCTCGCCGAGGAGGGCGTGGTGCAGCTCTTCCGCCCGCTCGACGGTTCGAACCCCGTCGTCGGCGTGGTCGGTCAGCTTCAGCTCGATGTGCTGCAAAGCCGCCTCAAGGTCGAATATGGCGTGCCGGCCGGCTTCGACGACACGATGTGGCAGATGATGCGCTGGGTCACTGGCGAGGATCGCGCCGCGCTCGACCGTTTCGCCCAGGCCAACCGGCGCGACGCGGGCGAGGACCATGACGGCGCACTGGTCGCCTTCTTCGGCTCCGACTGGCGGCGGAAGCGGGCGGAGGAAGAATGGCCGATGCTGCGCTTCCACGCCGTGCGCGAACAGCATGGGCTGGAGATGGCGAAGCGTTAAGATGGATGTCCAAAAGTAACCGGCTCGGTTGAACAGCCGGCCGGAGCAATTGCCACCAACGCAATCGCGCGGAACCTTGAGCGAGGGCCGCGTGTTCTCTCCCCGAAAGCCGCACCGGGCATGCCCCGGGTAAGCCGGCGGGGCCCGCCATCGGCGGTTCCCTTCGCCCCCGCTGCGGCGGGTGGCCACAATGCAGGAGAGACACAGTGACGACAGCGACTGACGCTGCGCTCGCGCAGCTTTCATTCAATGCCTATTCGAATACGCCGGTGACGTTGCCGGCCGGCTTCACCCCCGCAGCGGACCTGCCTGTCACCCTCGGTGCCGGGCAGAGCTTCGCGGGCGGCCTCTATCAGAGCGACAACTCCGCGGCGCTGGTGACGGAGGGCGTGGTGAACGGCCAGGAGAGCCTCGTCATCGTCTTCCGCGGCAGCGACGACCAGCAGGACAGCTTCAACGACCTGCAGAACATCAATGCCGACTATGCCGACTTTACCTCGCTCTTCCAGGCGGTGGATCAGGCGGCGGCGAGCGGGCGTTACGACCAGATCGTGGTGACGGGGCACAGCCTCGGCGGGTCGCTGGCGCAGCAGTTCATGGCCGCGCACCCTGACCAGGCGGGCGTGACCTATGATGCCGTGACCTTCGGCTCGCCGGGCGCGATCCTGCCGCCGGGTGCGGATCCGCGCATCACCAATTTCGTCATCGCCGACGATCCGGCCGTCGCGCTCGGCGCGCACCGGGCGGAGATCGGCGAGGTGCTGCGGGCCGACCCGACCCTGGCGAATCTTGCCGCCGACAAGGCCGCAGAGGAATTCCCCGGCCTCACCGAGGAGCAGGCGCTGGCGACGATCAACAGCCTTACCGTGAACTACGAAAACCGCGGCGACATCGTGCTGCTGCCGGGCAAGAGCGCCGACCTCTCGCCGCAGGCGGGCATCGCCGGCCTTGTCCAGCTCGATGCGGCGCAGCACGCGCCGGAGCTTTATGCCAGCAGCACCGCGACGGCGGCCGCCTCGCCCGAGCCGGAGCTGATCGTGCCGGAGACGGGCACGACCGACCCGCAGCTGCTCGCGCTGCGCAGCATCTATGACAGCGACGGCGGCGACCCGCAGGTCTTCCAGTCGCTGATCGATGGCTGGCGGCAGGATGTGCAGGCGGAGGCGAACGACGTCTTCACCGGCATCCGCGACGACCTTGCCGCGATCGGGCAGGACCTGAACCTGATCTAGGGCTGCTCCAGCAGCCGCAGGATATCCCTCAGCCACTCGGCCGTGGAATGGCCGTTGGCCGAGGGGTCGATATCCGGCTCCAGATGCCGCAGGAAGGCGGCATCGGCGAGGCTGCCGGGATGGTCGGCAAGGAAGCGGCGGATGTCCGCGGCAAGCAGCGCGCGTTCCGCCAGAGTCTGCACTTGCCGCACCTCCGCCATGATTGCCGCATCGTCGCCGTCCAGGTCGCAGTCCTGATGGAACCGGGCCTGGATGAACCCGGCGAGATGCGGGTAGAGCGCAGGCACGCTACCCCGCGAAGGGGTCGCGCAGCGTGATGGTGTCGTCGCGGTCCGGGCTGGTGCTGAGCAGCACCACGGGCGCCTCCACCAGCTCCTCGATGCGGCGGACATACTTCACCGCCGCAGCCGGAAGGTCGGCATAGGAGCGGGCGCCGCGGGTGGAGCTGGTCCAGCCCTCCAGCACCTCATAGACCGGTTTCGCCGCGGCCTGGGCGCCGGCGGCGGCCGGCAGGCGGCGGTAATGCTCGCCGCCGATGGTGTAGCCGGTGCAGATTTTGAGCTCCATAAGCCCATCCAGCACGTCGAGCTTGGTGAGGGCGAGGCCCTGAATGCCGCCGGTCTTCACCGCCTGCCGCACCAGGCAGGCATCGAACCAGCCGCAGCGGCGCGGGCGGCCCGTCACCGTGCCGAATTCACGGCCGCGCTCGCCGAGGCCCCGGCCGATCTCGTCCGTCAGCTCGGTCGGGAAAGGGCCGCTGCCGACGCGGGTCGTGTAGGCCTTGGCGATGCCGAGCACCATACTGATGGCATCCGGCCCGATCCCCGCCCCCGCCGCCGCATTGCCGGCGACGGTGTTGCTGCTGGTGACGTAGGGGTAGGTGCCGTGGTCGACATCGAGCATCACCGCCTGCGCACCCTCGAAAAGCACGCGCTGGCCGCGATGCCGCGCCTCGTCCAGCCGCTCCCAGGCCGGCTCGGCGAAGGGCAGCAGCCGTGGCGCCAGCGCCAGCAGCCCGTCGAGCAGCGCCTGCTTCTCGAAGGTCTGGGCGCCGAGGCCGCGCAGCAGGCTGTTGTGATGCAGCAGCAACTCGTCGAGCTTGGCCGAGAGCGTCGCCGGCTCGGCGAGGTCGCAGAGGCGGATGGAGCGGCGGCCGACCTTGTCCTCATAGGCCGGGCCGATGCCGCGCCCGGTGGTGCCGATCTTGTCCTCGCCGCGCGCCGCCTCGCGCGCCTTGTCGAGCGCCGGGTGCAGCGGGAGGATCAGCGGCGTGTTCTCGGCGATGCGGAGGTTCTCCGGCGTCACCGACAGCCCCTGCGCGGTGACGCGGTCGATCTCGGCCAGCAGCGCATCCGGGTCGAGCACCACGCCGTTGCCGATGATGCCGAGCTTGCCGCGCACCACGCCCGAGGGCAGCAGCGAGAGCTTGTAGACCTGCTCGCCGATGACGAGGGTATGGCCGGCATTGTGTCCGCCCTGGAAGCGCACGACGATGTCGGCCCGGCTCGCCAGCCAGTCCACCACCTTGCCCTTGCCCTCGTCGCCCCACTGGGCGCCGATCACCGCCACATTGGCCATTACACGTCGTCCTTGCTGAAAGGCGTGGCAGCACCGTCGCGCAGGACATGCGTGCAGCGCAGCGCGGCGGGGCTGTCGCCCGGCGCCAGCGCGGCGACCGTGGCGAAGCCCTGGCTCCGCAGCGCCGCAGCGGCGGCGGGCGGGGTGCCGAGGGGGAGGAAGATGCGTGGCCGTGAGGCGGCGGGACGGGCGGCGCGCAACACGGCGTCGGGGTAGAGGCTCATGCCCGTCGCCGGCTCGTCATTGGCGGAGACATAGCGGCCGCCGCGCGCCAGCTCGCCGGTCGCGCCCGGCCCGTAGAGGGTGAAGGCGACGCCTACATGATAGCGGAAGCCGCGGAACTCCACCGGATCGAGGGTGATGCGCAGCTCCGGCTCCCGCGCGCGGATGGCGGCGATGACGGCGGCGGCGTTGTCTGCGATGGCGCGCGCCGCGGTCGGCAGGTCGGCGGCGGCGAGCGCGGCCAGCGCGCCATCGGCCGGGCCGGCGGCGGCCAGCAGCACCGGCAGCGCGGCGGCCAGCGGCCCCGCCTGCTCGGCCAACGCCGTCGCCGCGGCGGCATCCTTGCGGTCGAGCGCGCGCGCCAGGCGCTGGCTGAGCGTGGACGGCACGCCAGCGGCCTCCAGCAGGGCCGGCGCCATGGTGGGGAGGGTGATGTCGAGGCTCACGGCGGGGACGCCGGCGCGGGCCAGCGCCTCGGCGGCGACCAGGGCGACCTCGGCATCAGCCTCGGCGGCATCACTGCCGATCAGCTCGATGCCGGCCTGCGGGAGCTGGCGCTCCGGCGCAAGCTGGGTGCCGCGCACGCGCAGCACCTGCCCGGCATAGCAGAGGCGGAGCGGCCGGGCCTGCAGGCCGAGCCTTGTCGCCGCGATGCGGGCGACCTGCGGCGTGGTGTCGGCACGCAGCCCCATCATCCGCTGGCTGACCGGATCCATCAGGCGGAAGGTCTGCTCGGCCACTGCGGCGCCGGAGCCGGCGAGCAGGCTGTCCTCGAATTCCAGCAGCGGCGGCTTCACCCGCTCATAGCCATGCCCGGCGAATGCGGCCATCAGCGTCTCGACGAGCGCCGCCTCCCGCTCCGCCTCGGGGGGGAGGAGGTCCATCAGCCCGGCGGGCAAGAGGGCGGGGTTGGGCAGGTCGTCGGTCATGCGGGCGCGGGTGTGGCAGGGGGCAAGGGGGGATGCAAGGGGCTCACGCCCCTATTCGTCCAGGGGATAGTCGGCCAGCTCCGGCCGCATGGCCTCGATGACGAAATCGACGAAGGCGGCCGGGGCGTCGAGGTAGAACTCCCGCGGCGAATAGGCGCCGACCTGCGCCTCCACCCCCTGCCCTGCCAGCCATTCGGCCAGCGCCTCCAGCGCCTCGCGCGGCGTCTCGCTGAGGAAGGAGACCTGGGAGCGGAGCTTGTCCGCATCCCGCCCCGGTGTGTCGCTGTGGCTGAACTGCAGGTCTATGTTGGCTCCCGGCTGGCGAAGCCAGATGGCGCGCTCCGTCCGCCGCAGCACGGCGAAGCCGAGCCGGGCGGTGAAGAGCGCCACCACCGTCTCGAAATGCTCCGGGTTCAGCCGGTTGGCGACATGGTTGAAGCGCATGGTGCGGGCTCCGCTTGGCTCTCGCCGGCAGTGGAGCGCCGAAACCTCACGAGGTCGAGCCGGCTTCTCAGGATGCCTCCTTCCCCGACCCCATCGCGGTCTTCGCCGCCTCGAGGTCCATCCACATGATCTCCCAATGGTGCCCGTCCGGGTCCTCGAAGCTGCGGCCATACATGAAGCCATAGTCCTGCGTCTTGCCGGGGTCCTTGCGCCCGCCGGCGCCGCCGGCCCGCTCGACCACGGCATCCACTTCGGCGCGGCTCTCGGCGGAGATGCAGATCAGCGCGGCGCTCGAGGCATGGGCATCGGCGATCGGCTTCGCCGTGAACTGCCGGTACTTGTCATGGGTCAGCAGCATGGCGTGGATGGTCTCGGAGAAGACCATGCAGGCGGCGGTCTCGTCGGTGAACTGCGGGTTCAGCGTCGCGCCGACGGCCTCGTAGAAGGCGATCGAGCGCGTCAGGTCGGTGACGGGCAGGTTCACGAAGATCAGCTTGGGCATGAGCGTCCTCCCTGGGGCTTGAGGATGCTGCCCGGAATAGTTATAAATTGCAACTATGAAGTCAGAAAAAATAACCGAAACTGGGCCGCGCCGCTGGTACGAGGATGCCTGCGCCGCCGCACATGCGCTTGACCTGGTCGGCGAGCGCTGGGCGCTGCTGGTGATGCGGGAGCTGATGTTCGGCCCCCGGCGCTTCGGCGAGCTGCGCGCCAGCCTGCCCGGCATCAGCGCCAACGTGCTGACCCAGCGCCTCGCCGGACTGGAAGCGGCGGGGGTGGTGGTGCGGCATCGGCTGCCGCCGCCGGCCTCGGCCCAGGTTTATGCGCTGACCGAATGGGGGCTGGAGAGCGAGCCGATCTTCCAGGCGCTCGGCCGCTGGGCGGCGCGCTCGCCCCTGCATGACCCGACGCTGCCTTTCAGCGCCGCCTCGCTGCTGCTCTCCCTGCGGACGATGCTGGATGCGGGGCGGGCTGGCGGGCTGGCTGCGCGCATCGGCTTCCGGCTGGGGGCGGAGCGCTACCTCGCCCGGCTCGGCGAGGGGCGAATCGTCATCGCGGCGGGGCCGGTCGAAGGTGCCGATCTCATCCTCGACGGTGCCCCAGCCGTCATCGCCGCCGCGATCTATGGCGGCCAGCCGCTGGAGGCGCTGGAGGCCGCGGGGGTGCTCAGGGTCGAGGGCGACCGGGCGCTGGCCGCGCGCTTCCTCACCTTGTTCCCGCTGCCGCCCAAGGCCGGGGCCGCGTCATGAAAGGCTGCATGGATCGTTGTCAATCCAACGGGCAACGAGGTGCCTGATCCGGCTCCAGCGAAGCTGCGCCTGCCGCCTCACGCAATAGAGAGGCTTGGAAGCCGAATATAGCCGGCCATCTTCGCCGTACCTTGCCACGCTGCCGCTTTCGTTCTTCCATCGCGGAAGCTGGCTTCGGATGGCCGCGGAGGGAGAGATTAATGAATTTCAAAGGCGCGATGCTTGGCACCGTCCTGGCACTGTGTGCGGTGCCGGCCTTCGCACAGCCGGCCGCCCAGGCACCGGTTCCCGGCTGGGCCGTCGGGCGGCCGGAAGGCTCCACCCTGGCGCCGCATGCACCCCGCCTCACGGCGACGCCGCGCGACCAGGTGCCGGTTTCCGCGATTCGCCTTCCGCCCGGCTTCCAGGCCGAGATCTATGCGCACGGCATGCCTGGCGCCCGCATGATGGCGGAGGGCCCGAACGGCACCATCTTCGTCGGCACCCGCTCCATCGGCCGCGTCTATGCCGTCTCGAAGAATGCGGACGGCACCACGCGCACCCGCGTAATCGCCCAGGGGCTGACCCAGCCCAACGGCCTGGTGATGGTGGGCAACAGCCTCTACGTCGTCGCCGTGAACCGCGTGCTGCGCTACGACAATATCGAGCAGAACCTGGAGGAGGTGCCGGCGCCGGCCGACCTGACCGCGGCCTTCAACCTGCCCACCGAGCGGGACCATGGCGGCAACCACCATTGGAAGTTCACGACGCTCGGCCCCGATGGCCGCATCTACATGAATATCGGCGTCAACTGTAATATCTGCGAGTTCGACCGCGATCAATTCGCCACGCTGGTTTCCTTCAACCCGGACGGCAGCGACCGCCGGCTTGAGGCGCGCGGCATCCGCAACAGCGTCGGCATGGCGCATCACCCGGTGACGCGCGAGCTGTGGGCCACCACCAACGCGCGCGACTGGTCCGGTGACGAATGGCCGGAGGATTCGCTGCACCGCATCGCCCGCCGCGGCGAGGATATCGGCTTCCCCTTCTGCTCGACCGGGCAGCCCGACCCGCAATACAACGCCGGGAAGGATTGCAGCCAGTTCTCCCGCCCCACGGCGCTGCTGGGCCCGCACACCGCCGCGCTGGGCATGCGCTTCTATACCGGCACCATGTTCCCGGAGGCGTATCGCAACCAGATCTTCATCGCCCGGCACGGCTCCTGGAACCACAGCCGACTGGTCGCCTTCGACGTGGTGGTGGCGAAGCTGGACGCGCAGGGCAATGTCACGGGGGTCGAGGAATTCCTCACCGGCCTGCGCGACGACGCGAACCAGAAGTTCCTAGACCGGCCAACGGATGTGCATGTGATGCGCGACGGCTCGCTGCTGGTGTCCGGCGAGCAAACCGGCGCGCTCTACCGCATCACCTACCGCCAGTGAGTCTCGCGCGGTTCCTGGCGGCGGCCGTCCTGGCCGTCGGCCTCCCTGGCCTCGCGGCCGCACAGGACAAGGGCCGGGGCCAGGCGCTGGCCAGCGGCCGTTGCAGCACCTGCCATGGCGAGGATGGGCGAAGCCGCATTCCGGACATCCCCTCGCTCGCAGCGCAGCAACCGGGCTACGTCACGATCCAGCTGATCCTGATGCGGGAGGGCATCCGCCAGGTCCCGGCGATGCAGCCCTTCGTCGAGAATATGCCCGACCAGGATATCGAGGATCTCGCCGCCTGGTTCAGCAGCCTCCCGCCCAGCCCGGCCGAGGACCGCAGCCCGCGCGATGCGGCGCTGGCAGCCCGCGGCGAGGCCTTGCTGGGTCCGCGGCATTGCACGACCTGCCATCTGCCGAGCCTTGCGGGACGCGAGCAGATCCCGCGCCTCACCGGCCAGCGTGAGGAGTTCCTCGCGCGCACCCTGACCGAATACCGCGACGGCCAGCGCAACGGTGCCGACCCGCAAATGAATGGTGCCGTGTTCGGCCTGTCCGATGCCGACA
The DNA here is from genome assembly GCF_000745835.1 of Belnapia moabensis DSM 16746. Classification (GTDB taxonomy): domain Bacteria; phylum Pseudomonadota; class Alphaproteobacteria; order Acetobacterales; family Acetobacteraceae; genus Belnapia; species Belnapia moabensis. Next base: position 8,225 of record NZ_JQKB01000008.1, on the reverse strand, counting down.
TCGCGGGGCTGGCGCATTACCTGGCGCATCGGGAATGAGGCGGGCCTGAGCAGCCCTGCGCCACCGTCCCGGATACCAGGGAGGGTAATCACCCCTCTGCCGGCCCCGCCTCGACATAGGCCATCAGGTTCTCCAGCCGGTCCGCCTCGCTGGCCGGCTTGTCGGTGCGGATGCGGGCGATGCGCGGGAAGCGCAGCGCGACGCCCGATTTGTGCCGTCCGGAGAGCTGCGCCGCGTCGAAGATCACCTCCAGTACCAGCGCCTTCTCCACCTCCCGCACCGGGCCGAAGCGGCTGGTCGTGTGGTTGCGGATCCAGCGGTCGAGCCAGCCCAGCTCCTCATCCGTGTAGCCGGAATAGGCCTTGCCGACCGGCACCAGCTCCTCGCCCCCTGCCCCATCCGGGCGCCAGAGGCCGAAGGTGTAGTCGGAGTAGAAGCTGCTCCGCTTGCCATGGCCGCGCTGGGCATACATCAGCACGGCGTCGATGGAGAGCGGGTCGCGCTTCCACTTCCACCACATCCCCTTCTGCCGCCCGGCGAGGTAGGGGCTGTCGGCGCGTTTCAACATCAGCCCCTCGATCGAGGCTGCCCGCGCGCCATCCCGCACCTCGGAGAGCTGCGCGACGGAGGCGAAGGCGATCAGCGGCGAGAGGTCCATCCGCGCCGGCTCATGGCGGGCGACCCAATCCTCCAGCCTTCGCCGCCGCTCGTCGAAGGGCAGCGGGCGAAGATCCTCACCGCCTTCGAAGAGCAGGTCGTAGAGGCGAACGCCGACCGGGTAGTCGCGCAGCATCTTCGGCCCGACCTGCTTGCGGTTCAGCCGCTGCTGCAGATCGGCGAAGGGGGCCACCAGGCCGTCGCGGATCACCAGCAGCTCGCCATCCAGCACGCCATGGAAGTCCATCGCCTCGGTGATCTCGGGGAAGCCGCCCGAGATGTCCTCCCCGCCCCGGCTCCAGATGCGCCGGCCGCCCGGCCCGGCGGTGAGCTGGACGCGGATGCCGTCCCACTTCCACTCGGCGCGATAGGCCGCGGGGTCGAGCGCGGCGAGGTCGCGGTCCTCCAGCGGATGGGCCAGCATCAGCGGGCGGAAGACGGGTGCGTCGCGCGGGTCGGGCTTTTCCGCCTGCCCCTCCAGCCAGCGGAAGATCGGCAGGTAGGGCGGGGCGACGCCGTGCCAGATCTCCTCGATCTCCTCGACCGGCTTGCCCGACCACTCGGCCAGCGCGACCCGCGCCAGCCGCCCGGAGACGCCGACGCGCAACCCTCCGGTGATGAGCTTGATCAGCGCCAGCCGCCCGCCGGAGTCGAGCGTGTCGAGCCAGCCAGCGATCAAGGCTGGCAGCTCCGCCTTCGGCGTCACCTCCAGCGCCTCCACCACCTCGGAGAGGGTCGGCGGCTCGGCGTTCACCCCCATGCGCTCCGGCCAGATCAGCGCCACCGTCTCGGCCAGGTCGCCGACATAGTCGTGGCTGAGGGCGAGCAGCACCGGGTCCGTCCGCGCCGCCACCAGGTCGCGGATCAGCATCGGCTTGGCCGTGGTGAAGACCAGCTCCTCGGTCAGGGCGGCGAGGCCGACGCCGCGGTCCGGGTCCGGCTGGGTGGCGAACCAGTCGCGCAGCAGGGCGAGCTTGGCGTTGCGGCCGGGAGTGAAGACCAGCCGCTCCAGCAGCTCGGCGAATGCGGGCAGGCTCATGCCGCGGGGGCTCCCTCGGACGCCACAGCCTCGTCCTCATCCTCGCCGAGCCCGACCAGATGCAGCGCCCGCCCGCGGATGCCGCGCCCGGCCAGCGCATGCACCAGCGCGTCGTCCCGCCCATGGGTCACCCAGACCTCCGGTGCGGCCACCTCGTCGATGGTGCGGTTGAGGTCCGGCCAATCGGCATGGTCGCTGATGACCATGGGCAGCTCGACGCCGCGCAGCTTCGCCCGCTGGCGGACCCGCATCCAGCCGCTGGCCAGCGCCGTCACCGGCTCGGCCAACCGCCGCGCCCAGCGGTCGGCGATGGCCGAGGGCGGGGCGAGCACGATGGCGCCGCGCAGCTCCGCCTTGTTGGCAACCGTCGCCGGCCGCAGCTCGCCGAGCGGGACGCCGAGCTGCTCGTAGAGCCGGCAGAGCGGCTGCTGCGCCCCATGCAGGTGGATAGGTCGGTCCCAGCCCGCGGCGCGGAGCAGCGTGATCAGGCGCTGGCACTTCCCGAGCGCGTAGCAGCCGACCACATGCGTCCGCTCCGGGAACAGGGCGAGGCTCCGCAGCAGCTTCGCCACCTCATGCGCCGGGTCCGGGTGGCGGAAGACCGGCAGGGCGAAGGTCGCCTCGGTGACGAAGACGTCGCAGGGCACGGGCTCGAAGGGCAGGCAGGTGGCATCCGCCTGGCGCTTGTAGTCGCCGGAGACGACGGCCCGGCTGCCCCGCCACTCCATTACCACCTGCGCCGAGCCGAGCACATGCCCGGCCGGCACCAGGCGGATGGTGACGTCGCCCTGCCGCAGCACCTCGCCATGGCGCATCTCCTGCTGGCTATCTCCCGCCCCCTCGCCCATCCGCGCCCGCATGATGGCGAGCGTCTCCGGCGTCGCCAGCACGGATCGGTGGCCGGGCCGGGCATGGTCGGCATGGCCATGGGTGATGACGGCCCGCTCCACAGGCCGTACCGGGTCGATGAAGAAGCCGCCGGGCTCGCAGAGGAGGCCGTCGGGGGTGACGCGGAGCCAGGTCTCGGGATGAGGCATCGTGAAGGAAGCTTGGCCCTGCGCCGCGCCGGTGCAACCCATCACCTTGCTGCCAGGATATTGTTGAATTGTTCGAAAAATCACCTCACAGCGAAGCTAATTGCGTCCCGGGTGGCGCTGATTGAGAGTGCGACGCAGTGATGACGGATGGTTTTGGCCGTGTCGGCAACCCGGCCTGCGGCGCGCTGTTTCCATTGGCGCGCGCCAAGGCAAAGCCAAGGAAACCTCTGGTCGCTTCATGCGTCATACGGGACCGTAACTGCAACGGCCTACGGCGTCGCGGCATCGATAAAGGGCAAGAGGACTGGATGTCGCCAGGGCAAGGGAGTGCCACAAATGCCAGGCTGGCGACGCAGGTGACGGCTGGTCAGGCCGAACCCTCCCTCCTGGCCGACTACGCCCCGGTGATGCTTTGGCAGGCGGGGCCGGACCGCGAGCGGACTTTCGTCAACCAGTCCTGGCTCGACTTCACCGGCCGGACGCTGGAGGAGGAGTTGGGCGCCGGCTGGCTCGAGGACGTGCATCCCGAGGATCGGGCACGCCGTGAGCAGGCCTTCCTCCGCGGCTTTGCCGACCGCGTGCCCTTCACCCTCGACTTCCGCCTCCGCCGGCATGACGGGGAATGGCGCTGGCTGCTCGAGACCGCGCGGCCGCTCTGCCAGGATGGCCAGTTCACCGGCTTCGTCGGCTCCTGCGTCGACATCACCGAGATGCGCCAGGCGCTGGAGGAGCGTCGCCACGCGCTCGCCGAGCGGGAGCTGCTGCTGGCCGAGCTGCATCACCGGGTGAAGAACAACGCCCAGGCCACCACCTCCTTCCTCGGCCTGCAGGCCAGCCGCGCCACCAGCCCGGAGGTATCGGCCGCGCTGCGCGGCGCCGCGACGCGAGTGATGCTGGCGACGCTGGTGCAGGACCGCATGTTCCGCATCGCCGAGAATGCGATGATCGACCTCGGCGCCGAATTGCAGGCTACCGCCCGCAGCGCGCTGGATGTGGTCGGCCGCCCCGGCATCGCCCTGGAGGTGGAGGTGGAGCCGGGGCTGCTGCTGCCCGTCTCCCAGGCGACGCCGCTCGCCCTCATCGTCAACGAGCTGGTGGTGAATGCCGTCCGCCACGCCTTTCCCGAACACCATACCGGCACCGTCCGCCTGTCGCTGCGCCGGCCAGCGCCGGGGCTCGGCGAGCTGGTGGTGGCGGATAACGGCATCGGCCTGCAGGAGGCGCAGCGGCGCAACTCGCCGCAGGGCTGCCTCGGCCTGCACCTGGTGCCACGGCTGGCGCGGCAGGCCCATGCCAGCCTGCGGATCGAAGCCGATAGCGGAACGAAGGCGACGCTTCGCTTCGCCTGCGGGTAACGCCTTCCCGAGTCCGCCCGGTCCCGCCATATAAGGGGCCGGATGGGAACATTGCCGGAACCGTTTGCCGCCTGGTTCGCCGGGCGAGGCTGGACGCCGCGGGCGCACCAGCTCGCGCTGCTGCGGGCGGGGCAGGCTGGCGAATCCGCCCTGCTGGTCGCGCCGACCGGCGGCGGCAAGACTCTGGCCGGCTTCCTGCCGAGCCTCGTCGACCTCGCCCGCAACCCGCGTCCCGGCCTTCACACCCTCTACATCTCGCCGCTGAAGGCGCTGGCCGTCGATATCGCTCGCAATCTCATGGCGCCGGTCGAGGAGATGGGCCTGCCGATCCGCATCGAGACGCGGACGGGCGACACGCCGCAGAACCGCCGCGCCCGGCAGCGCGCCGACCCGCCCAACCTGCTGCTGACGACGCCGGAGAGCCTCGCCCTGATGCTCTCCCAGCCCGAGGCGGCGGAGGTCTTCGCCGGGCTCGGCGCCGTCATCGTCGATGAGATCCATGCGCTGGCCGGCAGCAAGCGGGGCGACCAGTTGGCCCTCGCCCTCGCCCGGCTCGGGAGGCTGGCACCGGCGGCGCGGCGCGTCGGCCTCTCGGCGACGGTCGCCTGGCCGGAGCCGCTGCGCGCCTTCCTCTCCCCCTCCGGCAAGGCCGAGGATGTGCGCCTCGTCCAGGTGCGCGGCGGCGCGCCGCCGGAGCTGTCGATCACACTGCCCGAGGGCCGGCTGCCCTGGGGCGGCCATATGGGCCTCGCCTCCATGCCGGAGGTCTACCGCCGCATCCGCGAGGCGCGTGTCACCATCGTCTTCGTCAACACCCGTGCCCAGTCGGAGCTTTGCTTCCAGGCGCTATGGCGGTTGAACGAGGACGGCCTGGCGATCGCCCTCCATCATGGCAGCCTCACCGTCGAGCAGCGCCGCAAGGTGGAGGCGGCGATGGCGGCGGGGAAGCTGCGCGCCGTGGTGGCGACCGCCTCGCTCGACCTCGGCATCGACTGGGGCGATGTGGACCAGGTCATCCAGGTCGGGGCGCCGAAGGGCGTGGCGCGGCTGCTGCAACGCGTCGGCCGCGCCAACCACCGGATGGACGAGCCCTCCCGCGCCGTGCTCGTCCCCGCCAACCGCTTCGAGGTGATCGAGTGCACCGCGGCGCTCGAGGCGGTGCGGCACGAGGAGCTGGACGGCGACCCGCCGCGCCCCGGCGGGCTCGACGTGCTGGCCCAGCACATCCTCGCCATGGCCTGCCACGCTCCCTTCCATCCGGACGACCTCTACGAGGAGGTCCGCCGCGCCGCGCCCTATGCCGCCCTCACCCGCCGCGACTTCGACGACGTGCTCGGCTTCGTCGAGAATGGCGGCTACGCGCTCCGCGTCTATGACCGCTTCCGCAAGCTGTTCCGCGATGCCGAGGGGCTGGTCCATGTGCGCGACCAGCACGTGGCACGGCAGCTGCGGATGAATCTCGGCACCATCGTCGAGACGCCGCTGCTGAAGGTCCGCCTCCGCGGCGGCCCGGTGCTGGGCGAGGTGGAGGAGTGGTTCATCTCGACGCTCGTCGCCGGCGACTGCTTCATCTTCGCCGGCCAGACGCTCCGCTTCGAGGCGCTGGACGGCGTCAGCGCTGTCGTATCCCGGGGCGGCGAGGGCGAGCCGCGCGTCCCCGCCTATGCCGGCTCCCGCATGCCGCTCTCCACCTGGCTCGCGGCCCGGGTGCGGGAGATCGTCAACGACCCGCGCAAGTGGCGCCTGCTGCCCGCCCCCGTGCAGGACTGGCTGAAGCTGCAACGCAAGCAGAGCATGCTGCCCCCCAAGGACGGGCTGCTGATCGAGACCTTCCCGCGCGGCGGCCGCTGGTTCCTCGTCGCCTATTGCTTCGAGGGGCGGCTGGCGCACCAGACGCTCGGCATGCTCGTCACCAAGCGGATGGAGCGCGCCGGCTTCGGCCCGCTCGGCTATCTCGCCACCGACTACGTCCTCGCCACCTGGTCCGCCTTCGAGGCGACCGATGTGGAGCACCTCTTCGAGGAGGACATCCTTGGCGAGGAGTTGGAGGAGTGGATGGCCGAGAGCTCCATGCTCCGCCGCACCTTCCGCAACATCGCCACCATCGCCGGGCTGCTCGAGAAGAACCACCCCGGGCAGGAGAAGCGCCCGCGCCAGATGACCATGAATGCCGACCTGATCTACGACGTGCTGCGCAAGCACGAGCCCGACCACATCCTGATGCGGGCGACGCGGCAGGAGGCAGCGGGCGGACTGACGGATGTCGCCCGCATCAGCCTGCTGCTGGCCCGCGCCCGCGGCCGCATCATCCACCGCCGCCTCAACCGCGTCTCGCCGCTGGCCGTGCCGGCGCTGATCGAGGAAGGGCGCGAATGGGTCGCCGGCGGCGCCGAGGACGCGCTGCTCGCCGAGGCCGAGGCGCTGGTCGGCGAGGTGACCGGCGGCGCCGAACTCTTCTCCGGCCTGCTCGCCGATGTGACGGAGGGCATCGCCATCCGCCCGCGCGACGTTGACAAGCCGCGGCACCGCGAGCGGCCGCGCCGCAACCGCTTCATCCGCAACGCGCCGAAGAGCCTCGGCCAGGCATGAGCGCGGCCCCGATCCATCTCGGCGGCGAGCGGCTGATGCTCGACCCGGCTGGCGTGCTGCACTGGCCGGCGCGGCGCACGCTGGTCGTCGCCGATCTGCACCTGGAGAAGGGCAGCGCCTTCGCCGCCGCCGGCCGCTTCCTGCCGCCCTACGACACGCGGGAGACGCTCTCCCGCCTCGCCCTGCTGCTGCGTCGCTGGAAACCGGCGCGGATCATCGCTCTCGGCGACAGCTTTCACGACCGGCATGGCGCCAGCCGCCTGCCGCCCGCGGAGCTGGAGGCGCTGCACCGCATGCTCTCGGGCATCGAGATGCTCTGGGTGCTGGGCAACCATGACCCGGAGCCGCCCGAGGGACTGCCCGGCACGGCGGCCGAGGAAGTACGCGACGGCCCGCTCGTCTTCCGCCACCAGGCGCGGCCGGCCGCCTCGCGCTTTGCCATGGCACCGGGCGGCGAGGTCTCCGGCCATTTCCACCCGAAAGCGACCATGGCGACGCGCGCCGGCGGCATTACCCGCCCCTGCTTCGTCGCCGACGGCAGGCGCCTCGTGCTGCCCGCCTTCGGCGCCTATACGGGCGGGCTCGACGCGCGGGACCCGGCCATCGCCGGCCTATTCCCGCGCGGCGCGCGCTTCTTCCTGCTGGGGCGGGAGCGGCTGTTCAGCATGACCGCCGCTCCCTCGCAACAGGCGGTGCCTACGGGAACAGCACCTGGCTGACGGCGTGGATGATGCCGTTGTTGGCGACGATGTCCGGCCCGACCACCAGCGCCGGCGCCTGGACGTTCAGCCCGCCCGCGCCGAAGCTGCCGGTCTGCCGCTCGGGCGCCGGGTTGCTGATGGCGATCTTGCTGCCGTCATTGGCGACCAGGATCTCGGCGCCGTTCACCGTCCTGAAGCGCCGCCCGTCCAGCAGGCCAGAGGAGGGCATGGAGCCGGAGACGATGTGGTAGGCCAGGAACTCGCGCAGCCGCAGCGGGTCGGCGCTGTTCTGGTTGATGTTGCCTGAGCCCTGCGCGGTCAGCTCGGTGATGCGGGCATTGACCACGTCGAAGACCGCATCGACCGGGGCAAAGACCGTCACGCTCGCCGTGGAGCGCAGCTGGTCGGTGATGCCGGCCTGGGTGATGAGGTCGATGAAGCGGTTGAAGCGGCCATCGGCGGCCAGCGTCTCCATCACGTTGCGGGTCTGTGCCTGGGCCGGGCGGAGGCCCGCCAGGATTGTGCTGCCTGCGAAAGCGGTTGCGAGGAAATGACGACGGTGTAATACCAACCGCCATGGTCACTGACTCGCATGTGATCCGCGGTTTGCGGCGGGCGTGATTCGCTGTCTCCCGGGGGTTCGATTCGGGAGGCTTGCGATGGCGGTGGTGATCACGCGGCAGGACTTGTCGGCGGATGCCCTGAGGCAGGCTGCAGCTCGCAGTCGGGACGCGAACGCAGCGCGACGCATGCTGGCTCTTGCCTTGGTACTGGAAGGGCAGTCGCGCACGGACGCGGCCGCAACCTGCGGCATGGACCGGCAGACCCTGCGCGATTGGGTGCACCG
>NZ_JQKB01000007.1:70857-185866 GCF_000745835.1 Belnapia moabensis DSM 16746 | reverse complement strand
AAGGGCCTCGGCCTCAACCTCCTCCGCACCGCCGTCGGCGACCGCTATGTCGGCGAGCGGATGCGCGATGCCGGCTGCAACCTCGGCGGCGAGCAGTCGGGCCACGTCATCATGGCCGACTTCGCCACGACGGGCGACGGCCTCATCGCCGCCCTCCAGGTCCTCTCCGTCCTCGTCCAGGAGAAGCGCCCCGCCAGCGAGGTCTGCCGCCGCTTCACCCCGCTGCCGCAGCGCCTGGTGAATGTCCGCTTCGCCGGCGCCTCGCCGCTGAAGGACGATGCCGTGCAGCGCGAGATCGCCGCCTTCGAGGAGCGCTTAGGCGACCGCGGCCGCATCCTGATCCGCGCCAGCGGCACCGAGCCGCTGATCCGCGTCATGGCCGAGGCAGAGGACGAAGCCCTCGTCACCGAAACCGTCGAATCGCTGGCCGCCACCATCCGCGCCCGGATCACCGCATGAAGGGCCGCGTCCTCATCGTCGCCGGCTCCGATTCTGGCGGCGGCGCCGGCATCCAGGCCGACATCAAGGCGGTCACTGCCCTCGGCGGCTTCGCCATGACGGCGATCACCGCTCTCACCGCGCAGAACACCGAGGGCGTCCACGGCGTCCTCCCCATCCCGACGGAGTTCATCCGCCAGCAGATGGAGGTCGTCCTCCGCGACCTCGGCGCCGACGCGCTGAAGACCGGCATGCTGCACGACAGCCCGACCATCTCGGCGGTCTGCGACGCGCTCCCCCCTGGCATCCCCCTCGTCGCGGACCCGGTCATGGTGGCGAAGGGCGGCCACCCCCTGCTGCAACCCGATGCGGTCGAGACGCTGAAGCGCCGCCTCATCCCCCGCGCTACGCTCATCACCCCGAACCTCCCCGAAGCCGAGGTGCTGACCGGCCTCCGCATCACCGCCGAAGCCGAGATGCTGGCCGCCATGCCCGCCTTGCTCGCCCTCGGCGCCGAAGCGGTGTTGCTGAAGGGCGGCCATCTCGACGGCCCGGTTCTCGTCGACCTGCTCGGCACCCCTGAGGGCATCATCCGCTTCGAGGACACCCGCATCGAGACCCGGCACACCCACGGCACCGGCTGCACCCTCGCCAGCGCCATCGCCGCCGGCCTCGCCCAGGCCTTGCCGCTGGCCGAGGCCGTCGCCCGCGCCCGTCGCTATGTCCGCGCCGCCATCCTCGCCGCCCCCGGCTTCGGCCGCGGCCATGGCCCGCTGAACCACGCCGTCACCCTCGACTTGGCCCGCATCGGATGAGGCGTTTCCCCTTCGTCACCCTCGACGTCTTCACCGACCGCCGCTTCGGCGGCAACCAGCTCGCCGTCTTCCCCGACGCGCGCGGCCTCTCGGATGCCGAGATGCAATCCCTCGCCAGCGAGTTCAATCTGAGCGAGACCACCTTCGTCCTGCCCCCCGATGATCCCGCGAACACCGCCCGCGTCCGCATCTTCAACCGCACCGCCGAGATGCCCTTTGCCGGCCATCCCAATGTCGGCACCGCTTATGTCCTCGCCGACCGCGCCCGCGACGGCATCCTCCGCTTCGAGCAACTGGCCGGCCTCGTCGAGATCGCGGTCGAACGCGACGCCGCCGGCGCCGTCCTCTCGACCACCGTCGCCGCCCCCCAGCCGCTGACGATCGGCGAAGCCCTCCCGCTCGCTCCCATCGCCGCCTGCGCCGGCATCCCGGCCGAGGCCATCCTCACCGCCCGCCACGCGCCGACCCTCGCCTCCGACGGCGGCAACCCCCGCGTCCTGCTCGAAGTGACGCCCCAAGCCCTCGCCACCGCCGCCCCCGACCACGCCGCCTTCCGCCGCGCCGTCGAGACGCTGCCCGCGCTCGGCGGCCGCCTCTCCCTCTACCTCTACCGCCGGGATGGTGAGCGCCTCCGCGCCCGCATGTTCTCGCCGCTCTCCGGCACGCCGGAGGATGCCGCGACCGGCAGCGCCGCCACGCCGCTCACCGGCTTCCTGCTCTCGCTGAGCGGCGCCGAGCGCCACGCCATCGACATCCTGCAGGGCGTCGAGATGGGCCGCCCCAGCCTGCTCCGCACCACCGCCCGCCGCATGCCAGACGGCATCCGTGCCACCGTCGGCGGAGGGTGTGTTCCGGTGTTAAGCGGCGAAGCCCAACTCTGACTGGTCCAGGCCGGGTTCCGGCCTGGCGGGAGGGGTTCGGGGAGGGCAGCGCCCTCCCTGATCGCGTCAGCCTTCCTTCTTCTCCCGCGGCCAGTCCAGCCACCCCTCCACATAGCCCTTCCTGACGACGACGAGCCCCAGCGCCGAGAGCGGCGCCGCCAGCGCCACGCCGAGCAGCCCGAACAGCGCCCCCGTCAGCACCTGGGTGACGAGCAGCAGGGCAGGGGGCAGGTCCGCCGTCTTGCTCTGCACCATCGGCGTCAGGAAATTCCCCTCGACAGTCTGCACCAGCACGATGAGGCCAAGCACCCAGAAGGGCAGCAGCGGGTCCTGCGTCAGCGCCAGCAGCATGGCCGGCACAGCGCCGATCAGCGGCCCGATCACGGGGATGAAATTCAGCACTGCGATAATGGTCGCCAGCAGTCCCGCGAGCGGCACGCCGAGCAGCATCAGCCCGATCCAGGTCAGCGTCCCGGCAACCACCATGGCGAAGGCCTGGCCCAGCAGCCAGCCGCGCAGCGTATGCCCCGCCTCCTCCAGCGTCTCCCGCACTTGCTCGTCGAGCGCCGGAGCGAAGAGATGCCGCAGCCCACGCACATACCCCTCCGGCTGCACCGCGAGATAGAGCGCGAGCAGCACCACCAGCACCGCATTGCCGAGCCCGCCGAGCGTCGTGCTCGCCGCCGAGGCCGCCGCGGCGGCGGCATTCTCCGCCCCGCCGCTGCCGAAGATCCGCCCCGGATCCACCTGATGCAGCACCCAGTCGCCCCAGCCGGTATCGGCCAGCCGCCCGCGCAGCGCTTCGAGGCTCTTCGGCAGTTGCTGCGCCAGCTCCCGCGCCTGTTCGGTCAACGGCCCCGCCGCCGCCCAGCCCGCCAGGCCGATCACCACCACCACCAGTACGGCGACGACCAGCACCGCCGCCCAATCCGGCAGCCCGGTCTTCCACGCCAGCGGCTCGCCTCCCGCCCGCAGCGCGATGGCCAGGAGCACGGCGGCGAAGCCGAGCAGCGGCACATCCGGCGCCAGCCAGAACAGCATCAGCAGCAGGACGAGCAGAATGAGGACGGAAGCCTGGGATCGGGTCATGCAGCGCGAACAGCCGGAAGCCGGATCGGTTCCCCCGCGTTCCGTCCGCCGTGAATCGCCAATCCTCCGCCCGCCGCTATGATGCGCACGCCAGCCGGAGACCGCCTCATGCCCGTCCGTACCATCACCACCAGCCCCTTCGCCGACCAGAAGCCCGGCACCTCGGGGCTGCGCAAGAAGGTCACGGTCTTCCGCCAGCCGCACTACATCGAGAATTTCATCCAGGCGATCCTGGAGACGGCGGGCGAGGGGCTGCGCGGCGCGACGCTCGTCCTCGGCGGCGACGGCCGCTACCTGAACCGCGAGGCCATTCAGTCCGCCATCCGCCTGGCCGCCGCCAACGGTGTCGGTCGTCTGTTGATCGGCCAGGGCGGCCTGCTCTCCACCCCCGCCGCCTCCGCCCTGATCCGCAGCAGCGGCGCCATCGGCGGCATCATCCTCTCGGCGAGCCACAACCCGGGCGGGCCGGAGGGCGATTTCGGCATCAAGTACAACATGGCGAATGGCGGCCCCGCGCCGGAGGAGGTGACGGGCGCCATCCACCGCCGCGCCTCCACGCTGACGGAATACCGCACCACCGACACGCCGGACCTCGACCTCGACCGCATCGGCGAGACCCGCATCGAGGGCATGGTGGCGATGGTCGTCGACCCCGTCGCCAACTACGCCGCGCTGATGGAAACCCTGGTCGACTTCGACCGCATCGCCGGCCTGTTCAAGCGCGGCTTCCGCATGCGCTTCGACGCGCTGAGCGCGGTCACCGGCCCCTACGCGCAAGAGATCCTGGAACGCCGCCTCGGCGCCCCCGCCGGCACGGTGATCAACGCGACGCCGCTGCCCGATTTCGGCGGCCACCACCCGGACCCCAACCCGGTCCATGCCGAGGCGCTGATGACCGAGATGATGGGTGCCGACGCCCCCGATTTCGGCGCCGCCTCGGATGGCGACGGCGACCGCAACATGATCGTCGCCCCCGGCCATTTCGTCACCCCGAGCGACAGCCTCGCCATCCTCGCCGCGCAGGCGCATCACGCCCCCGGCTACGCCCGCGGCCTCGCCGGTGTCGCCCGCTCCATGCCGACCAGCCGCGCCGTGGACCGCGTGGCGAAGCGCCTCGGCATCCCCTGCTTCGAGACGCCGACGGGGTGGAAGTTCTTCGGCAACCTGCTCGATTCCGGCCGCATCACCCTCTGCGGCGAGGAGAGCGCCGGCACCGGCTCCGACCATGTGCGGGAGAAGGACGGGCTCTGGGCCGTGCTGCTCTGGCTCGACATCCTCGCCGCCACCGGCAAGCGCGCCGACGCCATCCTCCTCGAACACTGGGCGACCTACGGCCGCGACTACTACACCCGCCACGACTACGAGGAAGTCGACGCGACAGCCGCCAACGCGCTGATGGCCTCCCTCCGCGAGCGCCTCGCCTCGCTCCCCGGCCAGAGCTTCGCCGGCCTCACCATCTCGGCCGCCGACGACTTCGCCTATACCGACCCCGTCGATGGCTCGGTAACGGCTGCCCAGGGCGTCCGCATCCTCTTCGCCGAGGATGCCCGCGCCGTCTTCCGCCTCTCCGGCACCGGCACGGTCGGCGCCACCCTCCGCGTCTATCTCGAACGCTTCGAGCCCGACGCCGCACGCCATGCCCTCCCCGTGCAGCAGGTCCTGGCCCCCGTCATCGCCGCTGCGCAGGAGATCGCCGGCATCGCCCGCCACACCGGCCGCGACGCGCCCTCCGTCATCACCTGAGGCGCGTTAACGCCGCCTCAACCCGCGCCCGCCAGACTGCCGACGCCATGCAGGTCACTGCCTCCCTGGCGTCGGTGCTCTTCGGCGCATCCGACGCCGGCTCCGCCAATACCGGCGACGCGGCCTCCAGCCTCGCCGCGCTGAAAGCCGCCCAGGCCGCCGGCGCCACAGCCAAGGGCGTCGCCCAGGAAAAGAAGGATCCCGTCACCCTCACCGCGCTGAAGCAATTCCAGACCGCCATCGCCAAGGCGCGCGACGTGAAATCCGCCCTGCAGGACCCGCGCGTACTGAATGTCCTGCTTCCCGCCCTAGGCCTCGCCGACCAGGCAGCCTATCCGGGCCTGGTGCAGAAGGCCCTCACTGCCGACCCGAAGGACCCCAAGGGTCTTCTCGCCAGCCTCGACAAGCGCTTCACCGCCGCCGCCAAGACGCTCGACCTCAAGGCCCGCGGCCTCGCTGCCCTGAAGGACCCGAAGCTCCAGCAGCAGATGATGGACGGCTTCCTCGAGTACCAGTACCGCACCGGGCTCGACGAGAAGAATGCCGGCATCTCCGACGCGCTCTACTTCCTGAAGAATGCCAAGGGCGAGACCAACGTCTACAACATCCTCGGCAACACCGTGCTCCGCCGCGTCATCACCGGCGCGCTCGGCCTGCCGAATTCCATGGTCGTGCAGCCGATCGAGACCCAGGCGGCCGCTATCACCTCCCGCCTGAAACTCGCCGACCTCAAGGACCCGAAGGCGCTGGAGAAGCTCGCCCAGCGCTACGTCATCGCCGCCGCCGGCAGCGCCTCCGGCGGCACGTCGAGCCCCTTGCTCTCGCTGCTGGCCTGATCTACCCCTTCCGGCGGGCCACGCCCCCCCACCGGGGCGCATCCGCTTCTGGAAGGGAGCTGCATCATGGCAAGCGCCACCAAGCCCGGACTCCGTCCGACCAACCCCCAATTCTCCTCCGGCCCCTGCGCCAAGCGCCCCGGCTGGACCCTCGACGCCCTCGCTGGCGCCTATCTCGGCCGCAGCCACCGCGCCGCAGGGCCGAAGGCCCGCCTCGCCGAGGTCATCTCCCGCAGCAAGGCCGTGCTCGGCATGCCGGCCGACTGGCGCCTTGGCATCGTTCCCGCCTCCGATACCGGCGCGGTGGAGATGGCCCTCTGGTCCCTCCTCGGCACCCGCGGCGTCGATGTCCTGGCCTGGGAGAGCTTCTCCAAGGACTGGGGCACGGATGTCATCAAGCAGCTGAAGCTGCCCGATGCCCGCGTGATCGCCGCCCCCTACGGCCAGCTCCCCGACCTCGCCTCGGTGGATGCTTCGCGCGACCTCGTCTTCGTCTGGAACGGCACCACCAGCGGCGTCCGCCTCCCCAACGCCGATTGGATTCCCGCCGGCCGCCAGGGCCTCGCCATCTGCGACGCCACCAGTGCCGCCTTCGCCATGGACCTCCGCTGGGACAAGCTCGATGTCGTCACCTGGTCCTGGCAGAAGGTCCTCGGCGGCGAGGCCGCCCACGGCATGCTGGCGTTGAGCCCCCGCGCCGTCGAGCGGCTTGAGTCCCACAAGCCCGCCTGGCCCATGCCGAAAATCTTCCGCATGACCAAGGACGGCAAGCTGAACGAGGGCATCTTCAAGGGCGAGACCATCAACACGCCCTCCATGCTCGCCGTCGAGGACGCGCTGGACGGCCTCCGCTGGGCCGAATCCATCGGCGGCCTGCTCGCCCTGATCGCCCGCTCCGAGGCCAACCTCGCCGCCATCGCCGCCTGGGTCGCCCGCACCTCCTGGGTCGACTTCCTGGCCGAGGACGCGGCGACCCGTTCCTGCACCTCCATCTGTCTGAGAATCACGGCCCCCTGGTTCACTGCGCTCGACGCCGAAGCCCAGGCCAAGGCGGCGAAGTCGCTGGCCGGACTGCTGGAGAAGGAGGGCGTCGCCCTCGACGCCGCCGCCTACCGCGACGCGCCTCCGGGCCTCCGCATCTGGGGCGGCGCCACCGTCGAGACGAGCGACATCGAAGCCCTGCTCCCCTGGCTCGACTGGGCGTTTACGAGCGTCGAGGCCGAGCAGCAGAAGGCCGCCGCCTGATGCCCCGCGTCCTCATCTCCGACAAGCTCTCCCCCGCCGCCATCGAGATCTTCAAGCGCCGCGGCCTCGAGGTCGATTTCAGGCCCGGCCTGTCGCCGGCCGAGCTGCGCGCCATCATCGCGCCCTATGACGGCCTCGCCGTCCGCAGCGCGACCAAGGTGACGCGCGAGCTGCTCGACGCCGCGCCCAACCTCAAGGTCGTCGGCCGCGCCGGCATCGGCGTCGACAATGTCGACGTCACCAGCGCCACCGCGCGCGGCGTCGTGGTGATGAACACGCCCTACGGCAACGCCATCACCACCGCCGAGCATGCGATCGCCATGATCTTCGCCCTCGCCCGCCAGATTCCCGAGGCCAGCACCTCGACGAAGGCGGGCAAGTGGGAGAAGAACCGCTTCATGGGCGTCGAGCTCTTCGGCAAGACGCTCGGGCTGATCGGCTGCGGCAATATCGGCTCCATCGTCGCCGACCGCGCCGTCGGCCTGAAGATGAAGGTCGTCGCCTTCGACCCCTTCCTCTCCGAGAAGCGCGCCGTCGAGCTGGGCGTCGAGAAGGTCGAGCTGAACGAGTTGCTCGAGCGCGCCGACATCGTCACGCTGCACACGCCGCTGACCGAGCAGACGCGCAACATCCTCAGCCGCCAGAACATCGCGAAGCTCAAGCGCGGCGTCCGCATCGTCAACTGCGCCCGCGGCGGGCTGGTCGATGAGCAGGCGCTGGCCGAGGCGCTGCAATCAGGCCATGTCGCCGGCGCCGCCCTCGACGTCTTCGAGACCGAACCCGCGACGGAGAGCCCGCTCTTCGCCCTCGAGAACGTCGTCTGCACCCCGCATCTCGGCGCCGCCACCGCCGAGGCGCAGGAGAACGTCGCCCTCCAGGTCGCCGACCAGATGGCCGACTACCTGCTGACCGGCGCCGTCTCCAACGCCATCAACATGCCGAGCGTGACGGCGGAGGAAGCCCCCCGCCTCAAGCCCTACATGGAGCTGGCCCGCCTGCTCGGCGCCATGGCCGGCCAGCTCACGGCCGCGCAGGACGACGCCATCCACTCCATCCGCGTCGAATACGAGGGCCATGTCGCCGAACTCAACCGCCGCCCGCTGACGGCGGCCGCGCTCGCCGGCGTGCTGACCCCGCTGATGGGTGCGGTCAACATGGTGAACGCGCCGGTGGTGGCGAAGGAGCGCGGCATCGAGGTCGCCGAGACGGTCCACGAGCGCCGCGGCGACTACGCTACGCTGCTGCGCGTGACGGTGGTGACGGAGGGCCGCACCCGCAGCGTCGCCGGCACGCTGGTCGGCGACGCGAAGCCCCGCCTGGTCGAGATCAAGGGCATCGCGGTGGAGGCCGACTTCGCCCCGCACATGCTCTACGTGACGAACCAGGACAAGCCCGGCTTCATCGGCCGCTTCGGCATGACGCTGGCCAATGCCGGCATCAACATCGCCACCTTCCACCTGGGCCGTGCCGCCCAGGGGGGCGATGCCATCTGCCTCGTCTCGCTCGACGGGCCGATGCCGGAGCCGGTGCTGGCGGAGGTGCGTAGCCTACCACTCGTGGTGCAGGCCGTACCGCTTCGCTTCTAGGTTTCGTCAACCAGGCGTGATGATTGTTTCCCTCCTTCCCGTGCAAGCTGCGCCGGCAGGAGGGAGGCAAGGCAATGTCCAACGAGGCATTCCAGAACATCAACCTTCTTTTCGAGAAGGCCGTTGCCGAGCGAGACTTCGGCATCCTGGCCCAGGTCTACACGGCAGGGGCCCGGCTGCTCTCGCCCGGCGTCCCGGCCATCTCCGGCCTCGGCGGCATCCAAGACTACTGGCGCTCCGCGGCCTCGAGCCTGGGCGTGACCAGGGCAAAGCTGCACTCGCTTGAACTGGTCGTCACCGGTGACCGCGCCTCGGAAGTCGGGCGCGCCGAGATCTTCACCACCCCGGACGCGCCGCCGGTGCCGCTGAAATACGTCGTCCTATGGAAGCAGGAAGGCGGCGCCTGGAAATGGGACGTCGACTGCTGGAACATGGACGCCTGAGGCGCGACCGACCGCACGGGAAGGCCCGAGCCTACTTCCCCTGGAAGCGCGGCGGCCGCTTCTCCATGAAGGCCCGCAGCGCTTCCTGGTGGTCCTCGGTCTCGCGCGTCCGCATCATGCCAATCGCCTCGGCATCCAGCGCCTCGGCGAGCGTGCCTTCCTCGGCCACCTTCATGTTGCGCTTCATGTAGCGCCAGGCGACGCGCGGCCCTTGCCCGAGCTGCCGCGCCAGCTTCTCCGTCTCCGCCCGCAGCTCCTCGTCCGGCACCAACCGGTTGACCAACCCAAGCTTCTCCATCTGCGCGGAATCGAGCTTCGCGCTGGTGAAGTAGAGCTCGCGTGCCTTGGCCGGCCCCACCAGCTTCGCCAGGAAGTAGTGCCCGCCGAAATCCCCCGAGAAGCCCATATTGGCGAAGGCGGTCGTCATCCGCGCACTCGTCCCGGCGATGCGCATGTCGCAAGCCAGCGCCAGCGACATCCCCGCGCCCGCCGCCACGCCATTGACCATGGCGATGGTGGGCTTCGGCATCTCATGCAGCAGCCGCGAGCACTCCATCCGGCTCCGCAGCTCATCCGCCCCGGCCTCGGGCGTCGCCGGCGGCGGCTTCGCCCCCGTCGCCCGCGCCTTCATGTCGCCGCCCGCCGAGAAGCCGCGCCCCGCCCCGGTCAGCACCACGCAGCCGATTTCGGGGTCCGTCGCCGCCTCGGTCAGCGCGGTGAGCAGGTCCCACATCATGTTGCCGCCGAGGGCGTTCAGCACCTCCGGTCGGTTCATGGTGAGCCACAGCACGCCCTCCGCGCGCTCCTGCAACAGCTCCATCCGGCGTTCCTCCCGCTCTGGTACGACCGAGCCTAGATGCTATCGTCCCCCCCGTCCAAGAGGGGAGGAACCCGCCATGAAGGCCGCCGTCCTGCACGAGGTGAACCAGCCGCTCACCATCGAGGAGGTCACCCTGCAGAAGCCCAAGGCGCGCGAGGTGCTGGTGCGCACCGCCTATGCCGGCCTCTGCCACTCCGACCTGCACTTCATCGAGGGCCTCTATCCCCACCCGCTGCCGACCGTCCCTGGCCACGAAGTCGCCGGCGTAGTGGAGGCCGTCGGCTCCGACGTCACCTACCTCAAGCCCGGCGACCACGTCATCGGCTGCCTTTCGGTCTTCTGCGGCGCCTGCTCGCAATGCACCACGGGCCATACGGTGCTCTGCGAGAACACCGAGGTGAAAATGGTCCCGGGCCAGTCCCGCCGTCTGTCCTGGAAAGGCGGCGAGGTGATGAACCAGTTCCTCAACCTCTCCGCCTTCGCCGAGCAGATGGTGGTCCACGAGAACGCCCTGGTGAAGATCGACCCGGACATCCCGCTCGACCGCGCGACGCTGGTCGGCTGCGGCGTCATCACCGGCGTCGGCGCCGTCTTCAACACCGCGAAGATCGAGGCAGGCTCGACGGTCGCCGTCATCGGCTGCGGCGGCGTCGGCCTCTCGGCGGTGAACGGCGCGGCGCTGGCCGGTGCCTCGCGCATTGTCGCCATCGACCGGCTGCAATCGAAGCTCGACCTCGCCCGCATCATGGGTGCCACCGACACCATCCTCGTCGGCAACGACGACCCGGTGCAGCAGGTGAGGGAGCTGACCGGCGGCGGCGTCCACTACAGCTTCGAGGCGCTCGGCCTGAAGGCGACCGCCGAGCAGAGCTTCGCCATGCTCCGCCCCGGCGGCACGGCGACGATCATCGGCATGGTCCCCTTCGGCGTGAAGATCGAGCTGCACGGCTTCGACTTCCTGCGCGAGCGGAAGATCCAGGGCTCGTCCATGGGCTCCAACCACTTCCGCGTCGACATGCCGCGTCTGCTGAAGCTCTGGCAGCAGGGCCGCCTGCATCTCGACCACCTGATCTCGGGCACGCTGAAGCTGGACGAGATCAACACCGGCTTCGCCCGCCTCAAATCCGGCGAGGCCGTCCGTCAGCTCATCGCCTTCAGCTGACAGGCCGCGGCACCAGGCCTGTCCGGCTCTCCCCTGGGATGCGCGGGCCCACCCCGCGCATCCCAGGGCCGCGGATCACGGGCTGGCCAACGCCGGCAGCGGCCGGAACCCCGGATGGCCCGGCACCCAGGGCCGCCCGGGCTCCTCGATCGGCATCGCGTCGCAGCGTTCCGCCGCCGTCAGGTCGATCAGCGTGGCGCCCGCCTCGCGCGACACATCCCGCTCCAGCACCCGCCCCACCCTGCCGGCGACATATTCGAAGAGCCGCACGTCGTTCACCCCGTTGAGGTCGGCCGGGTGCGACCAGAGGAACCAGACCCGCCGGCCGCAAAGCTTGGGCATGTCCGCCAGCATGTAGGTCCAGTCCGAGCGCGCGTCCCGGCCATAGACGACGCCCCCCGGCGCCGCCGCCAGCGCCTTCCCATAGATCTGGAAGGCTGGCACCGCCGCGTAATAGACATAGACAAGGTCGTCCGGCTGCTTCTTCCGCAGCACCGCCTCGATGCTCCGGTCGATCTGCTCCCGCGAGAAGGCCGGCGTCATCCGCAGATGCGCCCAGGTCTCGAAGCTCATCAGCCCCACCAGCAGCGCGACGACGCCCAGCACCGGCCAGCGCAACCGCGGCACCATGCGGAGGGTGAAGGACACCCCGGCCGCCAGCACGTAGATCATGCCCGGCGCCAGGAAGAGCACGAAGCGCGCCGTCATCGGATAGAGCTGCGCCATCGACGCCGCCACCGCCCCGACCAGGGTCAGGACAAGGGCCAGCGCCAGCACCCGCGACCTCTGCCAGGTATCGTAAAGCCCGAGCACCGCGAAGAGCACCAGCAGCATCACGCTCGAGGCCGGGAAGCCCATCCCCTCCGGCACCTGCAGCATGATCCGCACCGCCGCGACGAAGCGCGAGGGAATGAAGAGCGCGGGCGGGATGAACCACCCGCTCCAGTATTTCCGCATCGCGGCGACCAGCGAGCCGGAATCGCTCGTCGCCAGATAGGTGGCGGCGCCGAAGCAGAGCAGCCACACAGCACCTATGACGGCCAGCCGCAGCACCGCTTCGCCATCCCGCCGCAGCACCGGCTGCACCGCCAGGCTCACCCCGACGCCGAACAGCACGAAGACGGCGGACAGGCTCAGCAGCACCGAGACCGCCCCCGCCCCCGCCAGCAGCGCCACCCCGCCCCAGGAGCGCAGGATTCCCTGCCCCCAGCGCGCCAGCATCCAGAGGAAGACGGTGAAGACCAGCACATCGGTCGCGTACTGCTTCGCCTCCGCCGCGTAGTAGACCAGCGGCGTGGCTATGGCGAAGACCAGCACCGCCAGCGCCGCCCCGGCCGCATCGAGGCTCCGCCGCACCGCCAGCGCGAAGAACCCGAGCGAGGCCAGCCCCGCCAGCAGCGGGATCAGCCGCAGCGCCATCTCCCCCGGCCCGAACAGCCCGATGACGAATTTCGTCCCCAGCAGCCACAGCACGGGCGCCGACTGGTCGTAATCCAGCGGCATCAGCAGGTCCTGATAGGAACGCCGAAACAGGTTCAGCGCAATCATCGCCTCGTCATGCCAAAGCGGTCGCCCACCGGCATAATGAAGAAGGCGCAGTGTCGCCCCGAAGAGCACAACAAGAAGCAGGACCTTGCCCAAATACCGCGAGCGCGTAGCCACCGCAGGAAAGTCGAACATTACCTAGTCCTATTCGCGCGGCCGTTGATATCAAGCCGATGAAGCCTGACCATGACTGGTCGAAACTTTCTGACACGAATCGGGATGAATGGAATGCGCCGCCAGCCGCAGCGGCCCGCGTCTCCTGCCCCTGTGAACGCACGACAGGGTCAACGCCGTTGCGGACCTGCCTCGTTCAACGCCAGGTTCTGCTGCGCCAAATCGGCCGTCGCGCTGTCCGGGGCGAGAGCAACCGCCCGCTGCCAGTCCGCCTTGGCCCCCACGGTATCGCCCTTGAGCTGGCGGATGATGCCCCGCTCCAGCAGCGCCTCCGCATTGTCGGGCGTGAGGGCGATCGCCCGCCTCACATCCTCCGCCGCCTGATCCACCTTATCGAGGTGCCGGTTTGCCGCCGCACGGAACACCCAGGCCTCCGCCCGCTGCGGATCAAGCGCGATCACCCGGTTCAGGTCATCCATCGCATCCGCGTAGCGACCGAGCGTCCCGAGCGCGACGGCCCGATCCAGCATCAGGTCGGCATCGTCCGGCGCCAGCGTCAGCCCCATGGTGGCCGCGCCATAGGCCCGCCCGGCATCGCCCGCCATCATCCATGCCTGCCCCGCCTGGGCGAAGACCGAAGCCCGCGTCGCCGCGCTCGCCCCGCTGGCCCGCCCGAGCCCCTCCAGCCGCTCCGCCGCCCGCTCCGGCTCGCCCGCCGCCAGTAAGGCGAGGGCGCCGCAATGCCGCGCCCCCTCGCCGCCACCACCGATCTCCCAGCCCTCAGCGAAATTCCTCGCCTCATCCGGGTCGGTCCGCACCAGCCCGAGGCAGCGCTCGTAATCCGGCCCCTCAGCCAGCCGCGGCACATCCGGCGGCAAGGGGAGGGCCTCGCTCGCCGCCTCCGCCTCGGCCGGCGCCCGCAGCGCGACCCAGCCGATGCCGCCCGCACCCACCACCAGACCGGCGGCCATTAGGGCCAGGAGAACAGGAGAGGCGGACTTCACACCACACAGTCTAGCCGCCCGCCCCCAGCGGCGCCAGATAAGCCACATGACCGAACCGACCTCGCCCCACCTCCTGATCGCCGGCCTCGGCTATACCGGCAAGGCCGTAGCACGAGAGGCCACCCGGCTTGGCTTCCGCGTCACCGGCACCAGCCGCGCCCCCTCCGGCCCCGGCGTGATCCCCTTCGCCGCCGCCGGCGAGGCCCTGGCCACCGCCACGCACCTCCTCGTCACCGCCGCCCCGGGCGAGGCCGGCGACCCCGTCCTCGCCACCCACGCCGAAGCCCTGGCCGCCGCCCCCGCCCTCCGCTGGATCGGCTACCTCTCGACGACGGGCGTCTACGGCGACCGCGCCGGCGCCTGGGTCGACGAGGCGACGCCCCCCGCCCCAGGCCAGGACCGCAGCCGCCGTCGCCTCGAGGCCGAGGAGGCCTGGCGCGCGGCCAGCACCGGCCGCGCCCTCGACATCTTCCGGGTCGGGGGCATCTACGGCCCCGGCCGCAGCGCCATCGAGGAGATGCAGGCCGGCACCGCCCGCCGCACGCTGAAGCCCGGCCACGCCTTCAGCCGGATCCACCGCGACGACATCGCCCTGGCCGTCGCCGCCGCCCTTCGCCAGTCCTTGCCGCCCGTCACCCGCATCCTCCACCTGGTCGACGACGAGCCCGCCGAAAGCGCCCTGGTGACGGAGGAAGCCGCCCGCCTCCTCGGCCTCCCCCCGCCGCCCGCGATCCCCTACGAGGAGGCCGCCCGCACCATGTCTCCCATGGGCCGCAGCTTCTGGGCCGAGAACCGCCGTGTGGCGAACGCGGCGACCAAGGCGGCGCTCGGCATTGCCTGGCGCTACCCGACCTACCGCGAGGGGCTGGCCGCGATCCTCCGCGGCGAGGAGCGGCCCGCGCATGTCCGAGTTGAAACTTCCCGCTTCTGAAACTGCCTGTTACACGGCCGCGTCACCAATGTGCGGGCAGCGGAATGGCGGTCGAGGAATGCGATATCCTGATCATTGGCGGCGGCCCCGCCGGCAGCACGGCTGCGGCCGTCCTGGCCGCGCGCGGGCGCAGCGTGGTGCTCCTTGAGAAGGGCGCGCATCCTCGCTTCCACATCGGCGAATCCCTGCTGCCGCTGAACACCGCGATCTTCGACCGCCTCGGCCTGCGCGAACAGGTCGCGGCCATGGGCGTCCTGAAGCCGGGCGCCGAATTCGTCGCCGACGACACAGGCCGCGCGGTGCAGTTCTCCTTCGCCAACGGCCTCGACAAGCGCTACCCCTACAGCTGGCAGGTGCGGCGCGCGGATTTCGACGCCATGCTGTTCCGCAACGCCGCGGCGCGCGGGGCAAGCGTGGCCGAGGACACCCGCGTCACCGAAGTGGAGTTCGCCCCGCCCGGCGGCCGCGCCGGCGTGCACGCCATGGGGCCGGATGGCCAGCCACGGCACTTCGCGCCGCGCTTCGTGCTGGACGCCTCGGGCCGCGACACGCTGCTTGCGGCCAAGCTGCGCAGCAAGCGCGCCAACAAATTCAACAGCACCGCCGCGCTCTTCGGCCATTTCCGTGGCGTCGAGCGGCGCACAGGCGAGCTTGAGGGCTATATCAGCGTCCATCTCGTCGAGGATGGCTGGTTCTGGCTGATCCCGCTGCCCGACGACGTGATGAGCGTAGGCTTCGTCGGCAACCAGGCGGCCTTCAGGAATCGCCGGGGCTCGCCGCATGAATTGCTGATGGAGCGGCTCGCATCCAGCCCCACCGTCAACGCCCGCATGCGGAACGCGGAGCTGATCGGCGAGGTCGTCAGCACCGGCAACTTCTCCTACGACGCCACGACGTCCTGGGGCGAGGGCTGGATGATGATCGGCGATGCCTTCGCCTTCCTCGACCCGGTCTTCTCCTCCGGCGTGCTGCTGGCGATGACCTCGGCCGAGCGGGGTGCCGAGGTGGCCGATGCGTGGCTGGAGGAGCCGGCCCGCGCCCGCGTGCTGGCAAGGCGGATGGAGCGCGACATGCGCCAAGCCATGGCCCGCATCGCCTGGCTGATCTACCGCATCAACACGCCGGCCCTGCGCAGCCTCTTCATGGCGCCGCGCAACACACTCGGCATGCGCGACGGGCTGATCAGCCTGCTGGCCGGCAATATCCGCGGCAGCTGGCGCATGGCGCTGCCGGTCATGGCCTTCAAGACGATCTACCACATCGTCTCACTGAAGAAGCGGCTCGGCCTGCTGACCGCCCGGCGCGAGCCGACCGCGGTAGCCGCCGAATGAGAACAGGTCCGACCGGGGGTTAGATTTTATAAGACTTCGTCCGGCGCGGTCGCTTGGTTCGTTTCAGGCTAGGCAAGTAAAGCGGGCATCCGCTTCGGGTCGGAGGTGAAGAGAAGCGCCTCGACCACCTGCCGGAGCAGTTGCAGATCCTGCGGCCGTGACAGCCGGTGATCGCCATCCTTCACCAGCACCACCTGCACATCCCCGCCCGTCACCGCCTCCGCGATGTCGAGCGCCGTCTCCCACGGCACATCCGGGTCCTGCTGCCCTTGCAACAGCCGCACCGGCACCGCGAGCGCCACCGGCCCATCGAGGACCAGGTTCCGCCGCCCATCCTCCAACAGCTCCCGCGTGATGGGGTAGGGGTCGCCATAGGCGCTCGGCCGATGCCACACCCCCTCCCGCTCCAGCGCCTCCCGCGCCGCTGGCGCCAGCGCCGCCTCGATCCGCAAGGTGAAGTCCGGCGCTGCCGCGATGCCGACAAACCCCGCCATCATCTCCGGCCGCCTCCGCATCAGCAGCAGCGAGATCCACCCCCCCATCGAGGACCCCACCAGCACCTGCGGCCCCTCGGTGAGCGCGCTGATCGCCGTCTCCGCATCCGCCGCCCAGCGCCCGATGCTCCCGGCCTCGAACGCGCCCCCGCTGGCCCCATGCCCCGAATAGTCGAAGCGGAGGAAGGCCCGCCCCGTCTCCACGCAGAAGGCGGCCAGGTCCTCCGCCTTCGTCCCCGTCATGTCGCTGCGGAACCCGCCGAGGAACACCACCCCCGGCCCCCGCCCGGCGACCCGCCGCCAGGCCAGCTCCACCCCGTCCCCGCGGTCGAGCCGCCCGCTTTCCTCCCTCATGCCCGCGGCAGCCCCCGCCGGGCGAGGTTCGCCATCAGCGCCCCGGCGCCGAAGGTCCAGGGCGGGCAGCCATCCGTCCGGTCCACCTCATTGACCAGCGCCCCGAGCCGCGCCGAGGCGATCCGCACCACGTCGCCCGGGTGATGGGTGAAGCCCATCCCCACCGCGCCCCGATCCTTGCTCGGCGAGAAGGGCGTACCGAGGAACAGCACCGCCCCATCGGGATACTGGTGATGCGGCCCGATGAGCTGGTCCACCACCTCCGTCGGGTCGCGGCTGATCGAGCCCACCGCCCCCGTCTCCTCCAGCCTGAACCCGTCCCGCCCCTCGATGGTCAGCGCGATCTCCGCCCGCCGCACATCCTCCAGCGTGAACCCGTCATCGAACAGCCGCAGCAGCGGCCCGAGCGCACAGGCCGCATTGTTGTCCTTGGCGCGGCCGAGCAGCAGCGCCGACCGCCCCTCGACATCCCGCAGGTTCACGTCATTGCCGAGCATCGCTCCGAGTATCGCCCCCCGCGCATTCACCGCGAGCACGACTTCCGGCTCCGGGTTGCTCCACTCGCTCGTCGGATGCACGCCGATCTTGGCGCCGATGCCGACGGACGCCATCGGCTGGCACTTGCTGAAGATCTCCGCATCCGGCCCGATGCCGACCTCGAGGTACTGGCTCCACCAACCCTTCTCCATCAGCGCCGCCTTCACCGCCCGCGCCTCCGCGCTGCCGGGCCGCAGCGTGGCGAGGTCGTCGCCGATGATCTGCCGCACCTCGGCGCGCACCGCCTCCGCCTGGCTTGCATCGCCCCGGCAGCGCTCCTCGATCACCCGCTCCAGCATGCTGCGCACATAGGTCACGCCGCAGGCCTTCACCGCCTGCAGGTCGATGGGCGCCAGCAGCCAGGGCTTCGCCGTGTCGCGCGCCGCATGGTGGCTGTTGGCCAGCACCGCCGGCAGGTCGAACGGCACCGGCACGCCGCGGTTGCGGATCGCCGCCACCGGCTCCGCCTCGTTCAGCCAGGCGCTCACCGTGCCGAAGGCCGGCGTCATGTCGAAGGCCGCCCCGTTCAGCAACCCGATGGCGCTCGGCCCCTCAGCCGTCATGATCCGCGCCGCATAGGCCCCGTTCGGCCAGTCCTGCGGCAGGGCCGTGTTGTCCAGGCGCATCGTCCATCCTCTCCCTGATTGCCCGCCAGTCTAGCCGCCCCACGGCCGGCGCGAAGCCCCACCCGCTGCGATGGGGGAGGGGACGACGCCTGACGCGCCTGTCACCATCCGGCCCGCAACCCGAACGACCCGCAAACGTTCCGGCCCCACTCAACCACCAGTCGAAGGGCCGATGTCCGGACTCCTGCGCCGCCTGCTCGCATTCCTGGCCGCCATCAGCCTCGCCGCCTGCGGCACGGTCGACTTCACCCGCCCCGGCATCGCCGACCCCGAGCCCGGCTATGCCGCCGCCTTCCCCTGGTATGCCGAGTTCTGCGCCCTCTCCCAGATCCGCAAGCGCCCCGGCTTCGGTGCCGAGATCCGCGGCGATATCGGCGGCCATGCCGTGCTCTATCTCAACGGCGCCTGCCGCGGCCCGGGCGGCACCCTCATCCCCTGCGACACCCCCGGCGCCGGCCCGGAGGAGGGCGTCGGCCTCTCGATGAACGCCCATTTCCGCAACGCGAAGTGGGTGGCCATCCCCGGCCGCGACTTCTTCTTCGAGGGCAACCTCCGCCCCGGCGAGACCCTCACCCGCGCCCGCTACGCCGAGGTTCAGGCCGAGGCCCGCCGTCTCCGCCTCTATGACGAGGTCGCCTTCCACGACGAGGCCTTCGCCAAGGCGCCCCCCGGCCTGCCGCGCGAGGCCGCCAAATACGAGATCTCCATCGCCACCGACTACGCCGTCGGCCTCGGCCGCGGCCGCTACTGCGCGCGGGTGCCGGTGACGCGCCCGCAGATGCTGGCGATGATCCGCTTCCTCAATGCCGAGAACGCCCCCTACCGCCGCGGCGAGCGCGAGTTCCGCTGGTCGCTCTTCCAGGACAACTGCATCCACCTGGCGCACAACGCCCTCGCCGCCGCCGGCTTCTGGCAGCCCTGGCCGACGCACATGCCGCTGCCGCTCGCCATCCTCGACTTCCCCGTGCCGAAGAACGAGTTCGTCAACCTCATGCGCCGCGCCAGCGACGCAGCCCTGCTCGACCCCGAAGCCGCCTTCGCCGACCCCGCCGCCCGTCGCGCCGTGCTCGATTTCGGCACGCTGCCCGTCCGCCCCGGCGCCATCGCCCTCAGCGCCCCCGCCTGGCCGTCCAACGAAGTCTATGAAACCGAACTCGGCCTCGTCTTTTACGACGACCCGACGCTCGGCCCCTACCGCCGCTGGCTCGCCGAGATCCTGGCCACGCCCCGCCAGCACGCGCTGGAGCCCAACCTCCGCTGGTACGCCGCCCGCCTGCACCGCCTGCGCGAGGAGCAGCGCCCCCTGCCGCCGGAGATGTCCAACTTCGCCCGGCGCTTCTACGCCGCCCTCGACCAGGAGCTGGCCGCCATCGACACCCGCCTCGACCGGCTGCGTGAGGCGCGGGCCCGCCTGGCGCCGGCGACCGGCCTGGCGCTGCGCTGAGGCAGCACGGGTCGCCCGCATTGATGGCGGAAGCGGGATGCGCGAGAACCGGCCCCCATCCCACATCCGCCGAGGTCCTCGCCATGCCGGACCTGTCGCAACTCGCCCTCTACCTCGCCGCCGCCGCGCTGCTCGCCGTGACGCCCGGCCCGGGCCTGTTCTACGTCGCCGCGCGCAGCCTGGCTGGCGGCCGGGCGGAGGGCGTGACCTCTAGCATCGGCACCGGCCTCGGCGGCATGGTCCATGTCGCCGCCGGCAGCCTCGGCGTCTCCGCCATCCTGCTCGCCAGCGCCGAGCTGTTCACCGCGCTGAAGCTGATCGGCGCCGCCTACCTCGTCTGGCTCGGCCTCCGCACCCTGCTGATGGCCCGGCGCGAGGCAATGCCTGGCCTCGCCGCCACCACGCCCGCCATCGGGGCAGGGCGCGCCTTCCGCGAGGGCGTGCTGGTCGAGGTCCTGAACCCGAAGACGGCCGCCTTCTTCCTCGCCTTCGTCCCGCAATTCCTCGACCCGGCGGCCGGCCGGCCCGGCCTGCAATTCCTGCTGCTCGGCTTCCTGTCGGTGGCGCTCAACACCCTGGCCGATATCGCCATCGCCCTGGCGGCCAGCCGCCTCCGCGACGGCGCCGCGGCGCGCCCCACCCTGGTCCGCCGCCTGCGCGAGGCCTCGGGCGGCGCCATGGTCGCGCTCGGCCTCGGCCTCGCTTTCGCGCGGCGCCCGGCCAGCTGACCACCGGGCTCGGCGGAGCCGCGTCGCCCTGGCCCCGCCTTTGCAATACCCTCACCACCGGGACTCGAGGCCAAGGCACCACCGATGACATTGAGCATGAGCTGGGACGAATGGACGCAACAGGACGCCACCGGCCTCGCCGCCCTCGTCCGGAAAGGTGAGCTGACCGCGCGCGACCTCGCCACCCAGGCCGCCGCCGGCATTGCCCGCCTCAACCCCACCCTCTCCGCCGTGGTCGAGGTCTTCGAGGATGCCGTCGCCGACCCCGCCACCGGCGGCACCGACCTCGCCGGCCCCTTCGCCGGCGTACCCTGGCTGATGAAGGATCTCGGCCCCACCATCGCCGGCCGCCTGCAGGAGATGGGCTCCCGCCTCATGCGCGGAAACCGCCCCACGGCGGACGCCTACCTCACCACCCGCATCCGCCAGGCCGGCCTCAACATCATCGGGCGCACAACGACGCCCGAATTCGGCTGCTGCTCCTCCGCCGAGAACCCCGCGGTCTACGTCACCCGCAACCCCTGGAACCTCGACCACACCACCAACGGCTCGTCCGCCGGTTGCGGCGCCATGCTCGCCGCCGGCGTCCTGCCGCTGAGCCACGCGACCGATGGCGGCGGCTCCATCCGCATCCCCGCCGGCGCCTGCGGCAATATCGGCCTGAAACCCTCCCGCGGCGTCTTCTCCACCGCGCCCTACGCCTCCGACATCTCCAGCCTGGTCTCGACCCAGGGCTGCCAAAGCCGCACCGTCCGCGACACCGCGGCCTTCCTCGACCACTGCCGCGGCGGCGCCCCCGGCGAGTTCATGCCCTACTGGTCCGCCCCCGAGCCCTACACCACCCTCATCCAGCGCGACCCCAAGCCCTTGCGCATCGCCCTCTCCCACGAATGGGGTGACTACCGCGCCACGCCCCACTTCGTCGCCGAGCTGGAACGCGCCGGGCGCCTGCTGGAAAGCCTCGGCCACCATGTCGACTGGGCCTTGCCCGCCGTCGACTTCCGCGCCGCCTTCGCCGCCCAGACCACCTGCTACATCAGCAATTTCGCCCAGACGGTCGCCAACCTCATCGCCGCGCGCGGCCTTGCGCGCCCGCCGGAGGACCTGGTCGAGCCGATGAACATCCGCATCTGGGAGGCCGGCCTCCACACTTCCTACTCGGAGCGCGCCCGGATGCAGGCCGCCTTCAACACCACCTCCCGCGCCTTCGGCGCCTTCTTCGAGCAGTGGGACGTGATCCTGACGCCGATCACTGCGCTCCCCACCCCCCGCCTCGGCACCACCGAATACCTGACGATCAGCGACAATCCGGACGTCCACGACTGGTTCGGCAATCTCTGGCGCAACTTCGCCTACACGCCGCTCGCCAATCTCTGCGGCATCCCCGGCCTGTCGATGCCCCTCGGCACGCAGGAGAACGGCCTGCCGCTCGGCATCCAGGCCCAGGCGAAGCAAGCCGATGACGGCCTGCTGCTGCAACTCGCCGCGCAGGTGGAACGCGCCATCGGCGGCCGCTGGAATGACGGACGCCGGCCTGCCGTCCATGTGACGGCGGGCTGAGCGCCCCCGCGGGGGTTCAGCCCAGGCTGATCCCCGTGTCGCGGATGAGCCGCTCGATCAGCGCCCGCTCGCGCACCAGCCGCTCGCCGAGCTTCGCTGGCTCGGCGGCCGTCGCCTCGGCGCCGATCTCGGCGAAGCGCGCCTTCACCTCGGCATCCGAGGTCGCGGCATCGATCGCCGCCTCCAGCCGCTGCCGCGCCTCCTCCGGCGTGCCGCTGCGGCAGAAGATCGCGTTCCAGCTCGTGATGTCGAAATCCGGGATGCCGGACTCCGCGATCGTCGGCACGCCGGGGATGCCGCCACGCTTCGCGCTGGTGACGGCGAGCGCGACGGCCCGCCCGCCCTGCACGACGGGGTTGAGCGAGTTCGCGGTGAGGATGCCCGCCGGCAGCGTCCCTGCGGCGAGGTCGCGCGCCACCTCCGCCCCGCCGCGATAGGGGATGTGCTCCAGCTTCACCCCGGCCCGGTGCGCCAGCAGCACGCCGGCGAGGTGCCCCGGGCTGCCGACGCCCGGCGTGCCGTAGGAGAGCCCGTCGCGGTCCGCCTTGGCCTTGTCGAGGAAGCCCCGCAGGTCGCGCAGGCGCTCATTCGCCGGCACGGCGAGGATGTAGGGAACCTCGGCGACCATGCCGACCGGCGCGAAGTCGCGCTCGTAGTTGAACGGCGTCGAGCGATGGATGAATTGCGCGACGACGAAGGAGGCCGCGTCGAACAGCAGCGTATGTCCGTCCGCCGGGGCCGAGGCGACCGCGCCCGCCGCCAGCGTGCCGCCGGCGCCGCCGCGGTTGTCGACGACGATGTTCTGGCCCAGCGCCGCCGCCATCTTCCCGGTGATCAGCCGCGCGAGCGTGTCGGAATTGCCGCCCGGCGCGAATGCGACGATGAGGCGGATGGGCCGGCTGGGAAAGCTGCGCTGCGCCAGCACCGCGGGCGCCGGCAGCAGGGCGGCGCCTGCCAGGGCGAGGAGGTTGCGGCGGGACGGGGCGAGCTGCGGCATGATGGCATCCTCCTGTTTGGCGCCGGTCACCGGCGGCGCGCGGCTCAGCTTCGGCTCAGCGGCTCCAGCCCCGTCCGCCGCAGCGCATCGGCCGCCGCGGGCGAGGCCAGGAAGCGGATCAGCTCCGCCGCCGCCTCCGGCTGCCGGGCCTGCGCGGTGACGACGGCGCAGAAGACCGTCGGCTGCTGCACCTCCTCCGGGATGGTGCCGAGATAGGCGATGCCGGGCACCGTCACGATCTCGCTCACCTGCTGGAAGCCGATCTCCGCCTCGCCCCGCGCGACGACGGCGGCGACGCGCTCGGAGAGGATGCGCCGCGCCTTCGGCATGACCTGGTCGTGGATGCCGAGGCGGCGGAACATCTCCGTCTCGATATAGACGCCGCTCGCCGAGGCCGAGTAGGCGATGGAGCGGGCCTCCAGCAGCGTCCGACGGAAGGCATCGAGGCTGGCGATGTCGGGCTTCGGCGCGCCCTCCCGCACGCAGGCGCCGATCAGCGAGCGGGCGATGTCCACGCGGCTGCCGGGCCGGATGAAGCCGCGCGCCTCGAGCGGCGCGATGCCCCCTTCGGCCAGCAGCAGCACATCGGCCGGCTCGCCACGGGCGAGGCGCTGCGGGATCGCATCGGGCGCGGCCCCCATGGAGGAGGCGCCGATGGAGGTGAGCTGGTGCCCGCTCGCGCGCTGGAACTCCGGCACCAGCACCCGGTAGGCGGCATTCAAACCGCCTGAGGAGAAGACGACGAGCTCCTCCGCGGCGGCGGGACGCGGGAGAAGCGGCAGCGTCGCGGCGCCGAGCAGCAGGGAGCGGCGCGTGGTGCCGTCCGGGAGTCCGCGGCGCATGGAATCCTCCCCCTGTGTCCGGCGCATTCCCGCCGTGGTTCTGGTGTCGGCACAAGCGGCCGCGGTGGCGGCATGGTTGTCACGATCGCCGGGCGCGCCGCATCCGCCCGCTACGTCAGTACTGAACCCAGCTCGCCCGGACAAGCGATGACCAATGCGGTGGGAGTTGTCGGGTCGCAGCCCGATGATGCGCCCTGATCCGGATGAGGTTGGCAACCATCCCTTTTCCAACATCACGGCCCGGCAGGTCCTGCAACAATCAACACGCCGCCTTGCACCCCCACCCACCTCCAACCCCGCTACCCTCCCCACACCCAGCCGGGGACACCCCACCATGCCCACCATCCCCCCCAAGCGCCTCGTCATCTGCTTCGACGGCACCTGGAACAGCGCCGATAGCGAGCGCGCCGAGACCAACGTCGCCCGCATCGCCCGCGCCATCCGCGCCAGCAGCGGCGACCGCGTGCAGATCACCCTCTACCTCCGCGGCGTCGGCACCACGGGCCTCCCCATGCAGCGGGTGATCGAGGGCGCCACGGGCCTCGGCATCGACGAGACCATCCGCTCCGGCTACATGTTCCTGGCGCAGAACTACCTCCCCGGCGACGAGATCTACCTCTTCGGCTTCTCCCGCGGCGCCTTCTCCGCCCGCAGCCTGGCCGGCTTCCTCGGCGCCGCCGGCCTGCTGATGCGCCAGTCCCTGGGCAGCATCCTTGCCGCCTGGGACTACTACCGCAACCCCGGCCCACATGACCCGGAGGAGTTCCACGCCCTCACCGGCGCTAAGGTGCATGAGAAGGTCCCGGTCACCTTCCTTGGCGTGTGGGACACGGTCGGCAGCCTCGGCATCCCCGGCACCCTGTTCAGCGGCCTGAACGCCGCCCACCAGTTCCACAACACCAAGCCCTCGCGGATCATCCGCTGCGCCCGCCATGCGCTGGCCGTCGACGAGCACCGCGACGAGTTCGTGCCAACGCTCTGGACCGGCACGCCGCCCCCCGGCAGCGACATCCGCCAGCTCTGGTTCGCCGGCGCGCATTCCGATGTCGGCGGCGGCTATCCGGAGCGGGGCCTCGCCGATATCAGCCTCGCCTGGATGGCCGACGAGGCCGCCCGCACCGGCCTCCAGCTCGACGAGCTGGCGCTCTTCCCGCAAGGCCGCGCCTGGTTCGACCCGCTCGCCCCGCAGCACGAATCCCGCCACGGCTGGTCCGGCAAGGACCGGCTGACGCCCACCATCCGCGAGGTCTGCGGCCGCGAGGTCCCGGTCCATCCCTGGGAGACCCTCTACGCCCCCCGCACCGCCGACGGGACGCGCCTGCCGACCATCAACGAGGCTCTGCACCCGAGCCTCGCCCTCCGCTACGGCCAGCGCGTGCGCCTCATCGAGGACGATGCGACGGACAGCCTGATCGACTACCGGCCGAAGAACCTCGTCCCCCCGCTCTGACCGCTCGACATTCAGCGCCCAGCCCGTTATAGGAAAACAATCAAATCCCTTCCCGCCGCCCGTTGTTTCTCTGGACCCCTCCCTAAATCCATAAATTCCTAAATTTCCCGCCATTCCCCCACCAAACCAATCCCTTGCCGCCGCCCTGCTTGAGAATTTGAGCCCTCCGTCCCCCGCCTTGACGAATCCCGCCGCCGGCCCGAGGAACACGCCCTCCGCAGCGCCGAGGCCCCGATGACCCGTTACGCCGCCGCCGACCTCAACACCCTCGCCGCCGCCCTCTTCACCGCCGGCGGCATGGATGCCGACAAGGCCGCGGTGGTCGCCGAGATCCTGGTTGAAGGCGACCTGATGGGCCACGACACCCACGGCCTCGCCCTGCTGCCGCCCTATCTCGACGGCCTCGCCAGCGGCGACATGCAGGGCAGGGGGGAGCCGCAAATCCTCTCCGGCACCCCCGTCGCCGAGACCTGGGACGGCGGCAAGCTCCCCGGCCCCTGGCTGGTCCGCCGCGCCGGCGACCTCGCCGGCGCCCGCGCCGCGGAGTTCGGCCTGGCGGCGGTGGCCATCCGCCGCTGCCACCATATCGGCTGCCTCGCCGCCTACCTCCCGCGCCTGGTGGAGCGCGGCCTCGTCGCCCAGATCTGGTCCTCCGACCCTGCGACGGCCTCCGTCGCCCCCTGGGGCGGCACCCGCCGCATCATCACTCCGAACCCGCTCGCCGCCGGCTGGCCCGGCCCGGACGGCCCGGTGATGATCGACATCTCCATGTCCATCACCACCAACGGCATGACCGCTCGCCGCCGCGCCGAGGGCACCCGCTTCCCCTTCGACGCGCTCCTCACCGCGGAAGGCCAGCCGACGGATGACCCGGAAGCCTTCTTCCAGGACGGCACCCTGCTGCCGCTCGGTGGCATGGCCGCCGGTCACAAGGGCTTCGGCCTCGGCCTCCTCGTCGAGGCCCTGACCTCCGGCCTCGCCGGCCACGGCCGCGCCGAGGCTCCCGCCGGCTGGGGTGCCAATGTCTTCGTCCTGGTGATCGACCCCGCCCGCTTCGGCGGCGCCGAGGGCTTCCTACGCGAAAGCGGCTGGATCACGGAGGCCGTCCGCACCAACCCGCCTGCCAGGGGCGGCCAGCCGCCCCGCCTCCCCGGCGAACGCGCCTGGCAGCGCCGGGCGGAGGCGATGGCGCGCGGCGTCACCCTCCACCCTTCCATCCCACCCGCGCTCGCCGCCCGCGCCGCCGCCGCCGGCCTCGCCATGCCGGCGCCGATCGAGGCGTGAGCCTTCCGCCCGTCCTGCAGGTGCTGCCGAGCCTCGTCGCCGGCGGGGTGGAACGCGGCACGCTCGAGATCGCCGAGGCCACCATCGCCGCCGGCGGCCGCGCCCTGGTCGCCTCCGCCGGCGGTCCACTGGTCGGCCCGCTGGAACGGCTGGGTGCCACCCACATCACCCTGCCGCTGCGCACCAAGTCGCCTCTCGGCCTATGGCGCAATGCCGCCGCGCTGGCCCGGCTGGCCGCGGCGGAGGGCGTCCGCATCATCCACGCCCGCTCCCGCGCCCCCGCCTGGTCGGCGATGCTGGCCGCGCGGCGCACCGGCGCCCATTTCGTCACCACCTATCACGGCACCTACAACGAGGGCTTCCCCGGCAAGCGCTTCTACAATTCGGTCATGGCGAGGGGCGAGCGCGTCATCGCCATCAGCCATTTCATCGCCGCCCATATCCGCGAACGCCACGGCACCGACCCGGCACGCATCCGCATCATTCCCCGTGGCGTCGATGCGCGCCGCTTCGACCCCGCCCTGGTCCCGCCCGAGCGCCTCGCCGCCCTCCGCGCCGAATGGCGCCTGCCCGAAGGCCGCCCGGTGCTGATGCTCCCCGGCCGCCTCACCCGCTGGAAAGGGCAGGGGGTCCTGCTCCAGGCCATGACCCGCCTGTCGCACGACGCCATCGCCGTGCTCGTCGGCGATGGCCCCCGCTACCGCCGCGAACTGGAAGCCGAAGCCGCCCGCCTCGGCCTCGGCCTCGGCGACCGCCTGCGCTTCGCCGGCCATGTCGACGACATGCCCACGGCCCTGCTCCTCGCCGACCTCGTCCTCCACTGCTCGACGGAGCCCGAAGCCTTCGGCCGCACCGTGATCGAGGCCCAGGCCATGGCCCGCCCGGTGATCGCCGCCGATCTCGGCGGCCCGCGCGAGACGGTGATCCAGAATGCGACCGGCTGGCGCGTCCCCCCCGGCGACCCGGAAGCCCTGGCCCGCGCCATCGACCGCGCCCTCGGCCTGCCCGCCGCTGCCCGCGCCGGGACCGGCGAAGCCGCCCGCGCCCATGTCCTCGCCCACTACACCACCGCCGCGATGCAGCAGGCGACGCTCGCCGTCTATCGGGAGCTGGCATGACGGCCGGCCGCATCCTCGTCATCAAGCTCGCCGCGCTCGGCGATGTGGTGCAGGCCTTCGGCCCCTTCGCCGCCATCCGCGCCCATCACCCGGGCGCCGAGATCACCCTGCTGACGACGCCGCCCTATGCCGGCCTGCTCGCCCGCAGCCCCTGGTTCGACCGCATCTGGGATGACGGCCGCCCTGCCTGGTCCGACCTGCCCGCCCTCTGGCGCCTGGCCCGCCGTCTGCGCGCCGCCCGCTTCGAGCGGGTCTATGATTTGCAGACCTCCTCCCGCTCCTCCCGCTACCGGCTGATGGTCGGCAACGGCGCCGAGTGGTCCGGCATCGCCCCCGGCGCCAGCCACCCGCATGCCAACCCGGCGCGGGACCTGATGCACACCGCCGAGCGCCAGCGCGAGCAGCTGGAAATGGCCGGCATCGCCGATTTCCCGGCCCCCGCCCTCGATTGGCTGGATGACGACATCTCCGGCCTCGGCCTGCCGGCGCGCTTCGCCCTGCTGATCCCCGGCGCCTCGCCCGGCCGCCCGCTGAAGCGCTGGCCGGTGGAGCGCTTCGCCGCGCTCGCCGCGACTCTCGGCCTGCCCGTCGCCGTCGTGGGCGGCCCGGCCGAGGCGCCGCTCGCCGCCGCCATCGCCCGGCAGGCCAGGGTGATCGACCTGACCGGCCGCACCAGCCTCGCCGGCCTCGGCGCCGTCGCCCGCCGCGCCGCCTTCGCCATCGGCAACGACACCGGCCCGACGCATCTCGCCGCCGCCGCCGGCTGCCCGACGCTCGTGCTCTTCGGCCCGGAGAGCGACCCGGCCCTCTGCGCCCCGCGCGGCCGCGCCGTCGCCGTTCTGCGCCACCCGAGCCTCGCCGCGTTGGAGGTGGCCGAGGTACGCGCGGCGCTGGCGGGGCTGGTGGCGTCCTAGTCCGTCACATCCGCATCCGGCCGGTCGCCGCCCGCCGAATACTCGGTCCGCCATTCGCCCTTCTCGTCCTGGTATTCGATATAGGCGTCGTCGCCGGGGATGTGCTGCTCCTGCGCCACTCGCTTCGCCGCCCGCATCGCGGCGTCATGCGTGGGATAGGATTCCGAGAAGACATCGCCGAGCTTGTAGGCCCAGCCGCCATCGTGCTGGACGATCTTGTAGTGGATCTTCGCCATCCGCCTTACTCCTGCCGGCTCCTGATCTCCGCCCCGGCCCAGCCTTCCATCAGCCGGGCAAGCGCCGAGATATCCTCCCCCGCCATCCCATGCCCGGCGGCGAAGCGCCAGACCCGCGCCGCCTGCTCGATCCCCCACATCGGCACGTCGAGCGACGACGCCTCGGCGAGGCCAAGCTTCACATCCTTGTCCACCACCGCGATCGCCGCGCCGAAGGCGAAGCGCCGCGCCAGCACCTCCTCCGCCACGCGCTCGGTGACGACACTGCGCCCCGTCCCGGCATTCAACATCGCCAGCATGGTATCCGGGTCGAGCCCCGCCTTGGCGCCCATGGCGAGCCCCTCGAAGCCGGCGACCATGTTGGCGGCGAAGACCAGGTTGTTGACGAGCTTCATCACCTGCGCCTGCCCCGGCCGTTCGCCGAGGGTGAAGACCACGCGCCCGATCCGCTCCTGCCAGGGCCTGAGCCGCGCCACTGCCTCCGGCGCCCCGGCGGCGAGCATGGCGAGCGTCCCCGCCCGCGCGCCCGCGGGCCCGCCGCTGATGGGCGCATCCACCATGACGATGCCGCGCTCCGCCAGCCGCGCCGCAATGCCTTCGACCGTCACGCGGCCGATGGTCGACATCTCCGCATAGAGTTTGACGGCGCCGCCATCGGCGACTTCTGCCGCCACCGCCTCGCTGACCTGACCATTGGGCAGGCAGGCGAGGACGATCTCCGCCGCATCGGCGACGGCCCGCGCGCTCGGGCAGCCGATGGCGCCCTGCGCCACGAGCGCCGCGGCCGCTTCCGGCCGCGGGTCGTAGACATGGAGCGAGACATCTGTGCCGAGCAGCCGCGCCGCCATCGGCGCGCCCATCTGGCCGAGGCCAATGAATCCAATACTGGTCATGCCTGGTTTCCTCGCATGGCGGGCCGATCCAGCCCTGTGTGCCATTCGGCGCTCCGGTCATCGGGCCGCATCATGCCACGACCGCCCCGCTGTCGACCGGGATCACCTGGCCGGTGACGATGCGGCTCTCGTCGGAGGCGAGCCAGAGCGCCGCCTGCGCCATGTCCACCGGCTCACCGAGGCCGAGCAGGTGGCCCTCCGCCACCTGCCGCGCCGCCGCATTGCCGGCGAGCAGCCGCTCGACCCTTGGGGTGAGGGTGACGCAGGGTGCTATGGCATTCACCCGCACCCGCTGCGCCGCGTATTCGACGGCGAGCGAGCGGGTCAGCGCCGCGACGCCGCCCTTGGCCGCCGTGTAGCAATCCCGCCCCGGGAAGCCCATCAGCGCCACGATGGAGGTCATGTTGATCACCGCTCCGCCGCCCGAGGCGATGATCGCCGGGATGCCGAAGCGGCAGCCGAGGAAGGTGCCGAAGAGATCGAGCGTGATGGCGCGCCAGAACTCGCCGATCGGCGCCTCCGTCACCGGCCCGTCCTCCAGCGTCGAGCCGCCGGCATTGTTGTGCAGCACGTCGAGCCGCCCCCAATGCTGCACGGTACGGCGGATGGCGGCCTCCATCTGCGCCTCCTCCCGCACATCGGTGGGGATGGCGATGGCCTCGCCCCCGGCGGCGGCGATGCGCTGCGCCGTCTCCTCGCCCGCGGCGGGGTCGATCTCGGCGACCGCCACCCGCGCAGCTTCGCGCGCGAAGAGTTCGGCCGTCGCTCGGCCGATGCCGATGCCCGCGCCGGTGATGAGGGCGACCTTGCCTTGGAGCCTCGCCATGCCCGTTTCCTTCCCCTGGTCCCGGACTATGGGCGCCCGCATCGCGCCGCCGCAACCCGCCCACCCCGGGGCGGAGTCCACGATCGCCCGCCATGGCGTCAACCATGACGCGAAAGCGCCGCCAGGCCCTTGCGCAGACGTGCAACGAAGGAGCTTGGGTTCCGGTGTCATGCCCGGATCGGCATCGCGGTGGTTTCGGCGACACTTGCGATTGGGGTATGGTTCCGCGGCATGATCGGGGGATCACGGACCATGGCACGCAAGCTCTTCGAACTCTGCGGCACCGATCCGGCACGACGCTTCAGTCCCTATTGCTGGCGGAGCCGCATGGCCCTCGCCCACAAGGGAGTGGACGCCGAGGTTGTCCCCTGGCGCTTCACCGATCGCGATGCGATCGCCTTCGCCGGCACCGACAAGGTGCCGGTGCTGGTCGACGGGGCGAAGACCGTCGCCGACAGCTGGGCCATCGCCGAATATCTGGAGGAATGCTACCCGGAAGCGCCGAACCTGTTCCAGGGCTCGCCCGCGGCGCAGCGCTTCCTCGCCACCTGGTCGGATACGGTGCTGCTGCCCGCGCTGGCGAAGCTCATCGTCTCCGACATCCCGGCTCTGCTCGACGCGAAGGACCGCGCCTATTTCATCGAGAGCCGCGAGAAGCGCTTCGGAATGACGCTCGCCCAGGTGACGGTGGGACGCGAGGCGCGGCTGCCGGAATTCCGCGCGCTGCTGCTGCCGCTGCGGCACCTGCTGCGCCATCAGCCCTTCCTCGGCGGCAGCGTGCCCGACTACGGCGACTACTGCGTCTTCGGCACGCTGATGTGGCCGCGCGTCGTCAGCCCGCTGCCGTTGCTGGAACCGGGCGATGCGGTGCATGACTGGCAGGAGCGGATGCTCGACCTGCATGGCGGCCTCGCGCGCGAAGTGCCGGCCTGTACTGCCTGACCCCTGTCCGGCGCCGGACAGCGTCAGCAGGGACTATCGGCGGATTGAGAGCGGCCGCCCGACCGGCCCAGCAGCGGTGTCCCGCGGCAAGCCGATGGCTGGACCTAAAGACTGGACGACCTGCGTCAGCATTTCGCTGACGCGGCGCTGAGCGGCGGTGCGCGCGCGCAGGCCGGCGCCGATCTCCCTACCCGCAGACAGCATCCGCCGGTGATCGCGAAACGCGATCAATCGCTTGCCGAAACTCGCTGGACGCTCGGCCCACGGGCGCGCTTCGATCGGGAAAACAGGGTGGAAACATGACGTCCTACGCGGCAGGCCTGGTGAGGGCCGCCTCCAGCAGGCCGATGAAGGCCGTGGCCGCCGGCGACAACCGGCTGCCCCGCAACTGCACGAGGCCGATCTCGCGCAGCAGCGGCGGGTCGGTGATGGGCAGCACGCGCAGCCCGGCCGGCCGCCGGCGTGGCAGGGCCAGTTCCGGGATCACCGCAACCCCGAGCCCCTCGGCGGCGAGCGCGATGGCCGTCGCTGGCATCTGCACCTCGCAGCAGGGGTCGAAGGAGGTGCCGATGCTCGCCGCCGCCTCCTCCACCATCGCCCGCATCGTATTCGTCCCGCTGGTGATGAGGATCGGCAGCCGGCCGAGCGCCGCCAGCGGCAGGCTGCGCGCGCCTTTCGGGATGAAGCGCGGCGCGGCCAGCGCCAGGATCGCCTCCTCCCTGAGCGGGGTGAAGCCAAGGCTCGGCGCATGGGCCGGGCGCGGGCCGATACCGAATTCGAGGTCCTGCCGCCTGACGCCTTCCAGCACCGCAGCCTGCGGCATCTCCCGCAGATGGATGGCGACGCGCGGATGCGCGCGGTGGAAGGCGGCGAGCAGCGGCGGCAGCACCGTCTCCGCCACATGCGGCGGGCAGCCGAGGGCCAGCCGCCCAGCCTCCATCGCCGCCGCGGCGCGGACGCGGCGCAGCCCGGCCTCCAGCTCGGCATTGGCGCGGCGGGCATGCGGCAGCAGCGCCTCACCCTCCGGTGTCAGCCCGACGGCGCGTGTGGTGCGATGGAAAAGCGGGGCGCCGAGCTGCCCCTCCAGCTCCCGCACCTGCAGGCTCAGCGCCGATTGCGAGCGGCCGGACAGCTCCGCGGCGCGGCGGAAGCTGCGGTGCTCCGCGACGAGCAGGAAGGCGTTCAGCAGCTTGAGGTTGACGGACATGGAGGGCGCAGCGTGACACCGCAGGCGATGAGCGTCGAGGCCAGAGCCAAGCGGCCGCAACGCAGCGAGCTCTCGGTGCCGGCTACCTCGGGCCGGTTCTTCGCCAAGGCGGCCGCGGGTGCAGCGGATGCCATCGTCCTCGACCTCGAGGATGGCGTGGCGCCGGGTCGCAAGGAGGAGGCGCGCGCCGCCGCCATCGCCGCCCTGAATGAGGTCGATTGGGGCCCGCGCATCATGTCGGTCCGGGTGAACGGCATCGGCACGCCCTGGTGCCACCGCGACATCATCGAGGTCGCCGAGACCTGCCCGCGCCTTGACCGCATCGTGCTGCCCAAGGCGGGCGAGGCCTTCGACATCCGCTTCCTCGCCGCCCTTCTCGATGGTGTCGAGGCGGCGACCGGCCGCCCGCGCATCGGCATCGCAGCACTGGTCGAGACCGCGAAGGGCGTCGGCCGTGTCGAGGAGATCGCCGAGGCGCATCCGCGCGTCGAGACGGTGATATTCGGCCTCGGCGACTACATGCGCGAGATGCGGACACCGGACACGGTCGTCGGCCTGCCCAACCCGGACTACGCGCTCTCGGGCGCGATCAACGACCAGTGGCACTATGCGCTGGCCCGCATCGCCAATGCCTGCCGGGCGGCTGGTGTGCGGCCGATCGATGCCGTCTATGCGGATTTCCGCGACGGGGAGGGACTGCGCGCCTCGGCCATCCGCTCGCGGGCGCTCGGCTACGAGGGGAAATGGGCGATCCACCCCGACCAGATCGACCCGATCAACGCGGTCTTCTCGCCGGACGAGGCGCGGATCGCATGGGCAAGGAAGGTCCTGGCGACGCTCGCCCGGGCGGAAGCAGCAGGGGCCGGTGCGGCTGCGGAGGATGGGATGATGGTCGATGCCGTGCATGCGCTGATGGCGCGCGACATCCTGCGGCAGGCGGGGCTCGAGGCATGAGCGCGCCTGCGATGCCCATGGCGGGCGTGAAGGTGCTCGACATCGCCACCTTCCTCGCCGCGCCCTTCGCCGGCACCATCCTCGCCGATTTCGGCGCGACGGTGCTGAAGATCGAGCATCCGAAGCTCGGCGACCCGATGCGCGCCTTCGGCACCCCGACCGAGTGCGGCGACACCCTCGCCTGGCTGAGCGAGGCGCGGAACAAGCAATGCATGACGCTCGACCTGCGCCACCCGGAGGGCGCGGCGGTGTTCCGCAGGCTGGTCGCGCAATCCGACGTGCTGCTCGAGAATTTCCGTCCCGGCACGCTGGAGAAGTGGGGCCTCGGCCCGGATGCGCTGCGCGAGATCAACCCGAGGCTCGTCGTGCTGCGGGTCAGCGCTTATGGGCAGACCGGGCCACGGCGTGGCCTGCCCGGCTTCGCTCGCGTGGCGCACGGCTTCGGCGGGCTCAGCTTCCTGGCCGGCGAGCCGGACGGGAAGCCCGTCGTGCCCGGCTCCACCTCGCTCGCCGACTACCTCTCCGGCATCTGGGGGGCGCTCGGCGTGCTGATGGCGCTGCGCGTCGCGGAGCGCACGGGGCATGGGCAGGATGTCGATATCGGTCTTTAT
The DNA here is from genome assembly GCF_000745835.1 of Belnapia moabensis DSM 16746. GTDB lineage: Bacteria > Pseudomonadota > Alphaproteobacteria > Acetobacterales > Acetobacteraceae > Belnapia > Belnapia moabensis. The sequence continues at coordinate 151,866 of NZ_JQKB01000007.1, read as the reverse complement.
GAGAGCGTCTTCCGCCTTCTCGACGAGATCGCCCCCGCTTACGCGAAGACCGGCTATGTGCGCGAGCGCATGGGTGCCGACGTGCCGACCGTGGTGCCGCATGGCCATTGGCAGACCGGCGACGGTCGCTGGGTGGCGATCGCCTGCACCAGCGACAAAATCTTCGCGCGCCTTGCCGAGGCGATGGGGCGACCGGAGCTGACTGCACCGGACCGATTCGAGAAGACGGCGCAGCGCATCGCCAACCGCGCCGAGGTGAACGGCATCGTCGCTGATTGGGCTGCGGGGATGACGATGAAGCAGCTCGGCGCCGCCTGCGACGCGGCCGAGGTGCCCTGGGGTCCGATCAACAGCATCGCCGACATCTTCGCCGACCCGCATATCGCGGCACGTGAGAACATCCTCCGCATCATCGACGAGCGGGCCGGGGAGCTGGCGCTGCCGGCGCCGGTGCCGCGGCTGACGGAGACGCCGCCGACCTTCCGCCATGCCGGGCGGGCGCGCGGCGCCGACACGCAAGAAATTCTTGGAGATTGGCTGGGCATGGTGGCCGAGGACATCGCCGCGCTGCGGCGGTCCGGCGCCATCTAGGCCGGGAGGGAACGAGATGAACCGCACGATCAAGATGGTGGGCTTCCTGCAGGCCCAGAATTGCTCCATCGCCCCCGGCTCCTGGCGGCACCCCGCCGCGGCGACGGACTTCCTGACGCCCGACTACTTCACCCGCGTCGCCCGCATCCTGGAGGAGGGCAAGTTCCACCTCGCCTTCTTCGACGACCGGCTGGCGATGCCCGACATCTACGGGCGCGACCATGTGGCGGCGGTTGAGAACGGCATCCGCGTCGTCAAGATGGACCCGGCGACGATCCTCGCCGTCATGTCGCAGGTGACGAGCCGGCTCGGCCTCGGCGGGACCTATTCGACGACCTATTACGAGCCTTTCCACGTCGCCCGCCTGTTCGGCACGCTCGACCTGATGACGCGCGGCCGCGCCGCCTGGAACGTCGTCACCTCGCTCAACGACAGCGAGGCGGCGAATTTCGGCCGCACCGAGCATCTCGAGCACGACCTCCGTTACGACCGCGCCGACGAGTTCATGGAGGCGGTCATGGGCCACTGGGACTCTTGGGAAGACGACGCCATCCTGCTCGACAAGGAGAGCGGCCGCTTCGCCGATGCGTCCAAGGTCCGGCCGGTGCGCTACGAGGGCAAGTTCTTCCGCACTCATGGCCCGCTACCGGTGCCGCGCAGCCCTCAAGGCCATCCGGTGCTGATCCAGGCCGGGCAGTCCGGCCGGGGCCGCCGCTTCGCAGGCCGCTGGGGCGAGCTGATTTTCGTCATCTACCCGAACATCGAGGCGGGCAAAAAGCAGTATGCCGACCTCAAGCGCGCGGTCACCGAATCCGGCCGCGACCCGGACCAAGTAACGGTCGCCCCCGCCGTCTATGTCAATGTCGCCGAGACTGAAGCTTTGGCAGAAGAGAAGCGCCGCTTCACCGAGGCCCTGGCGACGGCGGAGGACGGCGTCGTGCTGCTCTCCGAGGCGCTCAACTTCGACTTCGCCTCGAAGCCGATGGACGAACCCTTCACCGATGCGGAGTTGGCGGACCTTTCGTGGGGCGGCTTCAAGGACCGGATCGTTATGCTGAGCGGCAAGCAGAACCCGACGGTGCGCGACTTCGTCACCTTCTCCGGCCGCGGCACCACGCGCGAATTCCCCAATTTCACCGGCACGCCGAAGCAGGTGGTGGACCAGATGCAGGCTTGGTTCGAGGGCCGCGCCTGCGACGGCTTCGTCCTCGTCGCCTCGCAGTACCCGGCCTCCTTCGAGGACTTCACCCGGCTCGTGGTTCCGGAGATGCAGCGGCGCGGCCTCTACCACAAGGACTACGCGGGCAGCACGCTCCGCGAGAATCTCGGCCTGGAACGGCCGCAACATGGCGAGTGGAGGAAGGCGAAATGAGGAAGGGGATTCTCGGCCGGCGCGGTCTCGCCGCGGCCGGCATCGGGCTGCTTGCCGCGCCCGCGGTGCGTGCGCAAGGCAGTTGGCCCGAGCGCACGGTGCGCCTTGTCGTCGCCTATGCGCCGGGCGGCGGGACCGACCTCACCACCCGTGCCATGGCCGAGGCGCTGACCGCACGCCCCGGACAGACCTTCGTCGTCGAGAACCGGCCGGGCGCCAACGGAATCGTCGGCTCGGAGGCCGTGGCGCGCAGCCCGGCTGATGGCTACACCTTCGTCACCGTCACCAGCACCCATGTGATGAACCGCCACATGGTGCCGAACCTGCCCTTCGACCCGATGACGGATTTCACCCCGATCGCGCTGATGGCACGCTACCCGCTGGTGCTGATGGCGAATACCGACGCGTCCTTCAAGGACGTCCCCAGCCTCATCGCCTATGCCAGGACGCGGCCGAAGGGTGAGATCGCGCAGGCAACCTCCGATGCGCAATCCTCCTATGCCGCCAATCAATTCGCCAAGGCGGCCGGCATCGACCTGACCGAGGTGCCCTATCGCGGCAGCGGCGCCTATCTCGGCGACCTCACCGGCGGGCACCTCAAGCTCGCCTGGGGCAGCACGGCGACGGCCATGCCACTGCTGCCGGGCGGCAAGGTAAAGGTGATCGCCGTCACCTCGCCGGAGCGCTCCGGCTTCCTGCCGGACAGCCCGACCCTTGTCGAATGCGGCCTGCCCGATTGCACCTTCATCGGCTGGGTCGGGATCTTCGGCCCGCCGAAGCTGCCGGGGGAGATCGCCCGCCGCTTCAATCGCGCCTGCGCTGAGGTCAGCGCGACGCCCGCCATGCAGGAGAAATTCAGGACCATGGCCTCGGACCCTGCGCCGATGGATCTGGAAGCGCTGGCTGCCACCTTGCGCGACGACGATGCCCGCTGGGCCAAAGCCGCCAAGGAAGGGTTGTTGCCCCGCCAATGAAAACCTTCACCATGCTCTCGACGAGCGGCATCCTCGGCTACGGATATGCCGAGGAATCGCTCCGCATCGGGATGAGCCGCCAGCCGCAGGTCATCGGCTGCGATGGCGGCTCCACCGACCCGGGCCCGCACTATCTGGGCTCCGGCACCTCCTTCTGCTCGCGCCTGTCGGTGAAGCGCGACTTCCGGCTGATGCTGCAGGCGGCCGTCGCGGCCGGCATCCCCTGCATCATCGGCACCTCGGGCGGGGCAGGCGGCGAGCCCCATCTGCAGAGCATGGCGGCGCTGGCGCGCGAGATCGCGCGGGAGGATGGTCTCTCCTTCCGCATGGCGCTGATCCATGCCGAGCAGGACAAGGCGATGCTCGGCAGCCGGCTAGACCGGACCCGGCCGCTGGCGAAGCTGCCGCCGCTCGACGCGGCGACTGTGGACCGCGCCACACGCATCGTCGGCATGATGGGGCCGGAGCCCATCGCCAAGGCGCTCGACGGTGGCGCGCAGGTGATCCTCGCCGGCCGCAGCAGCGACCCGGCGCAATGGGCAGCGCCCGCCATCCGCGCGGGGATGGCGCCGGCGCCCTCCTGGTATGCCGGCAAGATGCTGGAATGCGGCGCCGAGCCGACGACGCCCAAGGAGCCGGACTGCCTGCTAGTGACGATCGAGGATGACCACCTGGTTTGCGAGCCGCCCAACCCGATCCGCCGCTGCACGCCGCTCTCGGTCGCCAATTTCGCCCTGCACGAGAATTCCAGCCCGACCCACCATGTCGAGCCGGGTGGGCTGCTCGACACCTCGGACGTCACCTTCACCCCCGTCTCCGACCGGGTGGTGAAGGTCGCCGGCATGCGCTGGACGCCGGCCGAGACCTATACCGTAAAGCTGGAGGGGGTGGAACTGGCCGGCTACCGCGCCATCACCATCTGCGCCACGCGGGACCCGGTGCTGATCGGCCAGATCGACGACTACCTCGCCACGCACCGAGCCAAGGTGGAGGCCAAGGCTGCCTCCTTCGGCGTCTCGTCTGAGCGCTACCGCATGGCCGTCCGCGTCATCGGGCGGGATGCGGTGATGGCGGGGTGGGAGCCGGTGAAATCCGTCACCTCGCACGAGCTCGGCTTCGTCATTGAGGTGTTGGCCGACGACCAGGAAGTGGCGAATGCCGTGCTCGCCATGGCCCGCACCAGCCTGCTGCATGCGGACTTTCCGGGCCGGCTCTGCAAGGAGGGCAACATGGCCTTCCCCTTCTCGCCGTCCGACATCCCGCTCGGCGAGCTCTACCGGTTCAGCATCTTCCACACCCTCGCGGTGGACAACCCCTGCGCCCTCTTCCCCATCGAATACGAGAGCGTGTGATGCCCCGGATCCGCGACATCGCCCAGGTCTGCAAGAGCAAGAATGCCGGGCCCTTCATGGTCACGATCGACGTGCTGTTCGAGAACCCGGAGCTGTACCGGCGCGTCAAGGCGACGGGCGTGCTGAATGCGGCGCTCTTCGCCCAGCTCTACGGCGTGGCGGAGGGGGATGTGCTCTTCACCCCCTACGACACCGCCTCTGCCTTCAAGGCGACGCTGCCGCGGCTGGTGCCGGCCGGGGACTTCGGCGACACCGATGTCTACGGCGCGCAGCAGCACGCGCCGCTACTGGATGTTGAGGTCCCTGTCTAACGCCACTCCCGCAGGATCAGCTCTGTCGTCACCGCCTCCACCTGCTGGCCGTAGCGCTCGTTGTAAAGGGCCAGCATCGCGTCATGCGTATGGTCGGAGGAGCTGCAGATCGCATCCGTCGGCACCACCACCCGGTAGCCGAGATCGACGGCGCCTAGCACGGCGGCGAGGACGCAGACATCCGTCTCCGCCCCGCTGATGATGAGCGTCTCAATCCCCCGCTCCTGCAGCCGCGGGTGCAGCGTGCCGCAGACCCAGGGCGAATAGACCTTCTTGTCGAAGAGCTCGGCCGGCGGAACCAGCCGTTGCAGCGGTGGCAGCAGGTCGATGGCGCCCTCCGGCAACTGCTCCCGCGTCAGGGAGGGCCAGCGCTCCCAGTAGCGCCGCCAGGTGCCGGTTCCCTCGCCTGGCCGGTCGGCAGGGATGAAGCGGGTAAAGATCGTGCGCTCCGGATGGGCGGCGGCCAGCCGCTCCACCATAGGCGCTACCCGCGTCATCCAGGGGGTGTGCCATTCGGTATGCCCGGCGAAGAGGTTCTGCATGTCGATGCAGAGATGCAGGCAGGTTTCGGTCAGTGGGCCGTGATGCAGTTCGTCTTGTGCCATGCCGCGTGAACGACGCAGACATGGCAGGGATGCAATCTACTCCGGCACGTTCCGGCGTAATTCTTCGACCCAGGCGCGCGCGTTACCATCAGACGGGGCCCGCCAGTCGCCACGCGGCGAGAGCGAGCCGCCGGCCGCCACCTTCGGCCCATTCGGCATGGCGCTGCGCTTGAACTGGCTGAAGCCGAAGAAACGGTTGAGAAAGACCTCCAGCCAATGCCGGATCGTCGGCAGATCATAGGCGTTCCGTTTCGCCTCGGGGAAATGCGGCGGCCAGTGGCGGGCGGCCGCATCGCCCCAGGCATGCAGCGCCAGGAAGGCGACCTTCGACGGGCGGAAGCCGTAGCGCAGCGTGTAGTAGAGGTTGAAATCCTGCAGCGCATAGGGCCCGACCTTGGCCTCGGTGCTCTGCAGCGCCTTGCCGTCCTCGGCCGGGACGAGTTCCGGCGAGATCTCGGTGTCGAGGATGGCGCCCAGCACCTCGCCTACCTCGGCGCTGAACTGGTCGGAGGCGATGACCCAGCGGATGAGGTGCTGGATCAGCGTCTTCGGCACGCCAGAGTTGACGTTGTAGTGCGACATCTGGTCGCCGACGCCGTAGGTGCACCAGCCCAGCGCCAGCTCCGACAGATCGCCCGTGCCGAGCACGATGCCGTCGTGGAAGTTCGCAGCGCGGAACAGGTAGTCGGTGCGGAGCCCCGCCTGCACGTTCTCGAAGGTGATGTCGTAGACCGGCTTGCCCTCGGCGTAGGGATGGCCGAGATCGCCGAGCATCTGCCGCGCCGCGGGCCGGATGTCCAGCTCCTTTGCCTCGACGCCGAGCGAGGCCATCAGCCGGTGCGCATTGCCCTTGGTGCCCTCGGACGTGCCGAAGCCCGGCATGGTGAAGGCGACGATGTCGGTGCGCGGCCGCTTCAGCAGGTCCATCGCCTTGGCGGCGACGATCAGCGCCTGGGTGCTATCGAGCCCGCCCGAGACGCCGATAACGATCCGTTTGATCCGGGCCGCCTCCAGCCGCTGCACGAGGCCGGCGACCTGGATGTTGTAGGCCTCGTAGCAATCCTGGGCGAGCCGCTCCGGGTTGGCGGGGACGAAGGGGAAGCGCTCGATCGGCCGCTCCAGCCCAAGATCGGCGCCGGGCGGGTCGAGGCGGAAGGGGATGCGGCGGAAGCCCGCGGCGGCCGGGGTGTTGCGCCGGTTGTCGTCGAAAGTGCCCTGGCGCATCCGCTCCTGCCGCAGCAGGTCGAGGTCGATATCGGCGACGGCCATCTGCGCCGCCATAGGGAAGCGCTCGGTTTCCGCCAACAGGGCGCCGTTCTCGAAGATCTCCGCCTGGCCATCCCAGGCCACCTCGGTGGTCGATTCGCCGGCGCCGGCCGCGGTGTAAACATAGGCCGCGAGGCAACGCGCCGATTGCGATTGGCAGAGCAGCCGCCGCGTCTCCGCCTTGCCGATGGTGATGGGGCTGCCGCTGATGTTGAGCAGCACCGTCGCACCCGCCAATGCCGCCGCGCCGCTCGGCGGGATCGGGACCCAGAAATCCTCGCAGATCTCGGTATGAATCACGAGGCCGGGCACGTCCTCCGCCTCGAAGAGCAGGCCGGCGGTGAAGGGAGCCGACTGCCCGGCGAGGCGGATATCGCCTGGCGGTGCGCCATGGCCCTCGGCAACCTGCCGCTTCTCGTAGAATTCCCGGTAGGTCGGCAGGTAGGTCTTCGGCACCACGCCGAGCAGCCGGCCGCGATGGATGATGAGGGCGGTGTTGTAGACCCGCCCGGCATGGCGAAGCGGCGCGCCGACCACCAGCACCGGCAGTAGCCCGCGCGAGGCCTCTACCAGCTCCGCCGCCGCCGCCTCCACCGCATCCAGCAGGGCATCCTGCAGCAGCAGGTCCTCGATCGAATAAGCGGAGAGGGCGAGCTCCGGAAAGACGGCGACGGCCGCTCCCCGCGCATCGGCCTCGCGCGCGACGCGGAGGATTTCCGCCGCATTGCTGGCCGGGTCGGCCAGCGTGGAGCGGATGGTGCAGGCGGCGACCCGGGCGAAGCCGTGCCGGTAGAGGGAATGGAAGGGCGTCATCCTGAGGAGGATAACGCCGCTTCCGGCCTTTCGTCAGCAGCGCGGGGCAGAAAGAGCCGCCTCGGCTGCGATGCCGAGGCATTCCTCCATCTGCGCCCGCAGCCGCCGCAGGTTGCGATGCCCGGCGAAGCCCCGCCGCAGCGCCGCCCGCGTCTCGCCCTCCAGCACCGGCAGGTCGGAGGCGGTGCAGCCCATATCCTCGGCGATGCCGGTGAGCAGCCCGGCATAGGTGCCGTCGAAGGCGCTGGCCGGCGGCGGCTCGATGTGGTGGACGGAGAGGCGCGAGAGCAGCGGCGCGCTGATCCCCCGCGTCTCGTTTGCCGCCATGATCCAGATGGCATGGCGCAGGTCGGCCGATGTGCGCAGGCACTCGTCGAACCAGGCGGAGGCGCTCTCCGGCTCGATCATCGCCAGCAGCGTGTCATGCGCGCGGCCATTGGTGTCGCGCTGGCCGCCTGCCTTCTCGATCTCGTCGAGGAAGAAGACCGGGTTGGGGGCGGAGAGGCGGGCCATCTCGGCGATCGGCCAGGCGGGCGTCGTGGCGGACCAGCCGCGCGCCGTGCCCTGGAGGCAGCGGTTGTCCGTCGCCCCGCCGAGGTTGAGGCTGGCGAAGGGCAGCTCCAGCGCCGCCGCCAACCGCCGGGCGAACCAGGTCTTGCCGACGCCAGGCGGGCCGACGAGCAAGATCGGCCTGAGCCGCGGCGAGGGCCGCCCGGCATGGGCGGCCAGCGCCAGCGTCCGCCGGATCTCGGCCAGCGGCGCGGCGAAGCCCGGCGCCGCCTCGGCCAGCTTGCCGAGCCGCCCGAGCGCATCGCGCGGCACGCGGCGCAGCGGCAGCGGCGTGGTCAGCGGCTGGTAGCTCTGCCACTCGCCCCGCTCGTTCGGTGCGGTGAAGGGCTGCAGCACTACGGCCTGGCTGCCGGTGGCGACGGGTGCCGGTGGCGGTGGCGGCGCGGCCGCCGGGGCAGGGGCCTGCACCAGGAGGTTCAGCGACTCGGCCAGCCGTCCGGGCAGCGGCCGGGCGCCCTCCGGCCCGGGCAGGAAGCGGAGCCAGAGATCGGCCGAGAGCCGCGCCGCCAGCACGAAATGCCGCAGCCGCCCCGAATCGCCGCCGAGGCCCCGCGCCTCGCCATGCAGCCGGTAATGCAGCGCCTCGACGCAGGCCAGCGCGCCCTGGCGGCAGAGCGGCCCGCCACGTTCGGCGACGATGCGCGTCGCGGCCAGCACCAGGGCCGGGCCCTCGGCGAAGCGCGGCGCGATGGCGCCGAAGCGCACGGCGAAGTCGAGCAGCGCGGCGTCATCGCCGGGCCGCACCGCATCCTCGCCGATGCGGGAGGGGAAGAGGGGAGAGCGCAGATGCCGCAACAGCGCCGCCTCCAGCGCGGCGAGCTCGGCCGGCTCGATGGTCAGCCAGAGCCAGAGCGGCGGGCTCGCGGCGGTGCCGAAGAGCAGGGCGGCATCGGAGACGCCATCATCGGCGCTTTGTCCGGCCGCCGGCGCGACGAGGGTGTCGGTCTGCAGATTGGTGTCGGGCAATGGACGGCCTCGCTCACGCGGTTCACGGATGAGCGAGTACACAACACCGTCATTTTATTTTTGTGAATACAATTCGTCAAAGCATAAACGGAATGAAAGCGGCCGTGGCGGGGATGCCGTCACCGACACCCCCGTTGCGGAGAGGATCAGGCCTCGGCGGAGACCGGGATGCCCTTCTCCTTGAGCATGGACTGCAACTCGCCCGCCTGGAACATCTCCATGACGATGTCGCAGCCGCCGACGAACTCGCCCTGAACATAGAGCTGCGGGATGGTGGGCCAGTTGGCATAGGCCTTGATGCCCTCGCGGATTTCCATGTCCTCGAGCACGTTCACGCCTTTGAACGGCACGCCGACATGGCTGAGGATCTGCACCACGCGGGCGGAGAAGCCGCATTGCGGGAAGACGGGCGTGCCCTTCATGTAGAGGACGACCGGGTTGGCCTTGATCTCGCTCTCGATGCGCTCAAAGACGGGGTTGGTCATGATGTGTGCTCCGTTGGCTCAGGCAGGGGCGGAGGTCTGCAGGGCGAGGGCGTGCAGCTCGCCCCCCATGCGGCCGCGCAGGGCGGCATAGACGAGCTGATGCTGCTGGACCCGGCTGCGGCCGCGGAAAGCCTCCGAGACCACGGTGGCGGCGTAGTGGTCGCCGTCCCCCGCCAGATCCTCGATGGTGACCACGGCATCGGGGAGCGCCGCCTTGATCAGCGCCTCGATCTCCGCAGGTTGCATCGCCATCCCGGTCAGCCCTCCATCAAGGCGGGCAGGGTCGCCTCATGCGCCTGCCGCAGCTCGGCGACGGATATGGATCGGCCACCGGGCAGAACCAAGGCCTCCCCACCGCTGCGGCCGAGGCGCGTGGCCGGCACCCCGGCGGCCTTGGCCGCGTCGAGCAGGGCGGCGGCATCCGTCACAGCCAGAACGTAGCGCCCCTGGTCCTCGCCGAACCAGTAGGCATGGGCCGGGCAGTCGGCCGGGCCGGGGAGGAGGGAGGCGCCGGTGCCGCTGGCCATCGCCATCTCGGCAACGGTCACCAGCAGGCCGCCATCGGCGCAGTCATGGCAGGCGCGGACGGCGCCGGCGAGAATTTGAGCGCGGACGAAATCGCCGTTGCGGCGCTCGGCGACGAGGTCGACCGGCGGCGGCGCCCCTTCCTCGCGCCCGGCGATCTCCCGCAGCCAGAGCGACTGGCCGAGCCAGCCCCGCGTCTCGCCGACCAGCACCAGCTCGGCACCCGCGGGCAGGGCGAGGCCCACCGCCTGGGCCACATCCTCCAGCACGCCGACGCCGCCGATGGCCGGCGTCGGGAGGATGCCTTTGCCTTCGGTCTCGTTGTAGAGCGAGACATTGCCGGAGACGACGGGGAAGTCGAGCGCGGTGCAGGCGCTCGCCATGCCGCGCACGGCGGCGGCGAACTGGCCCATGATCTCCGGCTTTTCGGGGTTGCCGAAATTCATGTTGTCGGTGACGGCGAGCGGCCGGGCGCCGACCGCCGAGAGATTCCGCCAAGCCTCGGCCACCGCCTGCCGGCCACCCTCCTCGGGGTCGGCCAGACAGTAGCGCGGCGTGGTGTCAGTGGTCATGGCCAGCGCGCGCCTGTGGTCCTCGATCCGCACCACGGCGGCGTCCGCGGCGCCGGGGCGCTTCGCGGTCTGGCCGCCGACCATGCTGTCGTACTGGTCCCAGATCCAGCGGCGGGAGCAGAGGTCGGGGCAGGCGACGAGCCGCGTCAGCGCCGTCTCCAGCCCCACCGGGTCGGTGACCGTAGCCGGGTCCAGCACCGGCTGCTTCGGCGTCTCGGCGGTCGGCCGGCGATAGAGCGGCGCCTCACTCTCCAGCGGGGCGAGGGGGATATCGGCCTCGACCACCCCGTTGTGGCGGATGACGATGTGCCCGGTATCGGTCAGCCGGCCAATGACGGCGAAGTCCAGCTCCCATTTGGTGAAGATGCGCTCGGCGATGTGCTCGTCGCCGGGGCGGAGCACCATCAGCATCCGCTCCTGGCTCTCCGAGAGCATCATTTCGTAGGCGGACATGCCCTGCTCGCGCTGAGGGACATTCTCCATGTCGAGCTCGATGCCGACGCCGCCCTTGCCGGCCATCTCGACCGAGGAGGAGGTGAGGCCGGCCGCGCCCATGTCCTGGATGGCGACGATGGCATCCGTCGCCATCAGCTCCATGCAGGCCTCGATCAGCAGCTTCTCGGCGAAGGGGTCGCCGATCTGCACGGTCGGGCGCTTCTCCTCACTGTCCGCGCTGAACTCGGTACTGGCCATGGTCGCGCCATGGATGCCGTCGCGCCCGGTCTTGGAGCCGACATAGACGACCGGGTTGCCAACGCCGGCCGCAGCGCTGAGGAAGATCCGGTCCTTATGCGCGATGCCCACCGTCATCGCATTGACCAGCGGGTTGCCGTTGTAGCGCGGGTGGAAATTCACCTCGCCGCCCACGGTCGGCACGCCGACGCAATTACCGTAGCCGCCGATGCCGCGCACCACGCCGTCGATCACCTGCTTCATCCGCGGCGCGTCGGGGCTGCCGAAGCGGAGTGCGTTGAGGTTGGCGATCGGCCGCGCGCCCATGGTGAAGACATCCCGGAGAATGCCGCCCACCCCTGTCGCTGCCCCCTGGTAGGGCTCGATGAAGGAGGGATGGTTGTGGCTCTCCATCTTGAAGACGGCGGCGAGTCCGTCCCCGATATCGATGACGCCGGCATTCTCGCCCGGCCCATGGATCACCCAGGGAGCCTTGGTTGGCAGCTCCCGCAGCCAGACCCGGCTCGACTTGTAGGAGCAGTGCTCCGACCACATGACGCTCAAGATGCCGAGCTCCGTCAGCGACGGCTCGCGGCCGAGGATGGCGAGCGCGCGCTCATACTCGTCCGGTTTGAGGCCGAATTCGGCGGCCAGCTGACGGGCTCTCTCAGGGGCGAGTGTAACGATTGTCACGCGGTCGGGATTCCCATGCAGCCAGACTTTCATTGGTTATAGCAGGAAAGGTGCGGCTGGCAGGGGGCCGGCGCGCCCAGCCCGGGAAGACCTGCCATGCCGCGCGCGCTCCTGTCGCTGCTCCTGCTCTTGCTGCTCGCCGCCACGCGGGCACCCGCCCAGCCGCTCGACGGCGCCGCCAAAGCCCCGGCCGCGCCGGGCCAATGCCCCGATAACATGGATGCCTTCGCAGACAGCGACGAGGTCCTGACCTGCATTTGCCCGGCAGAGCAGATGAGCCAGGGCTCCGTCTGGGGCACCGATCTCTACACCACCGACAGCGCCACCTGCCGCGCCGCCCAGCATGCCGGGATGCTCGGCCGCCGCGGTGGCACGGTGACGGTCGAAATCCAGCCCGGCCAGCCGCGCTACCCCGGAACAACGCGGAACGGCGTGCAGAGCCAGAATTACGGCAGCTACCGCGCCAGCTTCCGCTTCCAGGGCACGCCGCAACAGGCCCAGGGTGGAGCGGCTCCGGCCCAGCCGGCCACGCTCAGCCAATGCCCCGACGACATGAGCGCCTATGCCGAGAGCGCCGAGATCGTCACCTGCATCTGCCCCGCTGCGCAGGTAGGCCAGGGCTCCGTATGGGGCACAGACACCTATACCGCCGACAGCGCCACCTGCCGCGCCGCCCTCCATGCCGGGCTGCTCACGCGCCAGGGCGGCACGGTGACGCTGGAGATGCTGCCTGGCCAGGGCCGCTATCCCGGCACAACGCGGAACGGCGTGCAGAGCCAGAATTATGGCAGCTACCGCGCCAGCTACCGCTTCCAGGGCGCGCCCCGCCAGCAGGCTGCCGCCACCCCCGGCGCCCCTCAGCTCTGCCCCGACAACATGAGCAGCTTTGCCGATAGCGACGAGGCCGTCACCTGCCTCTGTCCCGGCGAGGCGACCCTCCGAGGCGCCGTCTGGGGCACCGACAATTATACGGCCGACAGCGCCACCTGCCGCGCCGCCGTCCATGCCGGCATGATCGCCCAGACCGGCGGCAGCGTCTCGATGCAGATGCTCCCCGGCGCCCCGCGCTACCCCGGCACCACCCGCAACGGGGTGCAGAGCCAGAATTACGGCGCCTATAATGCCAGCTTCCGCTTCACCGGCGACCCGCGTGCGGCGAAATCCACCGCCCCCGTCCAGGCCCCCGTCGCCGAGACGCTGCAGCGGACCGGCCAGGTGCAGCTCTACATCACCTTCCGCACCAACTCCGCCGATCTCGACATCAACGCCGCCCCGGTGCTGACCCAACTCCGCGACACCCTGGCCGCCGACCCGGCGCTCCGCCTGCGCCTCACCGGCCATACCGATGCGACGGGCACGGCAGCCATCAACACGCCCCTTTCCCAGCGCCGGGCGGAGAGCGTGCGGCAGTGGCTGGTGGCGAACGGCATCGCCGCCAATCGACTCACGGCGGAAGGGCGAGGGCCGAATGAGCCGATCGCCGACAATGCCAGCGAGAGCGGCCGGGCCCTGAACCGCCGGGTTCAGGCGGCGAAGCTGTAATCAGGCGGGGGCCAGCGCCTCCGCCAGCCCCTCGAAGAGCGGCAGCCCGTCCGTCCCGTCGATCAGCGGATCGACCTGGTTCTCCGGGTGCGGCATGAGCCCGAGCACCCGCAGGTTGGGCGAGAGGATGCCGGCGATGTTCCGGGCGCTGCCGTTGCGGTTGGCGGTCTCGGTTACCTGGCCGTCCGCGGTCGCATAGCGCAACGCGACCAGGCCCTCGCCCTCCAACCGGTCGAGCGTCGCCTCGTCGGCGAAGTAATTGCCGTCGCCATGCGCCATGGTCGCGCGGAAGACCTGGCCGCGCTGGAAGCGGCCGGTATAGGCCGTATCCGTCCGCTCGACGCGCATGTGGCAGTCCATCGACAGGAAGCGGAGCGAGGCATTCCGCAGCAGCGCGCCCGGCAGCAGCCCCGCCTCGACCAGCATCTGGAAGCCGTTGCAAACGCCGAGCACATGCCCGCCGCGGCCGGCGAAATCGTGGATGGCCCGCATGATCGGGCTCTGCGCCGCCATCGCCCCGCAACGGAGGTAGTCGCCATAGGAGAAGCCGCCTGGCAGCACGACGAGGTCGGTACCTTGCGGCAGCTCGGTGTCCCGGTGCCAGAGGATGGCCGGCTTCCGCCCTGTCGCACGCTGGAGGGCCAGCGCCATGTCGCGCTCCCGGTTGGTGCCGGGGAACATCACGATTGCCGCCTTCATCCGCCTAACTCCCTTGCCAGACGCGCAGCCAGTGCAGCCCGCCCAGCACCAGCATCGTCGTCAACGCCGCGAGGGTCGCGGCGGTCAGCCAACGGTTGAGCCGGCGCTTCTGCGAGGCGAGGAAGCCCTTCCGCCGCGTAGGCGCCACCGGCCGCAGTACCGCCACTCGCTCCTCCCGCCAGCGCAGGCCGATGGCGATCAGCACCGTCAGCCCCAGCATGATGAAGAGCGAGGTCTTCATGAGCTAGTCGAGCGTCACGCTGAAGCTCTCGATCACCGTATTCGCCAGCAGCTTCCGCGCCATCGCCTCGGCCTCGGCCTTCGCCTTCGCCGGGTCGGTCTCGGCCAGTTCCAGCTCGATTACCTTGCCCGCCCGCACCTCGCCGACACCCGCGAAGCCGAGCCCGGCCAGCGCATGGCCGATCGCCTTGCCCTGAGGGTCGAGGACGCCCGCCTTCGGCATCACCGTCACACGCGCCTTCATTGCATCATCTCCGGCCCCTTGAGGTCCCGCACCCCCGCCTCGGGCAGGATGCCGAGCCGCCTCGCCACTTCCTGATAGCCTTCCTCGACTTTGCCGAGATCGCGGCGGAAGCGGTCCTTGTCCATCTTCTCGCCCGTCTTGGCGTCCCAGAGCCGGCAATTATCCGGGCTGATCTCGTCGGCGAGGACGATTCGCATCTCCTCGTTCTCGTAGAGCCGGCCGAATTCCACCTTGAAGTCGACCAGCGTGATCCCGACGCCCAGCATCAGCCCGGTGAGGAAGTCGTTCACCCGAAGCGCCAGCGCCACCATGTCGTCGAGGTCCTGGGTCGCCGCCCAGCCGAAGGCGGTGATGTGCTCCTCGCAGACCAGCGGGTCGTTCAGCGCGTCGTTCTTGTAATAATACTCGATGATGGAGCGGGGCAGCCGCGTCCCCTCGGCGATGCCGAGCCGAGTCGAAAGGCTGCCTGCTGCCACGTTCCGCACCACCACCTCGAGCGGGATGATCTCGACCTCCCGGATCAATTGCTCCCGCATGTTCAGCCGGCGGATGAAATGGGTCGGGATGCCGACCTCCATCAGCCGGCTCATCAGGTACTCGCTGATCCGGTTGTTGAGCACGCCCTTGCCGGTGATGGTGCCCTTCTTCTGCGAGTTGAAGGCAGTGGCGTCGTCCTTGAAGTACTGCACCAGCGTCCCGGGCTCGGGCCCCTCGAACAGGATCTTGGCCTTGCCCTCATAGAGCTGACGGCGTCGCGCCATGGTGACGGGTATCCTTCTTCCGGCGACTTCCCACCGCGCGTCCGAGAGCCAGGGCGCACGGCGGCCCCGCCATCCGGGTGCTCCGGCGGGTGCGGTATAGCAAGGGGTTGCCGAGACCGCCACCGGCCCCCCGGCCATGGAAATTCCGTTCGCAAGGCCACGCTTCCTTTACCTCCAGCTCCGATCCTGTCGCGGTCTCGGAACAGGACCAGTATGGCCATGGCCCCCGTCATCATCGGGTTGCGCAACGATACCGGCACCCCAGGGGACGGCATCACCGCCGATCCCAACCCCATGCTCTATGGCACGGCCGCGGCCGGCACCCTGGTCCGGCTGATGCTCGGCGCCATCCAGATCGGCAGCGCCACCGCCGACGCGCAGGGGAATTGGGAGGCGCTGGCCAACATCATCGATGAGCGGAGCGTCTTTCTCGTCGCCCGTGGGACGGATGGCGACAGCGCGGCCTTCTGCCTCGCCGTGGACCAGACCGGCCCCACCGCCCCGGTGCTGACCGGCTTCGCCGGCGACACCAGCGGGGACCGCAGCCAGCCCATTTGGCAGACGACCGACATCACCCCCGCCGTCGCCGGCACTGCCGAGGCCGGGGCCATCATCCGCGCCTATGACGGCACCCGGCTCCTCACCACCACCACCGCCGACGGCTCCGGCGCCTGGCAACTCGCCCTCGGCACCCTGCCGCTCGGCCAGTATTACGCCATCGGCATCGATGCCGAGGACGGCGCCGGCAATGTCTCGGCCCGCGCCACGCTGAACCTTCGCGTTGGCGAGACGACCCTGCCCGTCGTCACCGCCGTCGCCGGCCCGACCGCGGACAATTACGAAGCTGGCCAGGCGCTCGACTTCACCGTGCAGTTCAACAAGCCTGTGGTCGTCGCCATCCCGCCGGGCGGCGCCGGCCCGCTGCTGGAGGTGCTGGTCGGCGACCAAGTGCTGACCGCTGCCTATGTCTCCAGCCCGGTACCGCACCGCCTGACCTTCCGCCTCACCCTGCCAGCCAACGCTTCCGACCAGGACGGCATCACCCTCGGCGAGATTCTCCAGGCCGGGGGGACAATCAAGGACAACTCCAACAACCTGCTCGCCGGCGGGCTGATGGGCGTGCCGGACCTCTCCGGCGTGCTGGTCAAGGCCGACCTCGACCCGCCGAGCCTCACCGGCATCACGGGCCCCGCCCCCGGCAATCACCGGGCGGGCGATACACTGGTCTTCACCCTAGCCTTCGACGAGACGGTGCAACTGCAACTCGGCGCTCCTTCCCCGGTGCTGGAGGTGGTGATCGGCGGCACCATTTGGCAGGCGGCGTTGCTCGGCCATCCGGCGGCCAACAAGCTCTCCTTCGGGCTGGTCGTCGAGGCCGATGCGAAGGCTCAGGCGGGCATCACCCTCGGCCGCCTGATCGGCGGCGGGGCTGTGACCGACAAGGTCGGCAATGCCTGGCCCGGCGCGCTCGGCACCGTGCCGGACTTCTCCAACGTCCTGGTCCAGGCCGATTTCACCCCGCCTGCCATCCGCGCGGCGGTGTTGGAGAGACCCGGCCCGGTCGGCATCGGCGACAGTCTGGTCATCGACCTGCAGATGAGCGAGGCGGTGGCGGTCGCCGGCGGCAAGGCCGCGCCGGTGCTCAACCTCCAGATCGGTGGCCAGGCGATGCAGGCGACGTTGCTCGCCGGCGCCGACCCCACAGTGCTCCGCTTCGGCCTCGCCCTGCCCGGCGGGGTGCAGGGGCATGGCGTCACATTGACGGGCCTCAACGACCCCGCCGGCGCCGTCACCGACCTCGCCGGCAATGCGCTGGTGCCGACCCTGCCGGCCGCCCCCGGCCTCGCCAACCTGCTGGTCGATACCGTCGCGCCGACGGCGAGCCTCGTCGCCCCCGACGATGGCCGATACATCCCCGGCCAGGTGCTGCGCTTCACCCTCTCCGCCAGCGAGGCGCTGCACCTCGCCGATGGCCAGGCGATGCCTAGCCTGCTGGTCGATGCCGGCGGCACCGCCCGCCATGCTCTGCTCGACCCCTTCCGCAGCAGCCCGACCAGCCTCGTCTTCACCCTGCGCGTGCAGCCGGGCGACTTGGCGCGGGAAGGCATCCGCGTCACCGCTCTTGAGGACCCCGATGGCCGGTTGCAGGACGCCGCCGGCAACCCGCTGCACCTCACCCTGCCCGGAACCGTGCTCGGTGCGAGTATCTGGCCGGCCGACCAGGCGGCGCCCAGCTTCCATCATATGGATGGCGCGGTCCGTGGCGGTTCGGTCGACCTCACCCTCGTCTTTTCCGAAGCCGTTCAAATCGTCGGAGGGGCGCCGGTGCTCGACCTGATGGTGGATGGCACACCGATGCAGGCAGCGCTCAGCGCCGGGGTGGACGGGCCGCGGCTGCTCTTCCATCTCGACCTGCCGGAAGGCGCTCCGCCGCAGGCCATCCTGCTCGCCGGGCTCGACCTGGGCGGCGGCCAGCTCACAGACCTCTCCGGCAATGCCTGGGGAGGCGGATTTCCTCTTCGCCTAGTGTCCTGTCCGCGGGCTTCGCGGACAAGTCAGCCACTGAAAACGAAGGCTCGTGGCCCAGTGGAGAGATCCAAAGGATTCCGGGATGGGGGCGCTGGGCTAGTCTCGGCGGATGCACGAAAACGCCGCCCTCTGCGAGGCCGCCGCCCGGCACCTGCTCGACCCATCCGGCCCCGCCGGGCCGGATGTAGGCGACTTCCTCGCCTGGCTCGGCTGTCCCGTCCCCGCCGCGCCCGGCCCGGTGGAGCGCAACCGTGCTCTGCTGCTCCTTGCCGCCAGCCGCTTCACCCGGCTCTTCACCCTCGACTGCCCAACCGCTTCAGGCCTTGCCGTATTTGGGGCGGAACTGCGGCTTGGCGATGGGCTGGCCGGTGCCTCAGGCGTCGGCACCAGCCTGATCGAGGCCTTCGAGGGCTGCGTGGGGGAGGGGGTGGAACTGCTCTCCTCCATCGAGACCCCGGCCAATCGTGCCCGGTTCCGATCGAGGCCGCTGGAGCCCGACTGGCTCTCCCGCATCCTGCCCGGAGACGTGTCACCGCAGGACTGGGTCGAGCTTCTGCGCCTCGATGCCCCCGGCACAGCCTGGCTGCCGGCCGATCTCTGCCTGCGCCGCCCGCGCCCGGAATTCGCCCCGCCCTGGCCCCTCAGCATCGGCTGCGCCGCCGGGCCGACGCCGGAGGCCGCGGCGCTGCACGCCCTGCTGGAGCTGATCGAGCGCGATGCCGCCGCCCTCTGGTGGCGTGGCGGACGGCGCGGCCGCCCCGTCGCGCTGGAAGACCCGGCCATGGATGCCGCCACCTCGCTCATCGCCCAGCTGCGCCTGGGCAAGGCGCGACGGCGAAGCTGGCTGCTCGACCTCACCACCGATCTCGGCGTGCCCGTCATCGCCGCGCTCTCGACCGGGCCGGAGGGGAAGGGGTTCTGCTGCGGACTCGCCGCCCGCGCCTCGCGTGCCGGCGCCGCCCGCGCCGCCATCCTGGAAATGGCGCAGATGGAAATGGCCCATGCCGTCGTCCTGGCTAAGCAGGGTGAGGCCGGGCCGGCCGCGCTCAACGCCCATGACCGGGCGCTGCTCGCCCGCTACCACGGCATCCGGGCCGGAAGCTGCGCTCTGCTCCACCCCGAAGGCGCCGTCGATCCTCGCCCAGACCTGCCCGCCGATCCCGCCGCCGCCATGGCCGTGCTGACCGGCCGGCTCGGCGCCCGGGGCTTGCCGGTTCTCGCCCTCGACCTGACGCGGCCGGAATGGGGCCTGCCCGCCATCCGAATCGTCGTCCCGGGTTTGGAGGTCGAACCTTCGGAAACCGCAGGTGAAAGGCTGCTGGCGACTATCGCCCGCACCGGCGGCGGCGATTGCCATACCGGCGGAATTGCGTTGTTCTGACGCCCGGTTACGTCGCGCGCATCCGGGCCGGGAGTGGATGGAGGAGTCACCGCAGCAGGCCATCACCTCGGAGGGCCGGGCCGCGCAGGTGGCGCCGGCGCTGCTCAACGCCTCGCTTTTCGGTCCCCTGCGCGCCAGCTTCGCAGGCCAAGAGCTGCGCCTGCGCAGCCGCAAGGCCCGCGCCCTGCTCGGCTACCTGCTGCTGAGCGAGAGCGGCGAGGAGAGCCGCGAGCGCCTGGTCGGCCTGCTTTGGAGCGAGACGGGCGAGGAGAAGGCCCGCGCCTCGCTGCGCCAGGTGCTGCACGAGCTGCGCGAGGCGATGGAGGCCGCCGGCTGCAACGCTCTCCGCACCGACCGCCTCACCGTCAGCCTCGATCTCGCCCTCGCCCGGCCCGACGCGCGCGACGTGCTGCACTCCGCCGAGCGCGGCATCGCCCATCCGCTGCTTCTCTCGATGCCGCGGTTGAGCGAGGCGTTGCTGCAGGGCCTCGACGATCTCGACCCGGCCTTCCGCGGCTGGCTGAGCGTCACCCGCCAAGCCTTCCACGACCGGCTGATCCGGGCCCTCGAATCGGCGCTGCGCGTCGAGAGCCAGCCGCGCAGTCTCCGCCTGCGCCTGGCCGAGGCGATCCTGCGGCTCGACCCAACGCATGAGGAGGCCTGCCGCGCCCTGATGCGCGGCAGCGCCGAGGCGGGCGACACCGTCGCCGCGCTCCGTGCCTATGAGCAGCTCTGGCGCCTGCTGGAGGAGGAATACGACGCCGAGCCCTCCGCCGCGACCCAGGCGCTGGTCGCCGAGATCAAGCTCGGCACCATCGCCCTGGCGGAGCCCGCGCCGCTGCCCGAGTCCCAGCTCGAGGCGCTGACCCCTGCGCCGGTGCCGCGCCCGAGCGGCACCCCGGCCCGCATCGCACTCCTCGTCGAGCCCTTCGCGGTGAACGGCGTCGGCCCCGACCAGATGCACCTGGCGCTCGGCTTCCGCCACGACCTCATCGCCTGCCTGGTGCGCTTCCGCGAATGGTTCGTCGTCGACGGCCCCGCCATGCCGAGCGCCGAGCAGACCGGCAGCCGCGTCTCCGCCCGCTACCGCATCAGCGCGACGGCCTACCAGGTCGGCGACCGCATCAGCCTCGTTCTCACCCTCGCCGAGCAGGACAGCGGAATTTTCATCTGGTCGGAGCGGATGGAGCTGCGCCTCGATGGCTGGTTCGAGGCGCATCGCGACATCGTCCGCCGCATCGCCATCGCCCTGAACCTGCAGATCTCCTCGGCGCGGCTGCAGCGCCTCGCCGTCGAATCCGACGTCTCGCTCGAGTCCTATGACCGCTGGCTGCGCGCGACGGCGATGATCCGCAGCTTCAGCCCGGAGAACTGGGCGCGGGCGGGGCAGCTTTTCCGCGAATGCATCGAGCGCACGCCGGGCTTCTCCTCGGCCTATAGCGGTCTCGCCCAGATGGAGAATTCGGTCCACATCATCCATCCCGGCGAGCGCCGCAGCCGCGAACGAGAGGCCCGCGCGGTCGAACTCGCTCGCCGCGCCGTGCATCTCGACCCAACGGATTCGCGCGCCCAGCTGACGCTCGGCTGGTCGCTGGCGATGAGCGGCCAGCACGCTCAGGCCGAGGTGCCGATGCGCCTCGCCTGCGAGCTGAACCCGAATGACAGCTGGACGCTGATCTCGACGGCGCTGTTCCACAGCTTCGCCGGCAACCACGAGCGCGCGGCGGAACTCGCGGCCCAATCGCTCGAGATGTCGCTGATGCCGAGCCTTACCCATTGGGGCTATCAGGTGACGATCGCCTATCTCGCCGGCGACGATGCCGGCACGCTCGACGCCTGCGACCGCGCGCAGGACGTCATCCGCACCCTGCCGGCCTGGCGCGCCGCAGCGCTGGCCCGACTCGGCCGCATCGATGAGGCGGAAGAGGCCGCCGCGCGCTACCTCAATGGCGTGCGCGACAGCTGGTTCGCCA
This sequence comes from Belnapia moabensis DSM 16746, assembly GCF_000745835.1. GTDB lineage: Bacteria > Pseudomonadota > Alphaproteobacteria > Acetobacterales > Acetobacteraceae > Belnapia > Belnapia moabensis. Next base: position 130,730 of record NZ_JQKB01000007.1, on the reverse strand, counting down.
ATGCGCCGCCGAGCGACCTCGACATGGTGCGCTGGCTGCTGCACCTCTACCCGATCCGCCGCGCCGAGGAATGGAACCGCCTGCGCGACGGCATCGCCGCCGCAGGGCTGCCGACCTACGGCGCCCGGCACGGCGACTGGTAGGCCGGCCTTACTGGCAGTTGGCGATCGAGTAGTCGCCGATGCGCTGCGCGTGGAATTTCATCCGCGCCTCCTTGTCCGGCAGCGGCGTCGGCGAGGCACCGTCGTAGTGCTCGTTGTAGAAGGCCGGCAGCGCGTAATCCTCCGTCGCCAGCCGCTTCTCCGATGCCTTGACCAGATCGGGCGGCGGCAGGCGCAGCAGCAGCGTGTCGCTCCGCCCCACCACCACCTGCAGCTTCTGGATGCGCGCCGGCAGGGTGAGGCCGGTATTCGCCGCGGCGAGCTGCCGCTTCACCTCATCGAGGGTCTTCGGCACCGGGTACTGGTGGCCGTTCCGCACATAGTCATCGCCGGTGGCCCAGCTCTTGATGAGCTTGCCCCAGTTCTCGTAGTTGATCGGGGTCATGTCGACGGGTTCGGTCGGGTTCAGGGCCATCGCTTGTCTCCTTTGCGGGATCAGATGAAGGCGGGGTCCGCCGCCTCGAGGCCGAGCCGGCGGGCGAGGTAGCCCACCAGCCCCGGCATATCCTCGACGAGCGGCGGATCGGGGAAGCGGGTGTCGCCGAGCCAGGCGGCGCAGAGCCGGTCGAGCGCCGAGCCGAGCCCGTCTTCGCCCTCCGAGGCCAGCCGCTCCCGCGCCAGCGCGCCATACACGGTCTCGGCGACCAGCAGCGAGCCGAGCGTTCCGAGCCGCTCGCCCTCCGCCTCATGCTCCGCCTCGAACAGGATGTAGAAGGGCAGGGGCGGCTCGGCGGCGAGCGCGGCGACATCCTCGGCGGTCAGCAGGCTGACGGCACTGTCGCGCCCAAGCCATTCGGCGAGCGCCGCCTGCCGTGCCGCCGGGTCGGCCAGCAGCGGCGACTGCGCGGCGAGCCCCGGCCGCAGCGCCGCCACATGCGCCCAGAGACTGCCGACCGAGCGCATGCCGGTGAGCGAGGCGCTCATAAGGTCGCGGAAGGCAACCCCAGCCGGGTCGCCCGGTTCGATCGGGTCGAAGAACCCGTCGCCCATCAGCATCGGCGTGTAGCGCGGCCCGAGCTTTATGGAGAGGTTCGGCGCGGGCCGGCCCGGCAGCTGGAAGAATTGCGACCAGCGCACCAGCCAGTCGCGCGTCAGCGGCACCGCATTCGGCCCGCGCGTCGAGTTCTGCCGCAGCAGGTCGGCGAGCGTCGCGTCGGTGAAGCGGCCGATGCGGTAGGTGTCGCGCAGCATCGCATGGCCGAAGCGGAAGGCGCCGTGCGAGAATTCCAGCGGCAGGCCGGGTCCCGGCTCCGGCTCCAGCCATTCGGGCGCCGGGTTGTCGTAGAGCGCGCGAACCTTGGGGTCGAGCAGCCGCGGCAGCAGGTCGTGGCGCAGCACGTTGCGGAAGACGAGGGTCGTCGCCTCCCGCGCCACGGCGAATCGCGCCGCCGTCCGCTCGCGCAAGCTGCGGGCCGCCTGCGTCCCGGGCTTCGGCAGCATGTCTAGCAGCACGTTGTGCAGCAGCATGAACAGCGTGCTGAGCTGGGAGAGCAGCAGGCTCTGGTCGTTCCTCGAATCGGCGATCAGCGCCTCGCCCCGCCCGGTGCCGGAGAAGCCGCCACGGTTGCCGAGCGTTCCCGGCGTCGCCGCGCGGGCGATGTCGCGGAAGCAGGCGGCATCGCCCCCGGCCCCTGCAAAGGCCGAAAGGCGGAAGCGGCTGCGGTTCTGGTCGCGCGCATCGTCGGGCGCGAAGGCGAAGGGGCAGGCGCCCGGCCCGCCGCCATAGAGCGTCCGCAGCCGGAGCGGCGCGCCGAGGGCATTGGCGACGCCCGGGTCGGGCCCGCCGGCCGACCAGAAGGCCATGCTGGTCGAGACCATGTCATGCGCGGCGAACTGTGCGAGGTAGGTGTAGCCCGAGGGCAGGTTCGGGTTCTCCGGTGCGCCTGGCGGCCGAGTCCCCATCAGCGTTGCGAGGCCGCGCAGCCGCCGCCGCAGCGTGGCGAGCGCGGCAGGCGAGGTGCGAGGATCCTGGCCATCGACCTGGAATCGCTCCGCCGCCGCGGGTGGGCCGAAGACGTGCCGGAAGCCCGGCAGCGGGCCGAGGATGCCGCTCGCCGCCGCGCCGCCGAATGGGCAGGCCCCCTGAGAACCGCGATCCGTCATCCCCGCCCCCTTCGGCTATCGTCACGGGCATGCTGCGTGCGCCTGCGTGAGCCTAGCGTGATTTCGGGGGCCAGGGCGAAGCGGCATCCGCAATCACGCTGAGGTCACGCAGGCCCTGCCATGGTCCGGTCATGCGATGGCCACCCCCGCTGCTAGGTGGCCCCAAAAGCAGTGAGGCGACCATGACCCATATGCCGATGCAGGCCGCCGCCAAGGGCGCTCCGCTGGCCCAGGCCTTCCGCCCGGCCGCGCCCGCCTCGCTGGCCTCCGCGCCGCCCGATTCCCGCCATCTGCTGGATGAGGCGCTGGTCCGGCTGCGTGGGGCGGAGCCTGCGGCGCCGGTACTGGACGCCCTGGCCGATGGGTTGCGCTGGCTACGCAACACCGCCGCCCCCGCCGCCTGGCAGCGCAGCGTCGCCGCGCTCCGCGCCCACCCGCTGCTGGCGCTCCTGCACGAGAATCCCTTCGCCCGTCGCGGCTACCGCAAGCCGCGCGGCTATGCCGGCGACGCGCCGATGCTCGACATGCTCTATCGCGGCGAGGCGGCGCTGGAGAACGAGCAGGCCAGCGCCCTCGGCCTCACCCTGTTCCGCCGCGACTTCGCCGCCCCTGCCGCCGTCGCCGCCCGCGCCCGGCTGGCGGTGATCGCCGGCCGCATCGACATGGTGGCGGAGGAGCGGCGCAACCCGCATGTCCTCGCCCTCGGCTGCGGCCATTTGCGCGAGGCGGAGCTGTCGAAGGCGGTGCAGGCCGGGCGGATCGGCCGCTTCGTCGCCCTCGACCAGGACGCCGCCTCCCTCGCCATGGTGCAGATGGAGCACACCGCGCGCGGCATCGAGACGCTGCACCGCAGCCCGAAGGCGACCTTTGACGGCACCCTGCCGCGCAGCGGCTTCGACCTGATCTATGCGACGACGCTCTACGACGACCTCACCGACCGGCTGGCCCATACCGTCACCGCCGCCTGCTTCGCGCTGCTGCGGCCCGGCGGAAGGCTGGTGGTGCTGAATGCCGACCGCGACATGGCCGATGCCGGCTACCTGGAGGCCTGCTGCGACTGGGTGCGCTTCCTCCGCGATGCGCCGGGGGTGATGCGCCTGGCCCATGGCATCCCGCCGGCCGAGACCGCCCGCTGCCAAGTGGTCCAGGGCGGCCACCGCGAGACGCAGATGCTCGAGATCGTCCGAAGGGGAGACAGCGCGTGAGACATGCGACGCCGCGGATGATGGTGCCGGAAGGCTTCGTGATGGCGCTGCGGGGCCGGCTCAGCACCGGACCCTATGACGCGCCGCATCGCCTCGGTCCGGCACAGGCCGAATGGCTGATCCTCTGCCGCTGGGGGGCGGAGGGCGAATTCCTCACCATCGCCCAGGCCGGCCCGGCGGAGGGGCCGCCCGACGCGCCGCCGCCGCTGGGCCTTCGCCCGCGCACCACCTTCCTCGGCTTGCGCCTGGCCGGCGCCGGGGAGGGCGATCACTTCCTCCTTGCCCGCTATCTGCCGGCCGGGGTGACGGTCGCCGGCGCCTTCCAGCCGGCCGAGGGCCTCGCCCGCCTGCACGGCCCGGCCAGCGCGCTTCGGCTCGAGGCGGGCGGCCGCTCCGCCTTCCGCCGCGGCCTGGCCGAGGCGGGCGAGGTGCGGCTCGACACGCCCGACCCGGCGCTCGACGGCGTCGAATCTCTCTCCTGGCACATGGAGGGCTGGCGGGCGCCCTGGCTCGGCGAATTCCTGGCGACGCCAGGGGGCTCGGCGCATTGACAGGGCGGGGTGAAGCCGGATATCCCCCCGGCTCCCTGGAGGGGTGCCCGAGTGGCTAAAGGGGGCGGACTGTAAATCCGCTGGCTTCGCCTACGTTGGTTCGAATCCAACCCCCTCCATACCCTTCTCCTCAGGCCGGATCGGGCCCGCGCGTCGGCCCTGGCGGCGGCTCCAGCCGCACCGGTCGTCCTTCCTTCGCCGAGCGGTAGAGCGCTTCCATCAGCGCCTGGTCCTGCACGCCCTCCTCGCCCGGCGTATGCGGCTGCCGTCCCTCCCGCACGCAGGCGGCGAAGTGGTCGATCTCCTGGGCGAACTGGTTCTTCGGCTTGACGATCCGCTCCTCCTCGGCCCCGATCTCGCCGACCCGCCGCTGCACGGTGAGACGCTGCCCCTCATAGGCGAAGGCATGCGCCATCTCGATGCTGCCCCGCTCGAAATGCAGCCTGAGGCTGCGGTTCTCGTAGGTGCCGTAGCTGCTGAGACAATTAGCGATCAAACCCGAGGGGAAGCGGAGCTGGAAGGCGATGCTCTCCTCCACCTCGGCGAAGCGCGTATCGCCCGGCGGGCTGTAGATGGAGGCGAAGGCCTGCACCGGTTCCTCCCCGGTCAGGTAGCGAGTCGCGTTGAGGCAATAGAGGCCGATATCCGGCAGTGCGCCGCCGCCCGCCATCCGCCCGTCATAGCGCCATTGCGGCCCGGGCCCGTTGACCTGGGTATTGGCCGCCTCGATGAGGCGCAGCCGCCCCAGCTCCCTGCTCCGGATGAGGGCGATCGTCGCCCGGTGATGCGGCTGGTATTGCGCACGGTAGGCGATCATCAGCCGGACGCCGGCCCGCGCGCATGCCGCGGTCATCGCCTGGCAATCGGCGAGGCTGGTGGCCAACGGCTTCTCGCACAGCACATGCTTGCCTATGGCTGCCGCCCGCTCGGTGTATTCGCGGTGCATGGCATTCGGCAGCGCGATGTAGACCGCCTGCACAGCCGGGTTCTCCCGCAGCCGCTCGAGCTCGCCATAGCCATGCACGGCACCCTCGGGGATGCCGTGTTGTGCCGCAACCACCCGCGCCTTCTCCGGGCTGCCGCTGACCAGCGCCACCGGCCGCGCCTCCTTGCACTCGGCGAAGGCGGGCAGCACCTCCTCCAGCGCGATGCGGCCGAGGCCGATGACGGCGAAGCCGATGCGCTCCCCCGGCGGCCGTGGCTGCGGGGCACCACCGCCCGGCGGGTCGGCCGGCCCCCGCCAGTCGGGAAATTGCACCCGGCCACCCTCGACATGGCCGCTGTCGATGGGGGAGGGCGGCGGATAGCCAGCGCCGCCGGTCCCGAGCGCGGCAGCCGCGAGGACGAGGCCGCGACGCGGCAGCTCATGCTCAGCCATGGGGGAGGTTCCTTACGGGTAGGCCTTCCCGAACGGGCGGCCCCGGTTGCCCTGGCCTTGCCAAAGCACCGGCCGATCCGGCTGCGCATTTTTCTTTGACACCTCTCGCGGCGCGGCGCCCACTTTCCCGCGGCAACAACGAATCCGCCGGGGCATCCGGGCCTGCGCCGCGATGACCCGACAGGCGATCTGGGAGGATGAACGGATGCCGCTGCGCGATGGCGGGCCAAGCGGGCCCGTGACTGTCATGGAAGCGAAGGCCGGCCGGGTCCGGACCCGTCGCCGCAGCCTGCTCGCGGCGCCCGCTCTGGCCCTGGCCCTGCGTTCGCTGGGGGCCGGTGCCCAGGGGCGCTATCCCTCCCGGCCCATTCAGCTCCTGGTGCCTTGGGCGGCCGGCGGCGGCACGGATGCCGTCGCGCGCATCATCGCCACCCTGCTCGAGCGCGATCTCGGCCAGCCGATCGTCGTGGTGAACCGCACCGGCGGCCAGGGCGTCGTCGGCCATGCCGCCATCGCCAGCGCGGTGCCCGATGGCCATACCATCGGCATGCTGACGCTCGAGATCGCCATGATGCATTGGGTCGGCCTGACCGAAATCACGCCGCGCAGCTACACGCCGATCGCGCTGCTGAACCAGGATCCGGCGGCGGTGATGGTCAACGCCGCCTCGCCCTATGCGGATATCCGTGCCCTGGCCGATGCCTTGCGCGCGGCGCCGCCACGGCGATTCAAGGGCTCCGGCTCCGGCCGCGGCGGCAGCTGGCACTTGGCCTTCGTCGGCTGGCTGCGCGCCATGGGCCTCGGCGCCGAGCACATCCTCTGGGTCCCGGTCGAGGGCGCCGCGCTGGGGATGCAGGAACTCGCGGCCGGCGGCGTCGACCTTGCGGCCTGCTCGCTGCCGGAAGCCAAGGGCATGGTCGATGCCCGGCGCGCCCGCCCGCTCGCGGTCATGGCCGTCGCGCGCAACCCGGCCTTCCCGGAAGTGCCGACGCTGAAGGAGGCGCTCGGCGTCGACTACGCGGCGGGGCTGTGGCGCGGCATCGCCGGCCCGCCAGGCCTCCCGGTGGAGGTCCGGCAGGTCCTCGGCGCCGCGCTCGACCGCGTCTATCGCTCGGAGGAGTTCCAGGCCTTCATGGCGACCCGCGGCTTCGGAACGAGCTTCGCCGATGCCGCGGGCTTCGCCGCCTTCATGGATCGGTCTGACGCGGCGATGGGCCAGGCGCTTCGGGATGTGGGGCTGGCGAAGGGCTGACCTGGGCGGCGGGGGGAGGGGAGGCGGCCTCCCCCGCCGGCGGCACCGGCTCCGCCGGCAGACCGGCGAATTCGCGCCGCACCTCGCAGATCCAGCACATGCGCCGCCTCCTCAGCCGGCTGCGGTGAAAAGGCGCGACGAGGCAAGGCGCGCGCCCTCGGCCATGCTGCGGAGCTTCGCCCAGACTACGTCGGGCGCCACGCGGCCGCGGCCGGCCGAGGTGTCGAAGCCGCAATCGGTGCCGGCCAGCACCCGGCGCGGGTCGCCCACCGCCCGCGCCACGCGCTCGATCCGCTCGGCCACGACCTCCGGGTGCTCGACGAAATTGGTCAGCGTGTCGATCACGCCCGCGACCATCAGCTGGTCCGCCGCCAGCGGCATGCGCTCCAGGCAGCGGACCTCGTGCGCATGCCGCGGATTGGCGAAGGGCAGCACCAGGGCGCCGACATCGGCACGCAGCAGGATCGGCAGGATGTCCTCGAGCGGCACGTCCCGGTCGTGCGGCGCCTCGTAGTTGCCCCAGCAGACATGCAGCCGCACCCGGTCGCGCGGGATGCCCGCCAGCGCCTGGTTGATCGCCGTCATCACCCGCTCGACGAAGCCGAGGAAATCCGCCAGCGGCCGGTCGCGGTAGGAGCAGTGCCGCTCCAGGGCCAGGTCGGGACAGTCGAGCTGCAGCACCCAGCCGCGCGCCACGACGGCGCGGTACTCGACCGCCAGCGCCTCGGCCAGCGCCGCCAGATAGGCCTCCTCGGTGTCGTAGTGCCGGTTCTGGACGATCGAGGCGATGATTCCCGGCGATGGCGCGGTCAGGAAGGCCTCCGCATACCGACCCGGCGCAGCCGCGAGCGCGGCCGCGAAATCGTCGCACTCGGCCTCGATCACGCTGGTATCGGCATAGACGACGGGGCCGATGGCGGCGGGCAGCAGCGCGGTGTTGCTCACCGCCTCCTTGGTGCCGGCCTGCCGCGTGAACTCCTCCTTGAACTCGGGATAGGCGTCGATGTCGGCGAAGGTGGTGCGGATGCTCTCGCCGCCGATGCCGGTCAGCCGATGGCGGAGATAGAGCGCGAAGCTGTCCCGCTGCTGCTCGCCATTGTTGATGACGTCGAGCCCGGCCTCGATCTGGGCCGGGATGATGCGCCCCAGCGCCTCCCGCCCCGCCGCATCGATCGCCGCCGCGTCCACCGCCTCGCCGCGGGCCCGGCGCGCATAGAGCTGCGTCAGGCCGGGCGGCCGCGGCAGGCTGCCGGTATGCGTGGTGAGGATGCGGTGTTCGGAGCGCTGCATGATGTCGGTTTCCCCGCGGTGCCGCGCCAGCCAGGGCGGGCCCGTTGCAGGTATCCTACGGCCCTTGGCCCGGCGGAGGCCATCCGGGATGGACATGGCCCTTGGCTGATGCCTTCGTGATCGCCCGCCCGCGATTTGCCCAGCCCGACGCACGGGCTGCGCCGCCAGGCGGTTACGCCCGGCGGCTCCGTCGTGTACAGCACTCCAGAAGCCGAAACAGCGACGCGGCCAGCCTATCCCGGCCCCGAAGCGCCAAAGCCACCACGGGAGGATTCATGACCATCAGCCGGCGCGCCCTACTCGGCGCCTCTCCGCTCGCCGTCCTGTCCGCGCCCGGGCTCGTGAGGGCGCAGCCGGCGGACAACCTCATCCGCCTCGGCGCGCTGACCGACATGTCCGGTCCCTATCGCGACGTCGAAGGGCCGACCGGGACAGCCTGCGTGCAGCAGGCGGTGGCGGAATTCACCGAGCAGAACCCGGGCATCCGCGTCGAGATCATCCGTGCCGACCACCAGAACCGGCCCGACATCGCCAGCGCCATCGTGCGCGAGTGGATCGACCGGGCCGGGGTCGATGCCCTTGTCCAGGTCGGCAATACCGCGGTGGCGCTGGCGGCCAACACCGTCGCCCGCGAGAAGGACAAGGTGCACCTGAACACCGGCGCCCTGTCCTCCGTCCTCACCGGCGCGCAGTGCTCGCCCAACCTCATGCATGGCCCGCTCGACACCTGGGCAATGGGTCATGCCACCGCCACGGCCCTGACGAAGGCAGGCGGCGACAGCTGGTTCTTCGTCACCGCCGACTATGCCTTCGGCCATGCCCTGCAGGAGGATGCCTCGCAATTCGTCCGCGCCGCGGGCGGCAAGGTCGTCGGCAGCGTGCGGCACCCCTTCCCGGGCACCACCGACTTCGCCTCCTTCCTGCTGCAGGCGCAGTCGAGCCGGGCCAAGGTCATCGCGCTCGCGCATTCCGGGGCGGACCTGATCAACTGCATGAAGCAGACGCAGGAATTCGGCCTGACGCGGCGCGGCACCAAGGTCGCCGGCCTCGGCGCCTTCATCACCGATGTCGCCGGCATGGGCCTGCCGCTCGCCCAGGGCCTCATCATGACCGAGAGCTTCTACTGGGACCTGAACGACCGGACCCGCGCCTTCTACAACCGGCTCAAGCCGCGCCTCGAGCGGCCGACCATCCTGCCGAACTCGCTGCATGCCGGCGCCTATGCGGCGACCGTCCACTACCTCAAGACGGTGAAGGAGATGGGCGTGGCCGAGGCCAAGCGGTCGGGCCAGCAGACCGTCGCCCGGATGAAGCAGATGCCGACCGACGACGACGCCTTCGGCCGCGGCATGATCCGCGAGGACGGGCAGATGATCGTACCGGTCCACCTGTTCCAGGTGAAGACGCCGGAAGAAAGCCGCGGCCCCGCCGACGTTCTCAAGCTGATCGAGACCGTGCCGGCCGAGCAAGCCTTCCGCCCGCTCGCGGAAGGCGGTTGCCCGCTGATTCGGAACTAGCCTGCACACGCCCTGAGTGAACACACTCAGGGCGTTAATCGCCGAGGTCAGTCGCGCGCCATCCCGAGATCCTGCAGGACCTGGCGGTTGCCGTCGCTTTCCGCCTTGAAGCGCGCGCGGAATTCGTCGCCGCCGGCATAGCTGGGCAGAGAGTTGAGGCGGCCGGCCGCGGTCCGGAAGCTGTCGCTCGCCACTGCCTCGCCGCAGGCGCGCTGGAGGACATGGGCGATCGTATCCGGCAGCCCGGCCGGGGCGACGAGGCCGCCGGCGGAGCTGCCGACGATCGGATAGCCGGCCTCCGTCACGGTCGGCACCTCCGGCAGGGACGCGAGCCGCTCCGCGCTGAAGACTCCGCCGACCGGCAGGCCGGTGGAGGCGGGGATCGAGGGGCTTTCGACAAAGGCCATGATCTGCCCGCCGAGCGCCGCCTGCGCCATCGGCCCCGCGCCGGTGAAGGGAGCATGGAGCGCCTCGACCCCCGCAAGGCGCAGCAGGCGCGCGATGAGGATGTGCTGGGTGCTGCCCTGCCCGGGCGAGCCATAGACCAGAGCTTCCGGCTTCGTGCGGCCGAAGGCGACCATGCCGGCGATGTCGCGGAACGGCGCGTTGCGGCCCAGCACGAGCACCTGCGGATTGTCATAGACGAGGCAAAGGAAGCGGAAGCTGTCGAGCGAGTAGCTGAGCGGCACCAAATGGGGTTGCGTCGTCAGCGGAGCGTTCGGCGACAGGCCGATCGTGTATCCGTCTGGCCGAGCGCGGGCGAGCTCGGCATCGCCGATCGTGCCGGAAGCGCCGCCGCGGTTCACCACCACGACAGTCTGACGCAGCGCCGCAGACAAGGATTGCTGGAGCGCGCGCGCCATCAGATCCGTATTGCCGCCCGGCGGATAGGGAACGATGAGCTGGATGGGACGCGCGGGGTAGGTATCCTCGGCCACGGCGCCGGCCGCCATGGTCATCAGCGGGACAAGCAGGCCGAGGCAGCGGCCTACCCGGTTCCACCAATTGTGGCGCATGACGTCCTCCGCATTGCTGTTAGGCCGGCAGGGAAGCGGCGTCGGGGCAATCGATCAAGCCCCGCCCGCCGCGGCCATTCACCAGAGCCAGCTCATCATCATGCCGCCCTGGTTCCAGAGGCGGTTCAGCCCCCGCTCCAGCCCGAGCCCCTGCGCGCCAACATGCCGCTCATAGAGCGAGCCGTAGTCGCCCACCTGGCGGACGACCTGAAAGGCCCAGTCGTCGCGCAGCCCGAGCCCGGCGCCGACATTCTCGTTGAGCCCGAGGAAGCGGCGGACCTGCGGGTCGGTGGTGCTGGCGCGGGCTGCAACGACGGTCTCGCGCGTTAGGCCGAATTCCTCCGCCTGGATCAGGGCGGAGATGGTCCAGCGCACCAGCAGCGCCCACTCGCCATCGCCGTTGCGCACCATGGCGCCGTGCGGCTCCTTGGCGATCAGCTCCGGCAGCAGCATCACCGCGTTCGGGTCGGGCGCCGCGAGGCGGTTGGCGCTGAGGCTGATCATGTCGTTGCTGATGGCGTCGCACCGCCCGGCGAAGAAGGCGGCGATGACATTCGGCTGGGTGTCGAAGGCGATGGTCGTCAGCCGGATGTTGGAGCGCTGGGCGAAGTCGTTCAGGTTCCGCTCGACGACGCTTCCCTGCGTGGCACAGACCGTCGCGCCATCCAGTTCCACCGCGCGGGTGATGTTGAGGCTGCGGCGCACCAGGAAGCCCTGGCCGGTATAGAAATAGGGCGGCGCCACGATGCTGAGGCCGAGCGTCGCATCCCGCGAGAGCGTCAGCGCGGTGAGGTAGACCAGCACATCCACCTCGCCGCTCTGCACGGCGGTGAAGCGGCTCTGCGCCGTGAGCGGGACGAAGCGCACCTTCTCCGCATCGCCGAGCGCCGCCGCGGCGATCGCCCGGCAGATATCGGCATGCAGCCCGACCCAGCGGCCCTGCGAGTCGGGCCGCGCCATGCCGGCGACGCCGGAGGGCACGCCGCAGCGCACGGCACCGTTCTGCCGCACGGCGTCCAGGGTCGGACCGGCCTGTGCCGGCGCGGCGAGGCCGAGCAGCCCCGCCGCGAGCAGCGCAAGGACCGAGGCGCGCATCAGCCGGCCACCCCGCCGGCGCGAAGCTGCTCCGCGCGATGCTCGATGAAGCCGGCGACGGCGACGGCGAAGCGATCCAACTCCGCCTCACCCACCGGCAGGCTCAGCGCCACCATGCCGCGCCGCGCCAGGTAGACGCCGGCCTCCAGCATGTCGAAGAAGAACAGCTCGCGCAGCTGCTCCTCGCCCGGGGTCGAGGCATAGGGCCGCCCTGGCATTGGCCGGCGGAAATGCACCGTCAGCATGGAGCCGATGCCGGTGAAGGTGAGCGGCACCCCGGCCGCCTCCGCCAGCCCGTTCAGCCGCGCCCGCAGCGCCTCGCCGCGCCGGTACAGCGCCTCCGCCGCCTCGTCGGTGAAGATCTCGCCCATGGCGACGACGCCGGCATTCATCGACAGCACGTTGTTGTTGAAGGTGCCGGCATGGGCCAGCTTGCCGCCGAACTGCGCCATGATGTCGGCCCGCCCGCCGAAGGCGCCGAAGGACATGCCGCCGGCGATGTACTTGCCGAGCGTCGTCATGTCGGGCGTGATGCCGAGCCGCGCCTGCATCCCGCCCGCCGCGTGGCGGCTGGTCATCACCTCGTCGAAGATCAGCAGCGCGCCGGTCTCGTCCGCCACCGCCCGCAGCGCGGCGAGGAAGGCGGGCTCCGCCGGGATGCAGCCGCCGGAGCCCAGCATCGGCTCGACGATGATCGCCGCCAGCTCCGCCCCATGCTCCCGCGCAGCGGCGGCGGCGCCCTCGGCGTCGTTGTAGTCGGCCATCACGAAGGGCAGCGGCAACGCCGCCGGGCTGCTGCCGGCGAAGGGGAAGGTCAGCACGCCGCCATGGTAGCCGCCGCGGAAGGCCATGACCTTCGGCCGCCCGGTGAAGGCCCGCGCCGCCGTCAGCGCCATCAGGTTCGCCTCTGTGCCGCTATTGGTGAAACGCACCCGCTCCAGCGAGGGGAAGCGCCCGCAGAGCAGCCGCGCCAGCCGCTCCTCACCCGGCCCGACCGAGGCGAAATTGATCCCCCGCCGCAGCACCTCATGCAGCACCGCGTGGATGCGCGGCTCGGAATGGCCGAACAACCCGGCGGTGTATTCGCCGCAGAGATCGAGATACTCATGGCCGTCGAGGTCCCAGAGCCGGCAATCCTCGCCCCGCGTCATCGATGTCGGGAAGGGGGAGTAGGCGATGACGCTGCGGGTATTGCCGCCGCCCAGCACCTCGAGCGCCTGCTCGTGCAGCGCCGCGCTGAGCGGCCGCTTCGCCGCATAGGCGGCGCGCGCCGCCTCGACCGCCCCCGGCAGGTCGAGGCTGTTCCGCCGGGCATCGAGGGCGGCGCTCATGGCATGGCTCCATGGGCAGGGCGGGCGGATGGCGACCGGTTGGGCATGGGCGGGCACTCCGGTATGGGCTGGATGGACGATGTCCCCGGGGCCGAAGCCCCATTTCGACATATCATCCGCCGTAAAAATGTGATCACAAAGCCTGGCCCATGACAATCACTCTTTCCATTCCCGATACCGACGCCGAGAACCTGCCCCTCGAGGAGCAGGCCTATCGCCGGCTGCGCCAGGCGCTCGTGGAAGGGGTCTTCGCCCCGGGCGAGAAGCTGTCGATCCGCCGCATCGCCGAGGCGCTCGGCACCAGTCCGATGCCGGCCCGCACCGCGCTGCGCCGCCTCGCCACCGAGCAGGCGCTCGACGCCCTGCCCTCGGGCACCGTCCTGGTCCCCCGGCTGACCCGCGCGGCCTTCCAGGAGGTCAGCGCCATCCGCGCCGAGCTGGAGCCGCTGGCGATCCGCCTGGCCGCCAGCCGGGTGGAGGCGGGGACGCTAGACGCGCTGGCAGCCGTAGTCGCCGAGCAGGATGCCGCCCGCGCCGCCGGCCGTCCCGAGCTCTGCCTGCAGAAGGACCGTGAATTTCTCTTCGGCCTCTACCGGCGGGCCGGCGCGCCGATGCTCCTCGGCATGATCGAGGCGCTCTGGCTGCGGCGCGGCCCCCTGTTCTGGGGCGCCCGCTGGATCGTCATGGGGAGCCCGCCCGAAGCGGCGCACCGGCACGGCGCGATCCTCGCCGCCCTGCGCCGCGGCGCGGGCGAGGAGGCCGCGCTCGAGTTGAAGACCGAGATCGAGCGGATGACCGCCTTCCTGAGCGGCGCCCTGCAGTTCCAGGGCGACGCCGCCATCCCACGGCCGACGCGCGCGAGGGGCTGAGGGTCAGGCGCTGCGGACGAAGCCGGGGTAGCCCGCCGTGGCGACCTCGTCGCAGATAGCCCGGTAACGCGCCATGCCGCCGGCATAGGGCATGAAGACGCGCGGCTTGCCCGGCACATTGGCGCCGAGGTACCAGGAATGATGCGCCTGCGGCAGCAAGGTCGCCTGCGCCGCCTCGTTGACCTGCGCGACCCAGCCATCCATCGCGGCCTCCGTCGGCTCGATCCGCGCCAGGCCCTCGGCGCGCATCCGGGCGATGCAATCCGTGATCCATTCGACATGCTGCTCGATGGCGACCGGCATGTTGCACAGCACGGACGGGCTGCCGGGTCCGGTGATGGTGAAGAGGTTTGGGAAGCCCGCCACCTGCAGGCCGAGATAGTTGCGCGGCCCGGCCTCCCAGGCCTGGGCCAGGCTCCGGCCGTCCCGGCCCTCGATGTTCATCCGCAGCAAGGGGCCGGTCATGGCGTCGAAGCCGGTGGCGAAGACGATGATGTCGAGCGGATGTTCCGCCGCCGCGGTGCGGATGCCGGTGGGCGTAATGCGCTCGATCGGCGCCCGCCGCAGGTCGACCAGCGCGACATTGGGGCGATTGAAGGTTGCGAAGTAGTGGCTGTCGATCGGCGGACGCTTCGCCGCATAGGGATGGTCGATGTCGGCCAGCACTTCCGCCGTCGCCGGATCGTGCACGATCTCGCGGATCTTGTCCTTCAGGAAGGCCGCCGCGGTGTCGTTCGCCTCCTTGTCGATCAGCAGGTCGCGGAAGGCGGCGCGGAATTGCAGGCCGCCCTTCGCCCAGGCCGCCTCGTAGATGGCCTGGCGCTGCTCGGCGCTCACGTCCCAGACCGAACGATCCTCGATGATGAAGGGGTGGCCGTTGGGCGTGCTCTGCATGATGCGCCGCAGCTCGGCGTGGTTGCCCTTCACCCACTGCTTGAATTCCGGCGTCAGCGGCGCGTTGTGCGCCGGCACGCTGTAATTCGGCGTGCGCTGGAACACAGTGAGATGCGCCGCAGCCTCGGCGATGACCGGCGTCGCCTGGATGCCGGTGGAGCCGGTGCCGACGAGGCCGACGCGCTTGCCGTGGAAGTCCACGCCCTCATGCGGCCATTGCCCGGTGTGGTACCAGCGTCCCGCGAAATCGCCGAGCCCGGGGATCGCCGGCACGTTCGCCGTCGAAAGGCAGCCCACGGCGGTGATGAGGAACTGCGCCGTCAGCGTCTCGCCCGCCTCGGTCGTCACCGTCCAGCGATTGGCCGCCTCGTCACGGCGCGCGCCCACGACGCGAGTGCCGAAGCGGATGCTGCGCTTCAGGTCGAAGCGGTCGGCGACATGGTTCAGGTAGCGCATGATCTCCGGCTGTTCCGGATAGCGCTCGGACCATTCCCATTCCTCGAACAGCTCCTTCGAAAAAGTGTAGTTGTAGGAATGGCTTTCGGAGTCGCAGCGCGCGCCCGGATAGCGGTTCCAGTACCAGGTGCCGCCCACGCCATCGCCCGCCTCCAGCACCTGGACGTCGAGCCCCAGCCGGTCCCTGAGGCAGAGCAGCTGGTACAGGCCGGAGAAGCCGGCGCCGATGATGAGCGCGTCGAAGCCCCGGGCGGCCGGAGCGGGCATCATGTCGGGCATAGGGTCGATGCTCCTTGGAATCTCGGTTCGAGCGGAAGGTTCAGGCCGCGGTCACGCCGCCATCGACCACGAGGCCGGCACCGTTCATGTAGCCGGCATCGTCGGAGGCGAGGAACACGATGCCCTTGGCGATGTCCATGGCCACGCCCAGGCGGCCCCACGGCACCGAATCCATGGCGGTCTTCCGCGCCGGGGCCGTGTCGTTGCTGCCGGTCCGCTGAGCGCGGGCGACGAAGGTCTGCTCGCCCATATCCGTCTCGATCACGCCGGGATGGATGGAGTTCACCCGGATCCGGTAGCCCTTGCGCCCGAATTCCAGCGCAGCCGACTTGGTGAAGAGCGTCACCCCGCCCTTCGTCATCGAATAGAGTGGGTCGAGCTGCGAGCCGACGATGCCGGCGATGGAGGCGAGGTTGACGATGGCGCTGCCATGCTCGGAAGACGTCGCCGCCTCCCGCAGCGCCGGCACGGCGAGCCGGGTGCCGAGGAAGACGCCGGTCATGTTGACGGCGACGAGCCTGTCCCATTCCGCGAGTGTGACATCCTCGATCGACTTTCCGATGAAGACGCCGGCATTGTTCACCAAGATGTCGAGCTTGCCGAACTGCGTGGTGGCGAGGCCGATGGCGGCCCGCCAATCCTCCTCGCGCGTCACATCGAGGCGGATGTACTCCGCCTGGCCGCCCTCCGCGCGGATGTCCTCGACGGTCGCCCGCCCGGCCTCATCGAGGATGTCGGCGACGATCACTGCCGCGCCCGCCTTCGCCATCAGCCGGGCGGCCTCGCCGCCGATACCGCGCGCCGCGCCCGAAACCAACGCAACCTTGCCGTCGAGCCTGTTCATCGATGCGATTCCGTTTCCTGGACGTGGGATGCTCTGTGCGGCATCTCTCGCGCCAGCTTAGGGAACCGCGCACCCGGCCGATAGTCGTCCTCCAGGGCGGCCCGCAGCCGGATCGATTCGGCAAGCATCAGCAAAATGATTAATTCGGAAATATCGATGGGGCGACTGTGATTCGGCAAATATGCATTGGAATGCTTAAATCTTCCTAGGACAGGCTTCAGTAAAGATACAGTAATCGCCCGGCCGACTGTCCACCTTGGAGGAAGTACCAGGCCGCAATCCGCAACCATTACCGGAACCCTGGGCGACGACCAGCTCTTCGGCTCGTTCCACGCAGAAACAGTGGATGGGCTCGCCGGTAACGACACCATCTTCGCCGACAGCGGCGACGACCTGATCTACGGCAACGGGCCCGAAGGCGGCTTCGGCGACCCCCTGGCCGGCCCGGGCGACAACCTGATCTTCGCTGGGCTCGGGAACGACACCATCTTCGCCGGCTATCAATCCGACACCGTATATGGTGGCGACGGCGATGACAGCATCGACGGCGCCGGCGTCTTCGCCTCCAGCGGCGCAGGCGGCTCCATCACCGCGGCGCGTGACTTCGGCGACCTGCTCTATGGCGGCGCCGGGCAGGACCGGATCGACGGCGAGGGCGGCAGTGATACGCTGTTCGGCGGCAGCGGGAGCGACGCGCTGATCGGCAATCTCGGGCGCGACGAGATGACGGGCGGTTGGGGCGCTGACGTCTTCCATTTCGCCTTCCGCTCGGCCCCCGGCGTCTTCGCCTCCGATACCGGAACCGACGCCGCGACGCGCGACGTGATCCTCGACTTCCACCCCGGCCAGGACAGGATCGACCTGCAAGCCTATGCCAATTGGACCGACGGAACGCAGGCGCCGGTCTTCCTCGGCGGCGGGGACTTTACCGGAGGGAGCGCGTTGCAGGTCCGCGCCGTGACCGAGGGCGACCACACGGTCGTGCAGTTCCACGTGCCCTTCGTCTTCGCCCCACAGCCCACCACCTTTGAGATCGAGCTTGCCGGCCACCACACCCTGCAGGCCAGCGACTTCATTTTCTGAGCGGAGGGCGGCGGGTCAGTCCGGCTTCACCCCGGCCTCCTCGATAACCCGCCGCCACCGCGCCAGCTCGCCGCTGACGAGCGCGGTGTACTCCGCCGGCCCCATCCGCCCGGGGACCACCCCGATGCCGGCGAAGCGCTCCCGCACGCGCCCGTCCGCCAGCGCTGCCTCGATCGCCGCCTGCCAGCGCGTGATGACCGTGGCGGGCACCCCGGCCGCCGTGGAGAAGCCGAACCAGTTGGTGCTCTGCACCGCCGGGAACCCGGCCTCGGCGAAGCTTGGCACCTCCGGCAGCGCCGCATCGCGTGCCGCCTCGCTGGTGCCGAGCGCCCGCAGCCGCCCGGCGCGGAGATGCGGCAGGGCGATCGGCAGGCTTTCCATTACCGCCGGGATCTGCCCGCCCATCGCATCTGCCAGGGCAGGGGCCGAGCCGCGATAGGGCACATGCGTCAGCTCCACCCCCGCGGCACGGGCCAGCAACACGCCGGTGAGGTGGTTCATCGTGCCATTGCCGCCGGTGCCGAAGGCGAGCCCGCCCGGCCGCCCTCGCGCCAGCGCCAGGAACTCAGCCAGGCTCTGCGCCGGCACGCCGGGATTGACCACGAGCACGCTCGGGAAGGTGCCGACCAGCGCGACATGGGTGAAATCCGCGACCGGGTCGTACGGCACGGCCGGGTAGAGCGCGGGCCCGATCCCATGCGAAGCGGCGCTCGACATCATCACCAGGTGCGCATCGCCCCGCGCCCTGGCGAGGATCTCCGTCCCCACCATGCCACCCGCGCCCGGCCGGTTCTCGACGACGATAGGCTGGCCGAGCCCGCTGCCGATCTGCTCGGCGAGGATGCGCGAGAGCGTATCCGCCGCCCCGCCGGGCGGGAAATTCACCACCCAGCGGATCGGTCGCTCCGGCCAGGTGGGTTGCGCAAGGGCCGCCCTGCTGCCGACAAGGGCGGGCAGGGCAAGCAGGGCACGGCGGGGTAGGGGCATGAGGCTCATCCAAGGCAAGGTTCCGTCTCCCCATGCCAATACCGTGCCAGCGCCTCACCCCATGCGGATGAGGAAGCGCTCCTCGACCACCTTGCCGTCCCGCACGGTGTAGAGGCCGACCTCCTCCATCTGCATCCGCTGGCCGGAGGCCTTCTGCGTGACGTCGATATGGAAGCGCAGCGCGAACTGGTCGCCGTTCACATAGGGCCCGTGGGTTTCTGCGCTGTGGATCTCATGGTTGGCATACCACCAATCACCCTTGCCCCTCACGGCGGCCTTGCCTCGAAGCACCGCCATCTCGCCCTGCATCGGCTCGATGCTGACCACCTCCTCCGCCCAGAAGCGCTCGCCTGCCTCCTCGAACCGGCCGGCCTTGCAGAGCGCGGCGAACTCCGCCGCGACGGCTTGCGTGTCCATCTCCTCACCCCTCCCGTTCTGGCGGAAGAAGGATATCAGCCCGGCGCGTCGCAGAGATAGCGCCTTGCGTGATAGGGCTGCGCCGCGATGGCCGGGCAGAAGCTCGCCACCACCGGCTCCAGCCTGAGGTACAGCTCATGCCATTCGGCATTCAGCGCCTCGAGCCGCTCCCGCGCCGCCTCCGCCTCACGCGCCAGCTTCGCCAAGTCGATCCCGACATGCCGCCCGTCGCGGAAGATGAGGCGCCCGCCCGTCATCACATGCCGCACCCCGCCGCCATCCTCGCTATGGACGATCTGGTTGGTCGACCAGTGATGCGGCACCCAGTTGATGCTGCCGAGGTCGAGGAAGACGATATCTGCCTTGTAGCCCGGCGCGATCAGCCCGATGTCGCGGAAGCCGAGCGCCCGCGCCGAGCCGATGGTCGCCGCCCGGTACACCTCGTCGCTCGTCGCCCAGAATCGCGGATCGGGCGTCTGCACCTTCGACAGCATCGAGGCATAGCGCATCGCCTCGTACATGTTCTGGTTGTCGGCGCTGCTCGCCCCGTCGGTGCCGATGCCGACATTGCAGCCGGCATCGAGCGCCCGGCGCAGCGGGAACATGCCGTTGCCGAGCCGCATGTTGCTGCCCGGATTGTGCGCGATGGAGGCGCCGCGGTCGGCCATCCGCCGCAGGTCGTCATCATCCATCCAGACGCCATGCGCCGCGGTGAAGTCCGGCCCCAGCAGCCCGAGCGCATCGAGATGCGCAACCAGCGTCTTCCCGTATCTCTGCCTGCCCACTACCGCCTGAACCTTGCTCTCGCCGACATGGCTGTGCAGGCCGACGCCATGCTCGCGTGCCAGCCGCGCGCAGCCGCAGAGGAATTCGTCGGCGCAATGCAGCGGGATGGTCGGCGCGACGCCAGCGCGGATGTCCTGCCCTGACCAGCGCCAATGCTTCAGCACCTCGCCGATGGCGCCAAGCGTCTGCTCGGCCGGCATCGCCCGCAGCCGCGCCACCTGGCCCTGCAACGCCTCCGGCAGCGCGTCCATCAGCCCGGGGATCGCCTCGTAGAGGGTCCGGTCGGCGACCATCGGCGCGATCACCGCGCGCATCCCCGCCTCGGCATAGGCCGAGGCCGCCGCATCCAGCCCGTCACGGGAGGGCAGGGGGAATTCGTAGTAGAGGTCATAGGCCGCGGTGCAGCCCTTCGCCACCATCTCGGCGGCGCAGATCAGCGTGGTGAGCTTCTTGTCCTCAATGCTCCGCCCGCCGCCGATCCAGGGCGAGGCGGCGAGCAGCAACTCCAGCGTCCAATTATCGCCCATCCCTTTGGAGAGGCCGCTATGACCATGGGTATGGGCGTTGACCAGGCCGGGATGCATCAGCAGCCCCGCAGCCTCGAAGACCGGCGTCCCCTCCGGCGCCGCGAGCCCCATGCCGACGGCGCGGATCACCCCATCCTCGATCAGCACATCCGCCGGCTCGCCCCGCCGCCTGGAGGAATCCGCCAGCAGCGCGCCGCGAACCAGCAGGAAGCCCTTCTCCGAAACCGCCATCCATCGCCCCCTAACAGGCCAAATACCCGCCATCGACATGCAGCTCGGCCCCGGTGACGTAGGAGGCCTCGTCCGAGGCGAGGAAGAGGATGGCCCGCGCCACCTCATCCACCTCGCCCGAGCGCCCGAGCGGCACATGCCCCAGCATCTTCGCCCGGAACACCGGGTCGGCCGTCGCCCCGGAGGTCCGCATCGGCGGCATCAGCCCGGGATGGACGGTGTTGACCCGGATCTTCGCCGCGCCCTCCTGCACCGCCACCGACTTGGTCAGCAGCCGCACCGCAGCCTTGGAGGCATTGTAGGCGCAGTGGATGCGTTCCTGTCCCACATTCCCCGAGATGGAGGAGAGGTTGACGATGGAGCCGCCGCCCCGCCGCCGCATCGCCGCGACGCCATGCTTCACCCCGAGGAAGGTGCCGCGCGCATTGACGGCCATGATCCGGTCCCAGAGGCCGGTATCGTAGAGGTCGTTGGTCGCGCTGCCCGAGATGCCGGCATTGTTGACCAGGATGTCGAGCCCGCCCCATTCCCCGGTCACGGCCGCGACCGCCGCCTCCCAATCCGCCTCCTCCGCGACGTCGAGCCGGAGGAAGCGCGCCACCCCGCCCGCCGCCCCGATCGCGGCGGCGACGGCCCCGCCCTCCGCCTCCAGCATGTCGGCGACGGCCACCTTCGCCCCCTCGGCGGCCATCAGCCTTGCCGTCGCCGCCCCCATGCCGGAGGCGGCCCCCGTGACGAGGGCGATCTTGTTGGCAAGTCGCATCGGCGTCTCTCCCCTGGTGTTTCCGCCAGCCTCGCGCAAGCTCGGCCTTGACGCCACCCCCGGCGCAGGGCATATCGCCCCACCTTCAACACCACCCGCGCGTGGGCTCCGTGCCGCGCGCCATTGCGCTTGGGATTTGCATCATGGCCCGCCGCTGCGGCATCACCGGCAAGGGCGTCCTGACGGGTAACAACGTCAGCCACGCCAACAACAAGACGCGGCGTCGCTTCCTGCCCAACCTGCAGGAGACGTCCTTCTTCTCGGACGTGCTGGCCACCAGCATCCAGCTGCGCCTGACGACCAACGGCATCCGCACCATCGAGCACAATGGCGGCCTCGACGCCTTCCTGCTCGGCACGCCGAACCGCCGCCTGCCGGAAGAGGCGCAGGTGCTGAAGCGCCGCATCATCCGCGCCCAGGCGAAGAAGGCAGGCGCCGCGGCCTGATCCGCCGCTACCTGCCGCGATAGGAAGCCGGGCGAAAGCCCGGCTTTTTGCGTTTGCCCCGCCCCCGGCTTGCCGAAACCCGTCATCCGCCTATCATCCGGCGCAACTCGGGAGGAACCAAGCCATGTCGACCCTGGCGGAGGCCGTGCGCCCCGCGGCGAAGGCCGCGCCGCTCTTCGACCCGCGCGGCTTCCGCATCCCGCCCGGCATCACCCATGTCTGCGCCGGGGGTGAGACCGCCTTCCTCCACCGCCATGACGCGGCGCTAGCCCGCTACGCCGCCGACAAGAGCCGCGGCCCCCATGGCCGCCACGCCCAGGATGCCGAGGTGATGCGCGCCCGCAGCCTCGTCGCCGCCGCCTGGGGCGTCGCGCGCGAGGATATCGGCCTGGTCGCCAATGTTGCCGAGGGCATGTCGATGCTGGTCGAAAGCCTCGACTGGCGGCCCGGCGACAACATCGTGGTGGACCCCGACGAATATCCTTCCCTCGTCGCCCCCGTCGCCCTGCAGCGCCACCCGCACATCGCCATCCGCTACGCCCGCGCCAACGATGCCGCCGCTCTCGCTGCCACGGTGACGGAGCGGACGCGGGTGATCGCCGTCTCCCACGTCTCCTACCTCACCGGCGAGCGCTACGACCTGGCGGCGCTGCGCCGCGCCGCGGATGCCGTCGGCGCCTTGCTGATTGTCGACCACACCCAGGCCGCGGGCTACCTGCCGATCGACCTGCGCCTCGCCGATTTCGCCTTCGCCGCCAGCTACAAATGGCTGCTCGGCATGACCGGCACCGCCATCGCCTACTGGAACCGCGACCGCCAGCCCGGCTGGGCGCCAAGCACCGCCGGCTGGCATTCCATCGACGACATGGGCCGCCCCGACTACGCCGCCGGCCTGCGATTGCTGCCAGACGCCATGCGCTTCTCCCGCGGCAACCCCGCCCATGGCGCCGTCTATGTCCTGGCCGAGGCGCTCGACTACCTCGCCGGCTTTCCGCAGGGCGCCGCCCAGGCCCATATCCAGCAGCTGACGACGGCGCTCCTCGCGCGGCTGGAGGCGGCCGGCATCCCGAGCACGACCCCGCGCGACCCCGCCCGCCACGGCGCCAGCGTCTGCATCGCCTGCCCCGGCGCCGGCCCGCTGACGGAGGCGCTGGTGCAGCGCGGAGTCTGGGCCTGGAACGGCCGCGGCCGCATCCGCTTCAGCTTCCATGGCTACAACTCCATGGAGGATGTGGACCGCATCATGGAGGCGCTGCTCGCCGAATGGAGCGGCCGATGAGCGGCGACCTGCAAGCCTGGGTCGGCCGCAGCCGCGTCGTCGAGGAGGACATCTCCCTCGGCCAGGTCCGCCGCATCGCCGCCATGCTCGACATGGATCCAGCCGGCTTCCGCCAGGGCGATGCGCTGCCGCCCCACTGGTTCGTCTTCTTCGGCAACGAGGCTCCGCGCCAGTCCGATATCGGCCCGGACGGCCACCCCAACCCCGGCGTGGTCCTGCCGCCCATCCCGCTGCCCCGCCGCATGGGCGCCGGCCGCCGCGTGACCATCCCCGGCACCATGCGCATCGGCGAGATGGTGGAGCGCACCGCCGAGGTCGCCGCCATCCTGCCGAAGCAGGCGCGCACTGGCTTCATCACCGTGCTCACGATGCGCCACACCTACCGCGTCGCCGGCCAGGTGGTGGCGGAAGAGGAATTCGACGCTGTCTACCGCGAGGCGCCGAAGCCTGGCGAGGCGAGCCCCGTCGCCCCGCCCAGCCCCGCGCCGGCGGACGCCGCCTGGAGCGTCGAGCGGCACCTCTCCCCGCCGCTGGTCTTCCGCTACTCGGCGCTGACCTGGAACGCCCACCGCATCCACTACGACGCCGACTATGCCCGGGGCGAGGAGGGCTACCCCGCCACCGTGCAGAATGGCGGGCTGACCATGCAGCTCCTCCTCGACGCCGCCGTGGCGCACACCAAGGGCCGCCTCACCGGCTTCACCGCACGATTGACGCGACCGATCTATGTCGGCGACACCATCACCCTCTGCGGCCGCGTACCCGAAGCAGGAAAGACGGCGACCTGGGTGCAGGACCGCAATGGCAATCTCTGCGGCCAGCTGGATTGCGAGTTCGCGGCGTGAGCGGCGGGCCGCTCGAAGGCATCAGGGTCATCGACCTTACCACCGTCGTCGTCGGGCCGATCTGCACCCGCACCCTCGGCGACCAGGGCGCCGAGGTCATCAAGGTGGAGGCGCCGGGCGGCGACATCCTGCGCTACCTCGCCGCCGGCAGCCGCTCGCCCGCCATGTCGGGCAAGTTCATCAATTTCAACCGCAACAAGCGCAGCATCGTCCTCGACATCAAGCAGCCCGAAGGCCTCGCTGCGCTGAAGCGCCTGATCGCCGGCGCCGATGTCTTCGTCTCCAACGTCCGCCCGGCGGCGCTCGCCCGCGCCGGGCTCGACCATGCCTCGCTCGCGCCCTCGAACCCGCGCCTCATCCACTGCGGCATCGTCGCCTTCGGCACCGACGGGCGCTACGCCAACCGCCCGGCTTATGACCCGATCATTCAGTCCCTTTCCGGTGTCGCCGGCACCTTCGAGCGCGCCATCGGCGAGCCGCGCTTCGTCCCCATGGTGATGACCGACCACATCACCGGCCTCGTCGCCGCGCAGAGCATCGGCTTCGCCCTCTACCGCCGGGAGAAGACGGGGCAGGGGGAGGCGATTGAGGTGCCGATGTTCGAGACCATGGCGAGCTTCGTCGCCAGCGAGCATCTCGGCGCCGCCACCTTCGACCCGCCCGAGGGTCCGAGCGGCGATGCCCGCCTGCTCTCGCCCGATTACCGCCCCCTGCCGACGCGGGATGGCTTCATCACCATCCGCCCGAACGACAACCGCCAGGCCTTCGCCTTCTTCGACGCCATCGGCCGCCCCGAGTTGAGGACCGACCCGCGCTTCGCCACGCCCATCACCCGCACGCAGAACGCCGCCGACTACTTCACCCTCCAGGTCGAGGCGCTGGCGCAGAAGACGACGGCGGAGTGGCTGGCGATCTTCGCCGAGGCCGACGTCCCCGCCGCCCGCTACAACTCCATCGACGATCTGCTGGACGACCCGCATCTCGGCGATGTCGGCTTCTGGCAGGGCGACGAGCACCCGACCGAGGGCCGCATCCGCCGCACCCGCATCCCTGTCACCTTCCGCGGCGGCATGCGCGAGGAAACGCGGCCCGCCCCCCGCCTCGGCGCCCAGACGCGAGAGATCCTGGCGGAGGCCGGCTACGCGCCCGCCGAGATCGACGCCATGCTGCAATCCGGCGCCGCCGCCTGAGGACTCCGAACATGACCGTGCCGAATTGGCGTTCCCTCCTCTTCGTCCCCACGACCGCCGAGCGCTTCGTCGCCAAGGCGCATACCCGCGGCGCCGACGTGATCATCCTCGATCTCGAGGACAGCATCCCGCCCGCCGAGAAGGAGGCGGCCCGCGCCGCGCTCCCCGGTGCAGCGGCCGCGTTGCATGCCGAAGGCCAGGCCCTCGCCGTGCGCATCAACCGCCCGCTCGACCTCGCCGTGCCCGACATCGCCGCCGCCATCCGTCCGGAGGTCTCGGCGCTGATGCTGCCCAAGGTGATGGGCCCCGAGCATATCCGCCTGCTCTCCGAAGTGGTCGCGACGCGCGAGGCCGCCCTCGGCCTGCCGCAGGGCCATACCCGCTTCATCGGCATCGTCGAGACGCCGCAGGCCCTGCCGCACCTCGCCGCCATCGCCGGCGCCGATCCGCGCATGGCCGCCCTCGGCCTCGGCTCCGAGGATCTCTCGACCGAGCTGGAGGCCGTGCCCGGCGCCGACATGCTCTACCCCTTCGGGATGATGGTGGTGGCCGCCGCCCGTGGCGCCGGCATCCTCCCCCTCGGCTCCATCGGCGCCTTCGCCGATTTCCGCGACCTCGACGGCTACCGCGCCAGCCTGCAACGCTCGCGGAAGCTCGGCTTCGCCTGCACCGCCTGCATCCACCCCGCGCATGTGCCGATCATCAACGAGGAATACGGCGTCCCCGCTGGCGAGGCCGACCGCGCCCGCCGCCTGATCGAAACTTTCGAGCAGGCGCTGGCGGCCGGGCAGGGGGCCGTCGCCTTCGAGGGCGCGATGATCGACCTCCCCGTCGTCGAGCGCGCCCGCCGCCTCCTCGCCCGTGCCCGCTGAATCTGACCTCCCACGTAATCGCGGCGCCCCATCCGTCCCTGCATCCTCCCTGCGCCGGCGGGACTTCCCCGCCGGTCGCCAAGGGAGCCACCAGGATGCATGACCAGCTGATCGACACCTACATCGCCTGCTGGAACGAGGCCGATGCCGCCCGCCGCGCCGCCCTCGCCGGCAAGGCCTTCGCCCAGGCCGCGACCTACACCGACCCGCTGATGGAAGGCCGTGGCCCCGACGGCATCGCCGCCATGATCGGCGCCGCGCAGGCCCAGTTCCCCGGCCTCCGCTTCCGCCGCAGCGGCAAGGTGGATGCGCACCACGGCGTCCTGCGCTTCGCCTGGGAGCTCGCCGCCGGGGATGGCCCCGCCGTCGCCGCCGGCACCGACATCGCCGAGCTCGCCGATGATGGGCGCTTCGCCCGCGTCATCGGCTTCATCGACCTGGCGCCGGAGGCCTGAGCCATGACGCGCATGATCATCCCCTCCACCTTCCTCCGCCGCGCCCTCCTGCTCGACGCGGTGAGCTGCGCCGCGCTCGGCCTGCTGATGGCCGTCTGCGCCGCCCCGCTCGGCTGGTGGTTCCACCTGCCGCTGCCCCTGCTGCGCGAGTCCGGCCTCGTCCTGCTGGCCTTCGCCGCCGTCCTCGGCTGGGCCTGCACCCGGCCGCAGCTGCCGCGGCTGCTGGTGCTCGGCATCGTCGCCGGCAACGCGCTCTGGGCGATCGACAGCGTGCTGCTCCTGCTGCCCGCCTGGATCGCGCCGAACGGGCTCGGCGCCTCCTTCATCCTCGTCCAGGCCATCGCCACGGCGCTGATCGCGGAGCTCGAATATGTCGGGCTGAAGCGCTCCGCGACGGCGGCCATGGCCTGAGTCCCGGCACCCGGTCTAGCCTCGCCCCCAAAGGGAGAGAACGACCGATGCCAGACCGGATCCCCGCCGAGGCGCTGCGCCGCTTCATGACCGGCATCTACGAGGCGGCGGGCGTCCCCGCCGCCGATGCCGCGCTCGTCGCCGGGCTGATGACCGAGGCCGACCTGATCGGCGCCGACGGCCATGGCGTCTTCCGCCTCGCCCAGTATATGCGCCGCATGCGCGCCGGGGGCATGAACCCCCGCGCCACGCCGCGCATCGTCGAGGAACGCCCGGCCTCCGCGCTGATCGACGGCGACAACGGCCTCGGCCACCTCGCCACGACCATGGCGGCGCATACCGCCATCGCCAAGGCCCGCACCCAGGGCGTCGCCTGGTGCGGCGTCCGCCACGGCAACCATGCCGGCCCCGCCAGCCTTTACGCGCGGATGGTGATGGAGGCCGGCATGATCGGCCTTTACCTCGCCGTCGGCAGCGCCAACCACCTGCCGCCCTGGGGCGGGCTGGAGCTGCTGCTCTCCACCAACCCCATCGCCGTCGCCGTGCCGACCCAGGACGAGCCGCCCATCATCCTCGACATGGCGACGACGGTTGCCGCTTACGGCAAGGTCAAGGTGAAGGCCCAGCGCGGCGAACCCATGCCGGAGGGCTGGATGATCGACCGCCAGGGCCAGCCGCTCACCGACCCGAAGCGGGCAGGGGAGGGGCTGCTGCTCCCCATCGGCGGCTACAAGGGCTACGGCCTTGCGCTGATCTTCGGCCTGCTCGCCGGCACGCTGAACGGCGCCGCCATGGGCCGCGACGTCGTCGACTTCAACGCCGACGACACCACGGTGACGAATACCGGCCAAGCCATCCTCGCCATTGACCTCGCCGCCTTCGGCGACCCGGCGGAGTTCCGCCGCCGCGTTGACGCCCTGGCCCGCGAAATCCGCGGTAGCGCGCGCCTGCCGGGCATCGACCGCATCTTCCTCCCCGGCGAGCAGAGTGCCGCAACGCGCACCCGCCGCACGGCCGAAGGCATCCCCATCCCGCCCCCGCTCCGCACCCAGCTCGACGCCCTGGCCGACGAGCTCGGCGCGCCGAGGCTCGCCACATGATCCCGCGCCGGGCACTGCCCGCGCTCCTGCTCCCCGCACCGGCCCTGGCCGATGATGCCTTTCCCTCCCGCCCGATCACCCTGCTGGTCGGCTTCGCCCCCGGCGGCGGCACCGACATCCTCGCCCGTCTCCTCGCCGCCCGCCTCGCGGATGACTTCGCCCAGCCCGTCGCCGTCGAGAACCGCACCGGCGGGGGAGGGACTATCGCCGCGCTCGCCACAGCCCGCGCCCGCCCCGACGGCCACACCGCGACCCTCGGCACGGTGAGCAACATGGTGCAGGTCCCGCTCGCCATGCGCGCCCCGCCCTTCGACCCGGCGCGCGACGTGACGCCGATCGCCCTCGTCGCCGCCGTGCCGATGGTGGTGACGGTCCCGGCCAACTCGCCGGCCCGCGACCTCGCCAGCTTCATCGCCCTCGCCAAAGCGAGGCCGGGCGGGCTCAATTTCGCCAGCAACGGCGTCGGCACCAGCCAGCACCTCGCCGCCGAGCTCTTCATGCAGGCGACCGGCACCCGCATGGTCCATGTCCCCTATCGCGGCAGCGGGCAGGTGGTGATGGACCTGGCCCAGGGCGTGGTGGACGTGAATTTCGACACGCTCTCCTCGGTGCTGCCCGGCATCCGCCAGGGGATGCTGCGCGGCCTCGCCGTCACCACCGCCCGCCGCGCCGCCGCATTGCCCGAGGTGCCGACGGTGATGGAGAGCGGCGTCCCCGGTTACGACCTCGATGTCTGGTACATGCTCTACGGCCCCGCCGGCCTCGCCGAACCCGCCTTTCGCCGTTGGTCCGACGCCGCGGCGCGAGCGCTCTCCGCCCCCGCCCTCCAGGCCCGCCTGCGCGAGTCCGGCTTCGACCCCGCCATCGGCAGCCCGGACGAGGCCGCCTCGCTGGTCCGCACCGAGATCGCCCGCTATGGCGAGGCCATCCGCCGGGCAGGCATCCAGCTCGATTAGCTCATGGCGAGCGCATCGCCCGCTGCAGCTTCCCGATGGCGATCTGCGCCAGCATCGCGGCATGGTCCGACTGCGTCTGGAAATCCTCGGCCAGGGCCAGCAGGGCCTGGCGCTGCGTGTGATCGCTGAGCAGGGCCGCGATGCGGCGGCACTCGGCGGACTTGTCCGCGAACCAGTGCGCGTCCCAATGACTCTCGAATCCCGCAGGCGGTGAGCTCGTATCCGGCATAGGTCCTCCAAGGCGGAACGACAGGGGATTCGATCCGCGACGTCCGCCTAACGGCCAAGGCTGCCGAAGGGTTGTCGACGCCCTAGCGTTTGTACCCGCCATCCGGCCCCGCCGGCGGATAGGGATTGGCCCCCGGCACGATCACCCTCGGCGGTGCATAGACCGCCGGCGGCGGATAGCCATATCCATAGCCATAGAAGCGCGGCCCATGATGGCCCGGCCCATAGTACCCGCCCGGCGGCCCGGCGCGGAAGCCGTAGCCCCCGCGATACCCATACCCGCCACGATATCCATAGCCGCCGTCATGGTACCCGTAGCCGCCATGGTACCCCCGCGCCCCGGCCTCACCCGGCCCCAGCGCGAGGAAGGCGGCCATCCCGGCTGCGAGACAGGCGAAGCGCATCGAAAGGCCTCCCTCGGCCCTTCGCGGGCCTTACCCCTTATTCATAGATCAAGGACAGCGTCTCCGCGACCAATGCCGGCCGGCTGGACCCCTCGACCTCCACCGTCGCCTCCATGGTCAGCCGCGCCCCGCCCTCAACCGGCTCGACCGCCTTCAGCGTCAGATGTCCGCGCACCCGCGACCCGGCTGGCACCGGCGCCGTGAAGCGCACCTTGTTCGAGCCGTAATTCACCCCCCGGCTCCGCTGCTTCACCCGAAAGATGCTCTGGTTCAGCCGCGGCAGCAGCGAGAGGGTGAGGTAGCCATGCGCGATGGTCTTGCCGCCCGGCATCTCCCGCTTCGCCCGCTCGACATCGACATGGATCCACTGGTGGTCGCCCGTCGCCTCGGCGAACTGGTCGATCATCTTCTGGTCGACCGTCACCCATTCCCCGGCCCCGAGGCTCTTGCCGACATGGTCGCGCAGATCCCCGATCGTCTCGATCTCCAGCATGCGCCTCTCTCCCGTGTTGCGCGTGACGGCTGGAATTCCTGGCATACCGGGCTAGGCTTGGCCATAAGCACCGAGGCCGGAACAAGGAGAGACTGCGTGTCGCCCATCCTCTGGGCCCTGGCCCTGATGGGGCTCGCTTCGCCTGCCTTGGCCCAGCGCCCCATGGCCACGACCGGGGCCGATGCGGTGACCATCGGCGTCGCTGCCCCCGCCACCTCGGTCGACCCGCATTTCTTCAATGCCGCGCCCAACGCCCAGCTCGCCGCCCATATCTTCTCCCGCCTGGTCGAGCGCGACGCCCGCGTGCAGCTCCAGCCCGGCCTCGCCGAGAGCTGGCGCGCCGTCTCGCCGACAGTCTGGGAATTCCGCCTCCGCCCCGGCGTCACCTGGCACGATGGCCGCCCCTTCACCGCCGAGGATGTCGCCTTCTCCCTCGCCCGCGCGCCCAGCGTGCCGAACAGCCCCGGCGGGTATGGCAGCTTCCTCCGCATGGTGAAGCAGGTGGAGGTGGTTGCCCCGCTGACCATCCGCCTGCACACCAGGCAGCCGCATTCCCTGCTGCCGACCGAGATCGCCTACATCGCCATCGTCGCCCGCCACGCCGCCCAGGGCGCCGCGACGGAGGATTTCAACGGCGGCCGCGCCGCTATCGGCACCGGCCCCTACCGCCTGCTCTCCCACACCGCCAACGACCGCACCGAGCTGGCCCGCAACGAGGCCTATTGGGGCCCGCGCGAGCCCTGGAGCCGCGTCACCCTTCGCTTCCTCGGCAATGACGCCGCCCGCACCGCCGCCATTCTCGCCGGCGATGTCGACATGATCGACCAGGTCCCCTCAGCCGACCTCGCCCGGCTGCGCACCGATACCCGCATCGGCCTGTTCGAGATCCAGGGCCTCCGCCTGGTCTTCCTCCAGGCCGATTTCTCGCGCGACACGGCAGTGCCCTTCGTCACCGACAATGCCGGCCAGCTCCTGCCGGCGAACCCCTTCAAGGATGTCCGCATCCGCCGCGCCCTCTCCATCGCCATCAACCGCCAGGCGCTCGCCGAGCGGGTGATGGAGGGTGCCGCCCGCCCCGCCGGCCAATGGCTGCCGCCGGGGGTCTATTCTTACGACCCCGGCACCCCCGTCCCCGCCTTCGACCCGGAGGGCGCCCGCCGCCTGCTCGCCGAGGCCGGCTATCCCGAGGGCTTCCGCCTGACGCTGCACAGCCCCAACGACCGCTACCCGAACGACGCCCGCACCGCCCAGGCCGTCGCTCAGATGTGGAGCCGCATCGGCATCCGCACCGAGGTTGCGGCCCTTCCCTGGTCGGCCTTCTCCGCCCGCGCCGCGCGGCAGGAATTCGCCATGCGCCTCACCGGCTGGGGCAGCACCACCGGCGAGGCGAGCTATCTGCTGGCCAATGTGCTCGGCACCTACGATCCGGCCGCCCGCCGCGGCGCCTCCAATGCCGGCCGCTACTCCAACCCGGCGCTCGATGCCCTGACCGACCGCGCCACCGCGACCCTCGACGCTGAGGAGCGCGAGGCCCTGCTCCGCCAGGCCGTCCACATGGCGAGCGAGGACGTCGCGCTGATCCCGCTGTTCCACCTCGTCAATGCCTGGGCCACCCGCGCCGGCCTCCGCTACGATGCCCGCATGGACGAGCGGAGCCTCGCCATGGGCCTCCGCCGGGCGGAGTGATGCCGATGCCCGAATTCCAATCCGCCCCCGCCCGCCTGCCGTCTGGCCGACGCATCTATGCGGTGGGCGATGTCCACGGCCATGACGAGAAGCTCGCCGCCATCCATGCGCAGGTCGCTGCCGACCTCGCCGCCCGTCCCGTGACGGCGCCGCTGCTGATCCATCTCGGCGACTATATCGACCGCGGCCCCGATAGCTGCGGCGTCATCGCCCGCCTCGCCGCCGGAGACCCGATCGCCGGCCTTCCCACCGTGAACCTCCTCGGCAACCACGAGCGCAGCATGATCGACGCGCTGGCCGGTGAGCGCGCCGCCGTCACCGACTGGCGCATGCATGGCGGGCGCGAGGCCCTGGCCAGCTGGGACATCGACCCGGACAGCGACCCGGCCACCTGGCCGGCGCTGATCCCGGCCGCGCATCGCCGCTTCGTCGAGGCGCTCGCCCTAATGCACCGCGAGGGCGGCTACCTCTTCGTCCATGCCGGCATCCGCCCGGGCGTGCCGCTCAAGGCGCAGTCGCCGGACGACCTCATCCGCATCCGCGGCGGTTTCCTCGATTCGGAGGCCGATCTCGGCCTGGTTGTCATCCACGGCCATACGCCGACGCAGGGGCCCGTCCTCCGCCGCAACCGCATCGGCATCGACACCGGTGCCGCCTATGGGCGGGAGCTGACCTGTCTGGTGCTCGAAGCCAACCGGATGGCCTTCCTCCAGGCCTAGAGGCCGCTTGCCGGGCCGGCGCCGCCACCACGGCGTGCATCGGCCGGCATCTTGTCCGCTCCGGAGCTGCGTTGAGCGAAAACCTTACCAGTTCCTGGACATAAAAGTGCGTAAGCGGCGCCTTGAATAACTTTTAGTTGAATGACGGAGCCATTCGACTATCTGTGTCCCATCCATCACGGGATATGTGATTTGCGGCTCTGGCATTCTTCCCTGCATCGGCTCGGCAGCCTGCGGTTGCGCATGATAGCGCTGATCCTGATTGCCGTGCTGCCGCCGGGGATGCTGACCGTGTGGGAGCAGCATCGCCATGCCGAGGCGCATCTGGAGGAAGCCGGCCTCGCCCTCCAGGCCGTCGCGGTGAACATGGCGCGGGAGCGGTCCGCCAGCCCCCGCCCGCTCGCCGTCCCGGGTGAGGCCGGCAGCCCGCAGCTGCCGGTCGGGGTCGATTCCCTGCTACTGGCCGATGCCGCCGGCACTATCCTGGAACGCTTCCCGCCCGCCCCGGCGCTGATCGGCCGCAGCCTGCGCGGCACCGTCCTCGAGGAGGCCCTGCAGGGTCATGCCGGCCATGGCCAGGGCGCCGGCCTGATTGGCGGGCCGCGCCTCTTCGGCTTCGCACCCATCCCGGGGACCGGCGCCGTCCTGGCCGTCGCCCGCGAGATCGAGGCCATCCAGGCGCCGCTGCGGGCCCTGCAACTCCAGGTGCTGGCCATGCTGCTCGGCGCCACCTTCATCGCTCTTTCCCTCGCCCTGCTCGCCGGACGCTGGATGCTGCTGCGGCCCATGGCCCACTTCGCCGCCGCCGTCCGCCGCATCGCCGCCGGCGACCTCGCCGCCCGCGCCGAAACCGGTCGCTTCGGCGGCGAATTCGGCCGCCTCGCCGCCGAGGTGAACAGCATGGCCGCCAGCCTCGCCGCCCATCAGGCCGCGCTCGAGGCGAAGAATGCCGAGCTTGCCCGCCTCGCCACCGAGCTCGCCGCCGCCCGCGACGCCGCCGAGGCCGCCAGCGCCGCCAAGACCGGCTTCGTCCGCATGCTGAGCCATGAGCTGCGCACCCCGCTCAACGGGATCCTTGGCCATGCCCAGATCCTGAAGGCCGACCCCGACCTCACCCCTGCCCAGCGCCACGGCGCCGAGCAAATCACCGCCAGCGGCGAGCACCTCATGTCCATGATCCGCGAATTGCTCGACCTCGCCGCCATCGAGGCCGGCAAGGTCGCCTTGGCTCCGTCTCCCGTCTGCCTCGCCGCCCTCGCCGAGGAGGCCACCGCCCTTATCCGCCCCGCCGCCACGGCGAAGGGCCTCGCCTTCGGGGTGGACGTCGCCGCCCGCGCCGCAGGCTGGGTCATGGCCGACCCGGTCCGCCTGCGCCAGATCCTGCTCAACCTGCTCGGCAACGCGGTGAAATTCACCGCGCGTGGCGAGGTCGTGCTGCGCATCCTACCCGCCGCCGGGGGCCTCACCCGCATCGAGGTGACCGACACCGGCCCCGGCATGACCGAGGCCGAGCGCGCCTCGCTCTTCCAGGAATTCACCCGCCTCGCCAGCGCCGGGCAGGCCGAGGGCAGCGGTCTTGGCCTCGCCATCACCGCCAGGCTGGTCCGGCTAATGGGCGGCAGCATCGGCTGCGACAGCGAGAAAGGGCAGGGGAGCTGCTTCTGGGCCGAGCTCCCCCTGCCGCGAGCCGAACCCGCCGCCGAGCCCGAGGCGGAGCCCACCCTGCTCCCCGTCGGCAAGCCGCTCCGCCTGCTGCTGGCCGATGACGTGTTGGTCAACCGCGAAGTCGCCCGTGCCCTGCTCAACGCCGCCGGCCATGAGGTCGAGGTGGTGCCCGACGGTGCCCAGGCCCTGGAAGCCGCCCTCGCCCAGGACTGGGACGCCGTGCTGCTCGACATCCACATGCCGGTGATGGACGGCCTCACCGCCGCCCGCCAGATTCGCGCCGCCGCAGGACCGCGGGGCCGGGTGCCCATCGTCGCCGTCACCGCCAGTGCCAACCAGGCCGAGGTCGAGGAATGCCTCGTCGCCGGCATGGATGCCCATGTCGAGAAGCCGCTCCGCGCCTGGGAGCTGCACAATGCCCTGGCCAATATCCGCGGCCGCAGCCTCGTCGCCGCGAAATAGCCCCGGCAGAACACCCCTGGCGAAGCGGGGCCTGGCGCCCCATATGCAACCAGCAGACCTGCGACACGTTGCCAAGCCACCTCCGCCGGGCGATACCCCGGCGGATGTTCCGGCCCGATAAGGCGGCAGGTCCTATCCCCCGCTTCGTTCCCTGGCGCGGCCTTCCATCGGGAGGACCGCGGAGTTCCTGATTTGACCGATACCGATGGCGCCCCCTCCGCATACGCCGAGAGCCCCGCGCCACGCCATTCCCCCGCCGAGGCCGCGATCCTCGCCTCCGGCCTCGCCGTCGCCCCGCGTGAGATGCCGGCCCTCATCCGCCGCGTCGAGCGGCGCCTGCCGGCCGATGCCGATGCCGTCCGCGCCGCCCTCATCGAGACCCGTCGCCGTGCCTGGATCGCCCGGCTGAACGATCTCGCCAACCGCGCCGGCCGCATCTGGGTCCGCCGCGCCGAGGTCGAGACCGCCGCCGGCACTATCGCCGAGCTGGAGCCGGAGGACGATACCCTCCTCGCCGCCCTCGACCGCGCCCTGGTCCGCCGCTTCCGCAACCTCGGCCCGACGGCGGAAGCCGCGCTCGAGGCCATCACCGCCGAGCTGGTCGAATCCGGCTCCGGCAGCCTCTCCGCCGACCGCCACGCCATGCTGGCCCGCGAGGTCGCCGCCGCCTTCGACCTTCGCGGCGATGCGGAACTTGCCTTCCTCGATTCCGTCGCCGCCGTCGAATCCCGCCGCCGCCGCGACCTCCGCGAGGCCGAGGCCGCGACCCGCGCCAAGCGCCGCGAGGAGGTCCAGCGCCTCCGTGCCTGGGAGCGCAGCCTCGTCGAGTTCCGCGCCCTCCCCAACCTCCTCGGCGCCACCGAGAAGGAAGTCCTGCGCTGGATCGGCGGAGGCCTGATCCCCGTCGCCCGCCGCATCCCGACCCGCAACAAGGGCCAGGAGAAGTGGGAGTTCGATCCGAAGGAGATCACCGCCCTCCGCCCCCAGGTCCCCGCCTGGCGCGAGGCCGAGGCCCCCGGCACCCGCCTGGCCCGCCCTGCTGTGGCGAAGCCGACCCGCGCTGGCAACGCCGCCGTCGCCCGCGTCGCCGCCCTCGACCGCTATGCCGGCCACTTCGCGACTGCCCGCGCGCTGAACCGCCGCATCACCCTCGTCACCGGCCCGACCAATTCCGGCAAGAGCCACACCGCCCTCGACCGCCTGGCGAAGTCGGAAAGCGGCATGGCCCTCGCCCCCCTCCGCCTCCTGGCCCATGAATTCCGCGAGGCGCTGGCGACGCGCGGCGTCCTCGCCTCCCTCTCCACCGGCGAGGAGCGCCTGCCCGTCCCCGGCAGCCGCCACCTGGCCGCCACCGTCGAGATGTGCCCATTCCACAACCCGGTGGACGTGGCGTTGATCGACGAGGCGCAGATGCTCGGCGACCGCGACCGCGGCGCCGCCTGGACGGCCGCCATCATGGGTGCCCCCGCCCGCGAGGTCTTCGTCCTGGGCGCCCCGGAATGCGCGACGCTCGTCCGCCGCATCGCCCGCCTCTGCGACGACGAGATGGACGAGGTGAAGCTGCAGCGGAAGAATCCGCTCGTCGCCGCCTCGAAGCCCGTCGCCCTCGGCGACCTCCGCACCGGCGACGCCCTCGTCGCCTTCTCCCGCCGCGACGTGCTCGACCTCCGTGCGGAACTCGTCAAGCGTGGCAAGCGCGTCGCCGTCGTCTACGGCGCGCTCAGCCCCGAGGTCCGCCGCGCCGAGGCTGCCCGCTTCCGCACCGGCGATGCCGATGTGCTGGTGGCGACGGATGCCATCGGCATGGGCCTCAACCTGCCCATCCGCCGCGTCGTTTTCTCCACCCTTCGCAAGTTCGACGGCGAGTCCCGCCGCGAGCTGAACACCCAGGAGGTGAAGCAGATCGGCGGCCGCGCCGGCCGCTTCGGCCAGCACGAGGAGGGCGTCGTCGCGGTCCTCGCCGGCGGCGGCAGCCCCGACTTCGTCAAGATGATGCTGAACGCCGCGCCCGAGGTGCCGGAGGACATCCGCCCGCAGGTGCAGCCCGATGCCGACATCATCGCCGCCGTTGCCGCCGAGATTGGCTCCGACAGCCTCTTCGGCGTGCTGGCCCGCATCAAGCGCGCCGTGCTGCGCCCCGACGACCCCAACTACCGCCTCGCAGACCTGACCCAGGCCATGGCCGTCGCCTCCGCCATCGACGGCGTCCCCGGCCTGTCGCTCCTCGACCGCTGGACCTATGCCCTCTGCCCGGTCGATGAGCGCGACAACGGCGTCTCCCGTCTCGCCCGCTGGGCAGTGGAGCATGGCGCCGGCCGCCCCGTGCCGCCGCCCATGGCCGGCCGCCTGCCCGCGCCCGAACGCGCGGCGCGAGAGGAGCTGGAGCGCGCCGAGAAGGTCCACAAGCGCCTCGTCGCCTGGCGCTGGCTCTCGCTCCGCTTCGAGCTCGCCTACCCCGCCCGCGCCGAGGCCGAGGCCGAGACCATCCGTCTCGATCGCTGGATCGAGGATGTGCTGCGTCAGCAAAGGCGGTCGAAGCTCGTCATGTAAGAGCGGGGGCTCCGCCCCCGTGCCCCCGCCGGGGCCAAAGCCTGGCCCCGGACCCCGCCGTAAGTTTTCCGGATACCTTGATGCCCTTTCCCCCGCTTCCCGCTCCGCTGCAGGCCGCACTCGCCGAGCGTGGCTATGCAGAGCCCACCCCCGTCCAGGCCGCCGTGCTCGAGGCCGAGACCGAAGGACGCGACCTGCTCGTCTCCGCCCAGACCGGCTCCGGCAAGACCGTCGCCTACGGCCTCGCCATGGCCCACCTGCTGATGGGCGGGACGGACCGCCT
The DNA here is from genome assembly GCF_000745835.1 of Belnapia moabensis DSM 16746. GTDB lineage: Bacteria > Pseudomonadota > Alphaproteobacteria > Acetobacterales > Acetobacteraceae > Belnapia > Belnapia moabensis. Next base: position 93,651 of record NZ_JQKB01000007.1, on the reverse strand, counting down.
GCCCGCGCCCGGCCAGCCGCTCGCCCTCGTCGTCGCCCCGACCCGCGAATTGGCCCTCCAGGTCCAGGGCGAACTCGCCTGGCTGTACGCCAAGGCCGGCGGCCGCGTCGTCACCTGCGTCGGCGGCACTGACCCGATCGCCGAGCGCCGCGCCCTCGAACGCGGCGCCCATCTCGTCGTCGGCACCCCTGGCCGCCTCCGCGACCACCTGGAGCGCGGCAACCTCCGCCCGCAATCCCTTCGCGCCGTCGTGCTCGACGAGGCCGACGAGATGCTCGACCTCGGCTTCCGCGAGGAGCTGGAAGCCATCCTCGAGACGACGCCCGAGGACCGCCGCACCCTCCTTTTCTCGGCGACCGTCCCCGCCGGCATCGCCGCCATCGCCCGCACCTACCAGAAGGACGCGCTGCGGATCGCCGCCGGCGATGCCGGCGCCCAGCACGGCGACATCGAGTACCGCGCCCTCATCATCGCCCCGCACGAGATCGAGCGCGCGGTGGTCAACAGCCTCCGCTTTTTCGAGGCGCGCTCGGCCATGGTCTTCTGCCGCACCCGAGCGACGGTGACGCGCCTGCACGGCAACCTAGCCGAACGCGGCTTCGCTGCAGTGGCGCTATCCGGCGAACTCTCCCAGGCCGAGCGCAACCGCGCCATGCAGAGCCTCCGCGACGGCCGCGCCCGCGTCTGCGTGGCGACCGACGTGGCCGCCCGCGGCATCGACCTGCCCGATCTTGGCCTCGTCATCCATGCCGAGCTGCCGAACGACCCGGAGACGCTGCTCCACCGCAGCGGCCGTACAGGCCGCGCCGGCCGCAAGGGCATTAGCGCGCTCCTCGTTCCCCACAACCGCCGTCGCGCCGCCGAGCGCCTGTTGCAGGCCGCCCGCGTCCAGGCCGCCTGGGGCCCCGCCCCCTCGGCCGAGGCCATCCGCGAGAAGGACGACGCCCGCATCCTCGTCCAGGCAACGGAACTCGCCGCCGAGGAGCCGATCGACGGCGACCTGGCGCTTGCCCGCCAGCTCCTCGCCTCCCAGTCCCCCGAGGCCCTGGCCGCGGCCTTGATGCGCACCCTCCGCGCCCCCCTCCCGGCACCCGAGGACCTGGCCGAGATCAGCGACCGCCCGCCGCCCCGCCAGCCCCACCCGGCGGCGGCCGGCAACGCCCCCGGCGCCTGGTTCAGGATGAATCTCGGCCGCAACGGCAATGCCGACCCCCGCTGGGTGCTGCCCTTCCTCTGCCGCCGCGGCAATGTCACGCGCCAGGAGATCGGCCGCATCCAGGTGCAGGAGCGCGAGACCCGCTTCGAGGTCGCCCCCTGGGCCGCCGACCGCTTCGCCTCGGCCGTCCGCCGCCCGGGCGATGCCAAGGACGCGCATATCCGCATCCAGCCCTCCGACCCGCCGCTCGCCGACACGCCTCGCCCGCGCCCGGCGGCGCCCCGTCGGCAATACGAGAAGCGGTAGCAGCCGCCCGCCCTCGCTCCCTGTCCTAGCGCTGCCGGGGCAGGGCGCGGGACCACCCGGCCCGGCACGGCCAGCCCGGCGGAACCGCCCTTGGCCGTCATCCCCCGCCCGATGACGTCGTCAGATGACCGACACCAGCGCCGAGGTGAGCCGCGCGAGGTCGAACGGCTTCTGCAGCATCGGCGCGCCCGCATGATCGCCGATCTCGCAATCGTAGCCGTAGCCGGTGGCGATGACGAAAGGTACCTTCATCCCCGCCAGCCGGTCGGCGACCTGCGTCATCCGCTGGCCGTGCAGGTTGACGTCGAGCACCGCGGCGTCCAGCGCGCCATCCTCGATCAGCGCCAGCGCCTCGGCGACGGTAGCGGCAGGGCCGACGATGGTAGCGCCCGCCTCCTCCAGGCTGTCCCCCACCAGCATGGCGACGAGCGCCTCATCCTCGACGACGAGGACGCGTCGTCCGGCCAGTTCGCGGGAGGGCCTGGGTGTGATCCAATGATGCATGGCGTTTCTCCTCTCCGGGAGTACTTCAGTCTTTTTCTGACCTGGAAATATTGCGCAACTAAAGCGGCTGGATGATGGAAGGTTCTGTCCAACCCGTCTGTTCACTACTGGACACATGCGAGTGCAGCATGCATCGCTCCCATTCGAGGCACCTGCCTGTCATTCGGCAGCGTTGAGATCCGGGCCGGCGCCTGCCTCTCACAGCCGCGCATTGACCCCCTGGATGACGCCATGGCACTCGCGGGCCGCCGCTTCCAGCCGGGCCCGGTCGGCGATGATGTGCGCCCCGTGCCATGGTTGATGCAGCCGCCCAGATGCAGCTGTCGCCCCTTGCAGGCCGATGGCTGCGTCGAATGGACATGCCGCGCGAGGACGTAGCGGGTTCCCCCGATCTTTCTCTCCATTAGGGTGCAAGACCCAACCCAGCCGCGCCGGACCCGTCGATGCACCTTCACCATTTTGGCCTCACCGTCTCCCCCTGGCGCAACGGCGCCGGCCGCAAGGCGGATGTGGTCGGCGGCCCCGGCTGGCTCGTCACTTTTGCCTGGGTCGACAAGGATGCCGAGTTCTCCGACTTCGCCGGCCAGGACCGCACCATCACCCTGATTGAGGGCGAGGGCTTCACCCTCGACTTCCAGGGCCAGCCGCCGCTCGTCCTCGACACGCCGCTCCAGCCCCGCTGGTTCGACGGCGGCTGGCGCGCCCGCTGCCGCCTGCATGGCAGCCCGAGCATGGTCCTCAACGCCATCTCCGACCGCGCCCAATGGCAGCATTCGGTCGAGATCCGCAGGCCCCGCCCCGACGACACCGGCTTCGCAGTGCTGCTGGAAGAAGCCGGCCCTGGCTACCGCCGGCTCGATACGGTCAGCCTGCCCGCCCCCGCCGTCACCGTGCCCTGCGTCGTCATCCGCTTCGACCGAAAGGCTTGAGGCGCCGGCGCCATGGGCCGACACTCTCCGCAAAAGCGGGAGGCGCCTCATGGATTTCGGCCAGTTCAACCTGATGGGCTATCGCGGGCCGGGCACCGACCTGGCCAGCCTCTATGACGGCGCCGTCGCCCAGGTGAGGGCGGCGGAGGAGGCCGGCTTCGCCATCTCCTGGTTCGCCGAGCACCATTTCTCGAATTACTGCGTCTGCCCCTCGCCGCTGATGATGGTCGCCCGCTGCGCCGGCGAGACCAGCCGCATCAGGCTCGGCAGCGGCGTGGTCATCGTTCCGCTCTACCACCCCTCCCGCCTCATGGCGGAGATCGGCATGGTGGACCAGATGACCCATGGCCGCCTCGTGCTCGGCATCGGCAGCGGCTACCAGCCCTTCGAGTTCGAGCGCTTCGGCGCCGATCTCGCCGAGAACACGCCCCGCACCCTGGAATTCATGGAGATGCTGGAACAGGCGGTGGCCAACGAGACCTTCAGCTTCGACGGCCGCTTCCACCGCCTGCCCGAGACCCATATCGCCGCCCGCCCGGTCAATGGCGTGCCCGAGGTCTGGGTCGCCGGCGACAACCCGGAGCTCCACCGCATGGCGGCCCGGCGCGGCTATGTCGTGATGGTGACGCCCCGCCACTACACCGCCGAACTTCTCGCCAAGGCCCGCGCCCGCTTCGAGGCCACCTACCGCGAGGCCGGCCAGGACCCGGCGCGGCTGCGCTTCGGCGCGCTCCGCCATATGTGCGTCACCGACAGCAAGGCGGAGGCCGAGGGCTTCCTCGAGAACATCCGCTACCAGATCCGCCTCTCGCAGAGCCTCCGCCACCGCGAGCAGCACATGCAGGGCGGCATGCTGATCGAGAAGCCCTGGCCCGGCGAGATGAGCCTCGAGGACATGGCCCGCCACATGCTCGTCGGCGATGCCGAGACCATCGCCGAGCGCATGCTGGCCGAGATCAGGGCCGCGCAGCCCTGCCACTACCTCCTCCAATTCCAGGCCGGCGCCTCGACAACCGCGCTCGCCCTCCGCAGCATCGAGGGCTTCGCCACCAAGGTGCGTCCCCTGCTGGAACGCGCCCTCGGCCCGCTCGAAAGCCTCGCCGCATGACGACACCCCGCTTCGCCGACCTCGCCTTCCCGACGCCCACGCCGGAGAGCCTCGCCGCCGAGCACGCCGCGCTCGACGCCCGGCTCGACGCCGGCGCCCTCGCGGATGCGCTCGCCGCCTGGGACCGCCAGCGCCGCGACTACGAGAGTTGGTCGAGCCTCGTCCATCTGCGCTTCTCCCAGGATACGCGTAACGCCGAGGCCAAGGCCGCCCGCGAATATGCCGACACCCTCTCGCCCGAGGCGACGGCGCATGAGGTGGCGCTGAAGCGCCGGCTCCTCGCATGGCCCGACCGCGCCGCGCTGGAGGCCGCCCTCGGCCCGCACACGCTGCGCCTGTGGGAAACCGACGTCACCACCTTCGACCCGGTCATCGCCGCCGACCTGGAGGAGGAGGCGAAGCTCACCGCCCGCTACACCGAGCTGATGGCTTCTGCGAAGCTCGCCATCCGCGGCACCGAGACCAACCTCTCCGGCCTCGCCCCCTATGCCGAGGACCCCGACCGCGCCACCCGCCACGAGGCCGAGCAACTGCGCTGGTCCTTCTTCGCCACTCATGGCGAAGAACTGGACTCGCTCTACGACGCCCTCGTCCGCCTCCGCCACGGCATGGCGCGGAAGCTCGGCTACGAGAACTACCTCCCCCTCGGCTACCGCCGCCTCCGCCGCACCGATTACGACGCCGCCGATGTCGCCCGCTACCGCGACCAAGTGGCCGAGCATGTCGTCCCCCTCATCGCCCGCCTGCTGGAAGCCCGCCGCCAACGCTTCGGCTGGGACCGCCTGCGCTACTGGGACGAGGCGCTGATCGACCCCGAGGGCAACCCGAAGCCCATCGGCGACCACGACACCCTCGTCGCCGCGGCGCAGACGATGTTCGACCGCATGGACCTGCGCCTCGCCTCCTTCTACCGGCTGATGGAGGAGGGCGGCTTCCTCGACATGCGCAACCGCCCCGGCAAGGCGGGCGGCGGCTTCTGCACCAGCTTCCCCACTGTCGGCGTCCCCTTCATCTTCGCCAATTTCAATGGCACGCATCACGACATCGGCGTCTTCACCCATGAGATGGGCCACGCCTTCCAGAACTGGGAAAGCCGCGAGCTGCCCGGCATCGACCAACTCTGGCCCACCATGGAGGCCGCCGAGATCCACTCCATGAGCCTCGAATTCCTCACCTATCCGCATATGGGCCTGCTGGTGGGGGAGGGGGCGGCGGAGCGCTTCCGCCGCATGCACCTCGAGACCTCGCTCGCCTTCCTGCCTTACGGCGTCTGCGTCGATCACTTCCAGCACGAGGTCTATCAGAACCCGGAGGCGACGCCCGCCGAGCGCCACGCCATCTGGCAGCGCCTCGAACGCCGCTACATGCCCTGGACCGATTACGGCGACCTCGAATACCCGGCAAAGGGCGGCCGTTGGCAGGCCAAGCAGCACATCTACAACTCGCCGCTCTACTACATCGACTACACGCTGGCGCAGTGCTGCGCGATGCAGTTCTGGGTCAAGGCCCGCCGCGACGCTCCGGCCGCGCTGGCGGACTATGTCGCCCTCTGCGCCCGCGGCGGCAGCGCCCCCTTCCAGGCTCTCGTCCGCTCGGCCGGGCTGATCTCGCCCTTCGCCCCGGGCGCGCTGGCCGATGTGGTGCGGGAGGCGGAGGCGGTACTGACCGCCTGAGCCCCCTTCTGGCCGCCCTGCCAGGGCAGGGCGGCCACAGGCGTGTCTCCTGTACCTAATTGACATTGCGAGTCATTCGCATCTATGCGGCCGGGAACAGCCTGCATAGGGAGGCCGTCGTGGGCCATATCCGACTCCCCGCCGCCAGCTACGCCAGCACCCCCCAGGCCATGGCCGATCTCTGGCCATCCGAGACCCTCATCCTCACCGCGCTCCGGGACTGGCTCGACGCCGTGCGCCATGGCGAGAGCCCGCTGCCCCGGCTGGGGCGGCTGATGGCGGGCCCCGGCATCCCCGACGCGGCGCTCTCCATCGACCACCTGCTGCGCGTCATCGCCCGCAGCGCCCGCTGGCAGGTCGATATCCGCTGCGCCTGCTGCCCTTATCTCTCGCGCGACGAGCAGCGCCTGCTCTGCGCCGCCGCGGAGGCCCAGGCCGGCCTGCCCGCCCGCGCCCGCGCCACGCTGCAAGCCGGTCTGCTGCCGCGCCAGGGCGCCGAATTCGCGCTCGCCTCGCTGGAAGGCCTAGGCCGGCTGATGCGCTCCGCCGGCCTCATCCTGCCGCGGCGCTTCGCCGGGCAGGGGACGGATCAGCCGGCCTGGCTGTGAGTCGGCAGCCCGAACCGCCGCGCCACCTCGGGGAAGTCCCGCGCCTCCGCATGCCGCCCGGCGGCGACGGTCCCGTCATCCGGTCGGACGAGCTGGCATCCCTGCATCCCAGCCGCCACCGCCGCATCCAGCTCCTCCGCGACATCGGAGAGGAAGAGCACCTCGCCCGGCGCCACCCCGAGCGCCCTGGCGATGGCGTCGTAGCTCGCGCGCTCCCGCTTCCCCCCGACCCGCGTGTCGAAGAAGCCGCCGAACAGCGGTACCAGGTCGCCCGCGACGGAATGCCCGAAGATCAGCCGCTGCGCCTCCTCCGAGCCCGAGGAATAGACCGCGAGCCGGATGCCGCCCGCCGCCCAGGCCCGCAAGCACCCCGCCACATCCGGCCAGAGATGCCCCTTGAGCCGCCCATCCGCATAGCCCTGCCGCCAGATCAGCCCCTGCAGCGCTTTGAGCGGCGTCACCTTCGCATCCGCCGCCATCCACGCGCGCAACACCTCGGCCGGCTCCCGCCCCGGCTCCGCCGCCCGCACCTCATCGAGGATCGCCGCCACGGCTGGCTCCGCGCCATGCGCGGCGAGGAACCCCTCCAGCGCCTCGGCCGCGAAGGGAAACAGCACCTCCTTGACGAAGGCGATGGCGGTGGTGGTGCCTTCGATATCCGTCAGCACCACCCGCGGCGGCACGGCCTCAGGCGGCAACGGGGAAGCGCTGCGCCATGTCGGTGCCAGTGAACTGCGCCACCCAGCCAGAGGGATCGGTGAAGACCCGCAGCGCGCAGAAATCCGGCCGCTCGCCCGCGTCGAACCAGTGGCGGGTATTGGCCGGCACGCTGATCAGGTCGCCCTGTTCGCAGCGCGCATCCCAGACCTTGCCGTCGACATGCATGACGAAATGCCCGGCGCCACGGACGAAGAAGCGCACCTCGTCCTCGGTATGGATATGCTCGTTGAGGAATTTCTCGCGCATCGCCTGCGCCTGCGGATGGTCGGGCGTCAGCGCCACCACATCCGCGCTGCCCGCGCCCGTCGCGCCCATCAGCGCGTCGAGATGCGGGCGGTAGGCTTCGAGGATCTGCTCGTTGGTAGCGCCCTCGGGGAGGCTCACGCCCTCCCATCGCTCGAAGCGCACGCCGATGCCGCGCAACGCCTCGGCAATCCCTGCCGCATCCTCGGTCTTCAGCAGCTCGCGGCCACCCTCGGCCTCCCACACCGTCAGACGGCTCATGACAGCCTCCTTGCTTCCAGCTCGCAGCGGAGCATGAATTCGACCGCCTCCAGCCGCATCAGCGCCTGCGGCATGTCGACGCCCCAGACATAGATACCATGGCCGCGCAGCAGATACCCAGGGAGGACCGTGCCGTCCTCGGCCCATCGCGCCTCGACCACGCCTTGCAGTCGTGGAATGTCCTGGTCATTATCGAAGATTGGGAGACCGACGGACGCCTGATGCGTGGCGAGGCCCGGAAAGGCCTTCAGCAACTCATAGCCTTCGAGCCGGATGCTCCCACCCAGACGCCGCGACAGCACCGTCACCGGCACCGAATGCCCGTGCAGCACCGCTCCCGCCTCCGGGAAGCGCCGGTAGATGCCGCAATGCAGCCCCGTCTCGGCGGAGGGCCGGTCGCCCTTGCGCAGCGGCCGCCCGTCTAGGCCGACGCGGATCACCCCGTCGGCCCCGAGGAAGCCCTTGTGCCCGCCGGAGCGGGTGATCGCCACCGTCCCGTCCCGCAGCCGGACCGAGATGTTCCCGGCCGTCGCCGGAACCCAACCGAAGCGGTCCAGCCGCTGCCCGGCAGCGATGATCGCCGCCGTGGCCTCGGCCAGTTCCGTCATCAGGCCGCCGGGCGGCTCGTCGTCGTGGTGGTGGAGGCGTGCGGCGTCGTCGTCGCGGCCGGACCCTGGATCGTCCCGGTCGGATGCGTGCCCGGCGCCGGCGGCGCGCCCTCGGCGAGCGAGGCGTCATCCTCCTCCTTCATGTTCTTCTTGAAGGATTTGATGCCCGTGGCGAGGTCGCCCATGAGGGTGCTGATCTTGCCGCTGCCGAAGAGCAGAAGCACGACCAGCAGCACGATGAGCCAGTGCCAGATGCTGAAGGAACCCATGTGACGCCCCGATAACCCTTTGTTGGTGGCCGCGCTTGGCAGCCCTGACCGGGCGGGACACTACTGCCCCGGCCCCCATAGAGCAAACGCGGAGATGGCGTGGCGGCAGGCCCATGACAACAGGCTTGACATCCCTTTCCATATTGGTCATATCGGTTCCGATCCGGGCCCCTCTGGCCGCCCGGCCGCTGGCCCTCGAGCCCGCTGCCGGGTGTGCGATGTCGGATCGCGTGCAACGTCGCGCGATCGGGCCCGTCGATTTCCGCAAGGCCAGCCCGTCGCGCCAGTGAGGAGCTCACCGGCAATGGAGCCGTCCATCTGGTTCTGGGTATGGTTCAACCTGGCCATTCTTGGCCTTCTGCTGCTCGATCTCGGCGTCCTCTCCCGCAAGGACCCGGACGGCCAGCCCGTCGCGGTGCCGGTGCGCACGGCGCTCTGGAAATCCGCGGCCTATGTCGCCCTCGCCCTCGGCTTCTTCGCCTGGCTCTGGACAAGCTACGGGCCGGAGGAAGGCCGCCAGGTCCGCGCCCTCGAATTCCTGACGGGCTATGTCATCGAGTGGTCGCTCTCGGTCGACAACATCTTCGTCTTCGTGCTGATCTTCGCCAAATTCGGCGTCCCCGCCGCCTACCAGCACCGCGTGCTGTTCTGGGGCATCCTCGGGGCGCTGGCGATGCGCGCGGCGATGATCCTGCTCGGCACCAGCCTGCTCCGCGAATTCGACTGGCTGATGGTCGTCTTCGGCCTCTTCCTCGTCTTCAGCGGCTGGAAGATGCTGCAATCCGTCAACGCGCCGGAGGGCGACCCGCGCGACAACCCCGTCCTGCGCTTTCTGCAGCGCCACCTGCCCGTGAGCAACGGCTTCCGTGGCAGCGCCTTCACCGTGCGCGAGGCGGGCAAGTGGATGCTGACGCCCCTCGCCCTGGTGCTGATTCTGGTGGAACTCACCGACCTCGTCTTCGCCCTCGACAGCATCCCGGCGATCTTCGCTGTCACCACCGACCCGTTCATCGTCTACACGGCGAACGTCTTCGCCATCCTTGGCCTGCGCGCGATGTACTTCGCCCTCTCAGGCATCATCCATCGCTTCCGCTACCTGAAGCACGGGCTCTCGGTCGTGCTGATGATCGTCGGCGCGAAGATGCTGGCGAACTGGTGGGCGGGCGGCAAGGCGGTGCCGGTCGAATGGGCGTTGCTGCTGACCGGCAGCATCATCGGCGGCTCCATCGCGCTCAGCCTCTGGCGCACCCGCCCCGGCGCCGCCTGAGCGAGGAAGGGGATCAGGCCTCCGCCCTGATCCCCAGCCGCCGGATCAGCCCGCCCCAGCGCGCCGCCTCGGCCGCCATGTACTCGCGCATCGCCTCCGGCGAACTCGCCACCACCTCGAACCCCGCCGCCTCCAGCGCCGTCCGCGCCTCCGGCACCGCCAGCGCCCGCTGCGCCTCGGCCGAGAGCCGCGCTACCCGCTCGCCCGGCGTCGAGGCCGGCGCGATCAGCCCGATCCAGGCATAGCTCGCCGCATCCGCGATTCCCGCCTCCGCCAGCGTCGGCACCTCCGGCGCCTGGCGAATCCGCGCCTCCGCCGTCACCGCCAGCGCCCGCACTTGGCTCTCCCGCAACTGCGGCAGGATGCCGGCCGCGATGATGACCATCGCGTCGATCCGCCCCGCGACGAGGTCGATCACCGCCGGCGGAAAGCCGCGATAGGGCACATGCAGCATCTCCCCGCCCGCCCGCGCCAACAGGTCCATCATGGCGAGATGCCCGCCCGAGCCCGAGCCCACCGAGCCGAAGGAATACTTCCCCGGCTCCGCCTTCACCTTCGCCAGGAATTCGCCGAGATCCTTCACCGCCAGATCCGCCCGGACGACCAGCAGCTGCGCTCCCCGCATCAGCAGCGAGACCGGCGCCAGATCCCGCACCGGATCGTAGGGCAGGTTCGGATAGAGCGCCGGCGCCGTCGTCAGCGGCCCGTTGATCGAGACGCCGATGGTGTGCCCATCCGCCGCCTTCGCCACCGTCTCCGTGCCGATATTCCCGCCCGCCCCCGGCCGGTTGTCGACCACGCAAGGCTGCCCCAGCACCTGCCCGAAATGCGCCGCCACTGCCCGCCCCGCGATATCCGGCGTCGACCCCCCTGGAAAGGGGACGACCAGCCGCAACGGCCGCTCCGGCCAGGGCGCCTGGGCGATGGCGGGTGCTGCGAGCAGGGCAGGGGCGCCCAGCAGCAGGCGGCGCGGGATGGGCATGGGCGGCGTTCCCTTGACGAGATTCGCCCCGCTTCCAGCACGAACCCGCCCGGCCCGTAAAGCCGCCGAGTCATTGAGGCAGGCGCTGCTGCCGCCACTCGCGCGGCGAGAGGCCGTGATGCCGCTTGAAGGCGCGGCTGAACGCCTCCTCCGAGGCATAGCCCACCGCATGCGTCACCTGCCCGACGGTCCGTCCGCTCTCGCGCAACTCCTGCCCGGCCCGGTGCAGTCGCCACGCGGCCAGGTAGCGCATCGGCGGCATGCCGAGCAGCGCGCAGAACCGCTCGACGAAGGCACTGCGCGACATGCCCACCGCCCGCGCCAGGCCGGCGACCGACCAGCGCATGGTGATGTCACCATGGATCAACCCGAGCGCCCGGCCGATGCAGGGGTCGCCAAGCCCCCGCAGCCAGCCCGGCCCCGCCGGCCCAGGCGAGGCGAGGTAGCGCCGCACCGCCTCGAGCAGCAGCGTCTCCGCCAGCCGCGACACCACATCCGAGGTCGGCAGGCGCCCCGCCGCCAGCTCGGCCGCGGCGAAGCGCACCGAGGCCTCGACCCAGCCCCAGGCCGCGCTCTGCCGCAAGTCGAGCCGCAGCACCGGCGGGAGGCTGGCAATCAGCGGGTTGGCCGCTCCTTCGCTGCCGAGGAAGCCGCAGACGAGATGCGTCGCCACGCCGCCGCCGCCATGGCGGATGCGCAGCAGGCTGCCCTCCGCCGCCGGCTGCAGCAGCGCATCCGCCCGGACGGGCGCGAGCCCCGGCCCGCTCGACAGCTCGTGCCCGTCGTTGCGCGGGAACAGCACCACCTCTCCGGCCTGGACGAGGAGGTCCGGCGCATCCGCGAGGCCGACCCGCATCTCCCCCTCGAGCACCACGTGGTAAGCGATCAGATCGGACGGCGCGGCCAGCAGCTCGGCCCAGAGTCCGGGCGGCACCTGCGCGGTCACGCACCAGGGCGCCGTGAAATGGGCCTCGACGAAAAGGCCGCCGGTCAGCCTTACGGATCGCAGCACATCCGAGAGCGGGTCCATCGGCCGAGCTCCGCCACCAAGCCGGACGCCCGGCTAGATCATCCGGCCGCCCGGTCATTCGTCTCCGTCGACGGATTGTCTAATTGTAACTTGTCGCGGGGCAATGCCGGCGGCAGCCCGGCTGCCCCCGGCCCGATCACGACCGCGGGGAGGGTAAGCAATGAGGAAACGCGAATTTGCAGTCGCCGCGCTGGCAGCCGCGGTGGCGCCGCTCGCCGCCCAGGCCCAGGGCGCAGCGCATAGCGGGGCGCAAGGCGGGCACGGCCATTCGCCGCATGCCACGGTGCAGCCCAACGCGCTGCGCTGGACGGCGCCGCCCGCCTATGCCCGCGGCGCGCAGCTCGCCGTCCTGCACGGCGACCCGTCGAAGGAGGGCATGTACGTTGTCCGCCTGCGCGTGCCCGCCGGCTTCCGCATCCCCGCCCACACCCATCCGAATGATGAGAACGTCACCGTCCTGTCCGGCAGTTTCAACGTCGGTACCGGCGACCGGCTGGACGAGAGCCGGGGCGAGCGGGTGGCCGCGGGCGGCTACTCCTTCGTCGCCAAGGGGATGACCCACTACGCCTGGTTCACTGAGGACACCGAGCTTCAGCTCCACGGCATGGGCCCGCAGGGCATCCGTTACGTGAACCCCGCCGACGACCCGCGCAACCAGTAGCGCCCGCCTGGCGGCGGCGGGTCAGCCGCCGATCAGCCGCCGCCTGAGCCGCGCCGAGACCCAGTCGATCGCAGCGACCGTCGCCACCATCAGCAGGATGATGAAGGCCACCTCGTCCCAGTGCCGCACTCGGATGCGCTCCGAGATCTGCAGCCCGATCCCCCCCGCGCCCACTACGCCGAGGATCGCCGCCGAGCGCGTGTTGCTCTCGAAGAAATAGAGCGCCTGCGCCAGCATCACCGGCAGCACCTGCGGCAGCAGACCGAAGCGCAGCCGCGCGAACCATCCACCCCCCGCCGCGGTGATGCCCTCCACCTGCCGCCGCTCGGCATTCTCGATCGCCTCGGCATTCAGCTTGGCGAGCACCGCCACATCGGCCGTGGCGATCGCCAGCACCCCCGCCAGCGGCCCGAGCCCCACGGCCCGCACGAAGGCCAGCGCCCAGATGAGCTGGTCCACCCCCCGGAACCCGTCGAAGACCCGCCGCAGCGAGAAGCGGAACAGTGTGTTGGTGACGACATTCCCCGCGCCGAGGAAGCCGAGCGGCAGCGCGACCAGCGCCGCGACGAAGGTGCCGAGGAAGGCCATGGCGACACTCTCCGCCAGGCCCTGCAGAATATCGACCCACAACTCCCCCGGCGAGGGCGGTACCATCAGCCTGAGGATCGTCGCCAGCCCCGACAGCCCGTTCCACAGCCGCCGCGGCGTCACGTCGAAATGCCAGAGCACCCAGCCGAGCCAGAGCAGGAAGGCCGCCCACCCCACGACCGCTAGAACCCGCCCGCGCGCGCCGCCGCCGAAGGCCCCGGGGATGCGCGCCCGCCACGCCGCCACATCCGCCGCGCTCATCGCATCGCCCCGATCACCCGGTGCCGCAGCCGCTCCGAGAGCAGGTCGATGGCGAAGACCGCGAGGATGATGAGCAGCAGGATGGCGCTGATCTCCTCGTAGTAGTTGAAGGCGATCACCTTGTAGAGCTCCTCGCCGATCCCGCCCGCGCCGACGAAGCCGATGACGCTCGCCGAGCGCAGGTTGATCTCGAAGCGCAGCAGCGCATAGCTGAGCAGGCTCGGCGCCACCTGCGGCAGCACGGCGAAGCGGCAGGCCTGCGCCCAGCTCCCGCCCGCCGAACGCACCCCGTCCCAGGCGCCGAGCCCGGTATTCTCGATGCTCTCCGCGAAGAGCTTGCCGCAGGCGCCCGCGGTATGCACGGCGATGGCGAGGATGCCCGCCAGCGCGCCGACGCCGAAGGCCCAGACGAAGATCAGCGCATAGACGATCTCGGGCACCGTCCGCATCGCCTCCAGCAGCCGCCGCGCCAAGGGGTTCACCACCCGCCCCGCACCGAGGTTGCGCGCCGCCGGGAAGGCCATCAGCAGCGCCGCGCCCGCCCCCATCAGCGTCGCCAGCGCCGCCATGTTCGCGGTCTCGAAGAGCAGCCAGCCCCAGCTGTCCAGCCGGTACATCCAGAAGGCGAGGCTGCCCTCCGTCTCCACGCCGCCGAGCAGCGCATCCCAGCGCAGCCCCGGCATGATGCGGCCGAAATACTCGCCGATCCGCGGCAGCCCAGCGAGCAGCGTCGAGGGATAGGCCTCGCTGACCCGCGCCGAAGCCAGCAGGCAGGCGGCAAGGATGACGAGCCCCAGCAGCGTCGCCCGCCACTTCTGCCGCCGCGCCGCCTGGTATGCGGCCTCGCCCTGGAGGATGACGGATGGGATCAGTTGCGCCGCCGGCGTTCCGCCGCCTCCTGCCGCCGCATGTCAATCATGAACTGGTAGTCGGCCGCCGAGACCTCGCGGTAGCCCGCCCCGCCGCCGCGCTCGATCTGCCGGTAGATGTCCGGATGCGCCTTCGGCAGCGCCAGGTGGAAGAGCTTCATGTCCTCCTTGAACGCCGCCGGCAGCTCGGTGCGCGTGGTCTGCGGCCCGTTGATGATCGGGTCCGACCGCCAGATGACGCGGAGCTGCTTCATGTCGACCAGCCCCTTCTCGACCATCGCCCTGAGCGCCCCGCGGGTGAAGCCCTGCGCCTCATCCCCCTGGCCGGAGGCCCAAGTCACCGCCGCGTCGTATTGACGCTGCAGCACGGCCACCACCGCCTGCTCGTGCCCGCCCGCGAATCCCGTCCGCCCGAAGAACTGCTCCGGATTGATCCCCTGCCGCCTGAGCGAGAAGCGCGGGATGAGGTAGCCGCTGGCCGAGTTCGGGTCCGACCAGGCCATCGCCTTGCCCCGCATCCCCTCGATCGAGGCGATCCCGCTATCGGCCCTGACCAGCATCACCGCGACATAGGAGACAGAGCCGTCCGCCTCCTCCGTCGTCACCAGCGGCTCGACGCCGCCATTGGTGTCGAGCCAGGCCCCCGCATAGGCCGCCGGCGACATGTTGGCGATGTCGAGCTGTTTCGCCCCGAAGGCCTGGATCACCCCCGCATAGTCGCTCGCCGGAAACAGCCTGACGGGCAGCTCGAAGGTCCGCTCCAGCAGCGCCCGGTAGGCATCGAACCGCCCCAGCCGGTCCGCCTCGTTCTCCCCGCCGAGCAGCCCGACGCGAAGCTGCGGCAGCTGCGCCTTCCACGCCCGCGCCCCGGCGGCAGGGAATTCGAGCCCCGCATCCACCGACCGCCGCTGCGCCAGGGCAGGGCAGGGAAGCAGGGGGGCGGCGATGAAGCCGGCCAGGGCAGCGCGTCGCGTCAGCATCGGGGAGCTCCGTCCAGGAAACCCGGACTATGCCACCGCCAGAGGGGCCGGGGCACGCTCGGCAGCCCGCCGCGCTTCCGCCTCGGCCGCGAATTCCTGCTCGGTGATGCCGTAGATCGACCGCACCCGCTCCGCCGTCAGCGCCGCCGGCGTCCCGTCGAAGACAATCTTCCCCGCCTGCATGGCGACGATCCGGTCGCAATACTCCCGCGCCGTATCGAGATGATGCAGGTTGACCAGCACGCTTAGCCCGTCCCGCTGGTTCACGTCGCGCAGCGCATCCATCACCAGCTGCGCGTTGCGCGGGTCGAGCGAGGCGATCGGCTCGTCCGCCAGCACCAGCCGCGGCTGCTGCAACAGGGCGCGGCAGAGCGCCACCCGCTGCTGCTGCCCGCCCGACAAGGTCTCCGCCCGCTGCAAGGCCGTCTCGGCCAGCCCGAACCGGTCGAGCGCCGCCAGCGCCATCGCCCGCTCCTCTGCGGTGAAGCGCCCCCCCACCAGCACCATCGCCGCCCGCCAGCCGCGCTGCCAGGCGAGCCGCCCGATCAGCACATTGGTCAGCACATCGAGGCGTTGGACGAGGTTGAACTGCTGGAACACCATGGCGCAGTCGCGCCGCCACTCCCTGAGCGCCCGCCCCTGAAGCGCCGTCACATCCCGCCCCCCCGAGAGGATCCGCCCGCCGGAAGGCTCCTGCAGCCGGTTGATCATCCGCAGCAGCGTGGACTTGCCCGCGCCCGAGCGCCCGATGATGCCGACCATCTGCCCGGCCGGCACCTCGAGATCCACATGGTCGACGGCGACCGTTGCGCCGAAGCGCCGGGTCAGCCCCTGCAATTCCAGCATGCCGCGCGCACCCGTCCAGGCCGCGTCATCCTGGGCCAGCGCCGCCACCGGCCGCAACCCCGCGGTCAGGCCCATGGCCCGGCCCCCCGTCAGGATCGCCGCCGCCGCTCGTTCGCCTCCTCGCGCCGCATGTCCACGAGGAACTGGAACTGCGCATGCGTCACCTCGCGGTAGCCGGTCCCGCCGCCGCGCTCGATCTGCTCGTAGACCTGCGGATGGCTCTTCGGCAGCGCCAGGTGGAAGGCCGTCATGTCTTCCTTGAACCCCGCCGGCAGCGCCGTGCGCACCGTCAGCGGCCCGTTGATGATCGGCTCCGAGGTCCAGATGATGCGAAGCTCGGACATGTTCAGCATGCCCTTCTCCACCATCGCCCGCAGGTTGCCGCGGGAATAGCCCTGTGCCACGTCGCCCTGGCCCGAGGCCCAGGTCATCGCCCCGTCATACTGCTTCTGCAGCACCGCGACGACGCCCTGCTCATGCCCGCCGGCGAAGCCCGTGCGGCTGAAATACTGCCCGCTCTCAACGCCGATCCCCGCCTTCCGCAGCGCGAAGCGCGGAATGAGGTAGCCCGAAGTCGAGTTCGGGTCCGCCCAGGCCATCGACTTCCCGCGCATCTGCTCGAGCGAGGTGACGCCGCTATCGGCCCGCACCACCAGCACCGAGACATAGGAGATGGACCCGTCCTTCTCCTCCGGCACCAGCAGCGGCTCGACGCCGCCATTGGTGTCGAGCCAGGCGCCCGCATAGCCGGAGGGGCCCATCGAGGCCACCTCGATCTGCCCCGCGCCGAAGGCCTGGAGCACGCCCGCATAGTCGGAGGCCGGGAAGAGCCGCACCGGGAGCTTGAAGGTCTCCTCCAGCAGCTTCTGGTAGGCGCCGAACCGCCCCAGCCGGTCGCTCTCGTTCTCGCCGCCGAGAAGGCCGATCCGCAGCACCGGCACCTGCGCCTTCCAGGCGCGTTCGCCCGCCTGCGGCATCGCCACATCGGCATCGAGGGTCCGGCGCGCGGCGCGCGCGGCGACAGGCAGCAGGGCGGCGCTGGCCAGGAGGCCGGCGATGTGGCGGCGAGTGAGCATCGGGGGTCTCTTCCGTTCAGGCTTGCCGCGCCTCTACCAATGCCCCGTGACAGACGGATGATGGAACGATGACATCCCCATGTCCCTTGCCAGCCCGCCCCCGCCGTCGCAGCTTCCGCTCAACCATGGAGGAAACGATGCCGGACCGCCGCACCCTGCTGGCCCTGCCCCTGCTGCTCGCCCCACGCCTCGCATGCGCCCAGGATGCCTTCCCCGCCCGCCCCATCGCCGTCTATTCCGGCTATGCCCCGGGCGGCGTCACCGACGTCACCTCCCGCGCCGTCGCCGAACGCCTCTCGCGCGAACTCGGCGTCCCCGTCGTGCTCGAGAACCGCGTCGGCGGCGCAACCGCCGTCGCCAACACCGCAGCGGCCCAGGCCCGGCCCGACGGCTATACCCTGCTGATGGGCACCTCCTCGCTCGCCATCAACCCCGGCCTCCAGCCGAACCTCACCCCGCGCGAGCCGATGCGCGAGCTCGCCCCCATCGGCATGGTCTTCCGCAGCGCCTTCGTCCTCCACGTCCATCCGAGCGTGCCGGCGAAGACCACCGCCGAGCTGATCGCCTGGTGCCGCGCCAATCCCGGCAAGCTCAATTTTGGCAGCAGCGGCACCGGCGCGGTGAACCACTTGGCCCTCGCCCTCTTCGCCCAGCGCGCCGGCATCGACGTCACCCACGTCCCCTATCGCGGCGGCGCCCCCGCGCTGATCGACCTCCGCGCCGGCCGCATCGGGGCGATGTTCCAGGCCGTCCTCGAGGCCCTGCCCGCGCTTCAGGACGGCGCCACCCGCGGCCTCGCCATCTCCTCCGCCAGCCGCGAGCCGCTGCTCCCCGACATCCCACCCGTTGCCGACACGCTCCCCGGCTTCGATGCCGTCTTCTGGCAAGGTCTCTTCGCCCCCGCCGGCACACCCGCCCCCATCCTCGCCCGCCTCGGCACTGCGCTCCGCGCCGCCACGGAGGATGCCGATCTCCGCGCCCGCCTCGCCCAGCAGGGCGTGGCGCTCACCACCGGCGACGCCGCGGCGCTCTCCGGCCTCCTCGCTCGCGAGACCGAGCTATGGGGCCGTCTCATCCGCCAGGCCGATATCAAAGCGGAGTGATTCTACCCAGAGATGACATCCATGTAACATCGGAACTATCCGAAACCGTCATACATACTTTGAAGGCCGTGGTGCCGAGGCCCGTCTTGTCCATAGAATGAAATGCGGCGTAACGCGGATTGACGACATGTCACCTGTGCAATGCCGATAAATTCCAGGACATTTCCAATAAAGAGACTGCCCGGCCCGCGTCCTGAGGATTAGTGTCCGGTTAGAACCAAGGTGCGTCGATGTCCGCAATGCTCCACCCCGCCGGACTGCAGGCCGAACGCCCGCTCGGCCCGGCGGAAATCGCTGCCCCAGCCCGCGCGGCCGTTGAAGGATTGCGTCAGACCATCCCTGCCACCCTCCGCCGCGCCGCCGATGCGCTACCCTTCCTCGACCGCCCCCGCGCGGCGCGCCGCCTCGCCCGGCGCATGGAGGCCGCGCTGGGCTACACGCCGAACCTCCGGCACCCGCGGACCTTCAACGAGCACGTCGCCTGGAAAATCCTCAACGACCGCAACCCGCTGATCCCGCTGACGACGGACAAGGTCACCGCCCGCGACTACGTGGCCTCGAAGGGCTGCGCCGACCTCCTGATCCCCCTCCACGGCATCTGGGACCGCGCCGAAGACATCGTCTGGGACGACCTCCCCAACCAGTTCGCGCTGAAGGGTGCCCATGGCTGGCAGATGAACCTTCTTGTCCGCGACAAGGCGACGCTCGACCGCGCCTCCGCCATCCGCGAGGCAAATTCCTGGCTCGTCGAGGACCACTACAAGCGCACCGGCGAGTGGGGCTACTACAACCTCCCCCACCGTCTGCTGGCTGAGTCCCTCATCGCGGGCGACCGCCCGAGCGGCGTGCCGGAAGACTTCAAATTCTACGTCTTCCGCGGCCGCGCGCGGCTGCTCTCCATCCATCTCGACCGCGGCACGGAGCAGTACGGCTACCGCTTCTACACGCCGGACGACCTCCGCCCGCTACCTTTCATGGGCGGCGGCTGGCGCGGCCCCGTCCCCTACACCCCGCCGCCCGAGGCCCGGCAGCTCGCCGCCATCGCGTCCCGCCTCGGCGAGGATTTCGACTTCGTCCGGGTCGACCTCTACCTCGCCGGCGGCAAGCCCTGGTTCGGCGAGCTGACCCACTACCCCGCCAGCGCCTGCATCCGCTTCCCGAGCATGGTGCAGGACCGCTTCATGGGCGACATGTGGTCGGGGAGGATCTGAACCCTCGGCTTGCACCAGGGCACCGGCACCGTCGATAGTCTCCCCCAAGCAACCAAGGGGAGACGACCACGATGCTGGGCCTGATGCAGGACCGACCGCTGCTGATCTCGAGCCTGCTGGAGCACGCCGCCCGCCACCACCAGGGTGCCAAGGTCGTCTCCGCTCGCCCCGACGGCACCCTCGTCCGCCATACCTGGTCCGAGATCGCCGCCCGCGCCGCCCAGCTCGCCCATGCCCTCACGGCCCGCGGCGTCAAGCGCGGCGACCGCATCGCGACCCTCGCCTGGAACGAGCACCGCCACCTTGAGGCCTATTACGCCATCTCGGCCATGGGCGCCGTCCTGCACACAGTGAACCCGCGCCTTTTCCCCGCCCAGATCGCCTATATCCTCGCCGATGCCGAGGACACCCACCTGCTGGTGGACCCGACCCTGCTCGCCGGCGCCGAGGCCCTGGCCGACAAGCTCCCCGCCAGCCTCCACACCGTCATCGTCATGGGGACGGACGCCGACCTTCCCGCCGAATGCCCCCTCCGCGGCCGCTGCGAGCTGCTCGCCCAGGAGAGCCTCATCGCCGGCCAGCCAACGACCTTCCCCTGGCCCGAGCTCGACGAGCGCAGTGCCTCCTCGCTCTGCTACACCTCCGGCACCACCGGCGAGCCGAAGGGCGTGCTCTACTCCCACCGCTCGACGGTGATCCACGCCATCAGCACCCTGCAGAAGGACTGCTTCAACATCGGCGCGCAGGATGTGGTGATGCCGGTGGTGCCGATGTTCCACGTCAATGCCTGGGGTATTCCCTATTCCAGCGCCGCCGCCGGCGCCTCCCTCGTCCTCCCCGGACCGAAGCTGGACCCCGCCAGCCTCCACCGTCTCATTGAGGAGGAAGGCGTCACCTTTTCGGCGGGCGTCCCTACGATCTGGACCGCGCTGCTGAACTGGCTCCGCGCCGACCCCTCCCGCCGCTTCGCCAACCCACCCCGCCTCGTCGTTGGCGGCACCGCGCTGCCGACCGCCATCAACGCCGGCTTCCTCAAGGAATACCGCGTCCCCATCCTCCATGCCTGGGGCATGACCGAGACGAGCCCCCTCGGCACCACCAATGCCCGCAAGCCCGAGAATGCCGATTGGGACGCCGACCGTTTCCTCGACTATGCCCGCAAGCAGGGCCGTCCCCTCTTCGGCATCGAGATCCGCATCCGCGACGGCCAGGGCCAGGAGATCGCCCATGACGGCGTGGCCTTCGGCGAGCTGGAGGTCCGCGGCCCCTGGGTCGCCGGCCAGTACTTCAACCGCCCCGGCGATGCGGCCTTCACCGAGGATGGCTGGTTCCGTACCGGCGACGTGGTGACGGTGGACGAGCTCGGCTGCATCGAGATCGTCGACCGCGCCAAGGACGTCATCAAGTCCGGCGGCGAGTGGATCAGCTCCATCACCCTGGAGAATCTGATTATGGGCCACCCCGCAGTGCAGGAGGCGGCCGTCATCGCCATGGCCCACCCGAAATGGGACGAGCGCCCGCTGCTGTTGGTCCAGCCCAAGCCCGGCGCCACCCCGACGGCCGAGGAGATCCTCGCCTTCTACGAGGGCAAGGTGGCGAAGTGGTGGATTCCCGACGCGGTCGAGTTCGTCGAGAGCCTGCCCCACACCGCGACCGGCAAGCTGTGGAAGGCCGACCTCAAGACCCGCTACAAGGACGCCCGCCGCGCCGGGTGAGGGGAGGGGCCGCCACCCCCACCCCTCATGCGCGGGCCCGACCCGCGCCTCCGATGGCATCGTATCCTGAACGGAGTTCATGCCGATGCGCATCGCGGTCCTCGCCGACGCCCACGGCAATCTGCTCGCTTTGGAAGCCGTGTTGTCTGACCTGCACCGGCAGGCGCCCGACCTCGTCGTCAACCTGGGCGACTTGGCCACCGGGCCCTTCGATCCCGCAGGCAGCGCCGATGCGCAAATCGCCCTGGGATGCCCGACCTTGGCCGGCAACCACGAGCGCAACCTTTTGGAGGGCGACGACTCCAGTGGCTCCGTCGCCTTCGCCCGCCCGCTGCTGTCGGCCGCTCACATGGCCTGGATCGCAACCCTGCCTGCGACGCTGCGGCTCGCGGATGGCGAAGTATTCGCCTGTCACGGCAGTCCTGCGGGGGGCGATCTCGATTACCTGCTTGATGACGTGGCGAGTGGCCGGGCAGTCCTCGCCTCCGACGATGCGATCCGGTCGAGGCTGGCGGGCATCGGCTCCGCGCGCCTCGTGCTGTGCGGCCACACGCACATGCCGCGCATGGTGCGGGTCGGCGACGTGACCGTGGTGAATCCCGGTAGCATCGGGATGCCCGCCTACACGGATGACGATCCGGTTCCACATGCGATCGAGGCCGGGGCACCCCACGCCCGCTACGCGGTGGTCACCCGCGAGCCGGGCGGAATATGGTCCGCCGCGCTGCACGCCGTCGCCTATGACTGGGACCGGGCCGCGGGGCAGGCCCGACGGAATGGCAAGCCGGGCGTGGCGCGCTGGACCGCGACCGGGCGGGTTTAGGAGATTCCAAGGCCGAAGCGGTTGACCTGGGGACCATGCACCCCCGCCATTCCCAAGCAGTTTCAGAGACTACGCTCGAAGCGCCAGGTGGAGGAATTGATTGAACGAGCTCACCTGATAGCCGCCGAAGACCTCGCCGTTCACGAAGCCCCGCCGCCGGTACAGCGCGAGCGCCGGCTCGAAGACCGGCCCCGTCCCCGTCTCCAGGCTGAGTTGCGCGAGGCCCTGCGCCAGCGCCTCGCCGATGATGTGCTCGAGCAGCGCGGCCGCCACGCCCCGGCGCAGATGGTCGGGATGGGTCCGCATGGACTTCACCTCGCCCGTCCCGTCGCCGAGTAGCTTGAGCGCCCCGATCCCGGCGATGGCATCGCCCTGCCAGGCCGACCAGACCGTCACCTCCGGCGCCGTCAGCCCCGACAGGTCGAGGGCATGAACGCTCCCGGGCGGCGAATTGGCATGCATCCCGGCCAGATGGAGGGCCAGCAGCCGCCGGGTCGGCTCGCCGGAAAGGTCGTCTTCGCGGATCTCGAACATGCGCGCCTGCAACGGTCTTGGCGCCGAGTATGCCGCCGCCAGCACGACCCGGAAGCCCCGCGCCTTGTATTTTGGCGTCGTTCCTGTTATGTTCGCGGACTGCTACGGGAGCCGCCCGCCATGCCCCTCCGCCGCAAGCCCCGCCGCCCCGACCCCATCCCCGCCGGCCTCTTCCCCGCCGACTTCCTCACCCGCCACGACATCCTCCGCCGCATCTACCTCGACCCGCTCACCTGCCTCACCCCGCCCCGACCCTGGGCGCCCATGACCGATGCCGAATGGGCCGCCCTCGCCCCCATCCTCGCCGCCATGGGCTGCGGCATGGCCGAGCGCGGCCGACCCCTCGACTGCACCCCACGCGAGCGGCTCGACGCCATCTTCCGCTGGGCCACCACCAAGCACCGTGGCGGCCGCGCGCCCTGGCGCCTGCTGCCCCCCGAGCACGGCAAGCCCGACACCGTCT
>NZ_JQKB01000007.1:0-70847 GCF_000745835.1 Belnapia moabensis DSM 16746 | reverse complement strand
CGGATAACCCAGTCCCGCAGCGTCTGCCGGGCCATGCCGACAATGCGGGCCGCCACCTCGCGGCTCAGACCCTCAAGGGCCGCCGCAATCGCCAGCAGGCGTCGCGCCTCCCGCAGATCTCGCTCCGCTTTCGCCAATCGACGCAACTCACCAGGCGGCATGTCTTCGCGGATCATCAGTGCCGGCATGGTCCATCCCCATATGCCATGCCAGCCGATGAATCACGTCCGTCCGCGTCGGATCAAGCCCCAAGAGGCAGACCTTCAGACGCCGGGTATTATGCCCTGGGCGTTTTTTCCACCCAGGGCGCTCGCTGGCCGGCTGGCTACCCGCCCACCACCATCGCGGTGAAGGGCCAGACATAGGCCTGCAGCATCACCAGCAGGCCGACCAGCACCGCCAGGCAGATCGAGTGGAAGAAGACGAAGCGCAGGATCGTCCCCTCCTGACCGAACCAGTTGGTCGCGGTGGAGGCGACGACGATGCTCTGCGCGTCGATCATCTTGCCCATCACGCCGCCCGAGGAATTGGCCGCCGCCATCAGCACCGGCGAGAGGCCGAGCTGCTGCGCGGTGATCTTCTGCAGCCCGCCGAACAGCACGTTTGAGGCGGTGTCCGAGCCGGTCAGCGCCACGCCGAGCCAGCCGAGCATCGTCCCGAAGAGCGGGAAGAGGAAGCCGGTGGAGGCGAAGGCCAGCCCCATCGTCGCATCCAGCCCCGAATAGCGCGTCAGCGTGCCGAGCCCGAGCATGGCGCCGATGGTGACGAGGCTGAGCCGCACCTTCCAGATCGTCCGCCCGTATTCGGCGATCAGCTCAAAGGGCGAGAAGCGCATCAGCAGCCCCGCGACGATCGACGAGAACAGGATGCCCGTCCCCGTCATTGAGAGGATGTTGAAGGCCCAGACGGCGGCTTCCGGCGTCGCCCGCTCCACCACCGGCGGTGCCTTGACGACGGCATTGTGCAGCCCCTCGATCGGGAAGCTCGTGGTGAAGATGCCGTTCAGCGCCGCCCGCACGCCGGGCAGGCCCCAGGCGAAGACGAAGACGGTGAGGATCAGCCAGGGCATCCACGCCCGCACCAGCGCGGCGCGGTCGAGCGGCGCATCGCCGAGCGGCGCGACGGCCGGCGCCATGCCCGCGCTCGGGTCGGCGCCGCGCAGCGCCGGGTTGGTCCAGACCTCCCGCGGCTGCCACACGCGGAGGAAGCCGACCAGGCAGGCCATGCAGACCAGCGCCGAGATCACGTCGACCAGCATCGGCCCGATATAGTTGCTGACCAGGAATTGCGGCACGGCGAAGCTGACGCCGGTGACGAGGATGGCCGGCCAGACATCCCGCATCGCCCGGAAGCCAGCGAAGGCCCAGATCAGCCAGAAGGGCACGATCAGGCTGAAGAAAGGCAGCTGCCGCCCGATCATCGCCGAGAGGTCATAGAGGTCGAGCCCGGTGACGGCCGAAAGCGCGATGATCGGCGAGCCCAGCGCGCCGAAGGCGACCGGCGCCGTATTGGCGATCAGCGACAGGCCGGAGGCGGCGAGCGGCGAGAAGCCGAGGCCGATCAGGATCGCCGCCGTCACCGCGACCGGCGTGCCGAAGCCCGCGGCTCCCTCGAAGAAGGCGCCGAAGGCGAAGGCGATCAGCAGCAATTGCAGCCGCCGGTCCGGCGTCACGCCCGCGATGGCTTTCTGCAAGATGGCGAAGCTGCCATTCGCCACCGTCAGCCGATAGAGGAAGATGATGTTCAGTACGATCCAGCCGATCGGGAAGAGGCCGGAGAGGATGCCGAGGCCCGCGGCCCGCACCGCCATCCCGCCCGGCATGCCGAAGACGAGGCTGGCGCAGAGCACGGCAACGACGAGGGCGATGATCGCCGCCCAATGCGCCGCGATGCGCAGGAAGGCGAGCGAGACCAGCATGATAACGACCGGTAGCGCGGCGACGACGGTGGAGAGGGCGATGTTGCCCAAGGGATCGTAAACCTGGGTCCAGGTCATTCAAACAGTTCCATGTTGTTCCCGGGGGTGCGTGACGGCGCGGCGGCCCGCGCGGGCATGAATGGCCCAGGCCCTTTCCAGCGGCAACATCACCTCCGCGCGGGGTGGCACCGCCGCGCCGAACGGCTTTGCGCCGCCGATCGCGATATGGAACAGATGCCCGGCGAGCCCCATCGGAGCCATCGAGAGCCATGCCAGTCTTCGTGCCCCCCGGCGTCATCGGCCACAACCGCAGCCTGGTCACGCGCAACTACGCCGTGCTGCCGCCGGAAGGGATGTTCCCGAGCGCCCTGCCCTGGCTGACCAAGGCCTCTGTCTTCTACCAGACCAGCCCGGTGATGGGCGCCCGCTTCGCCCAGGGGCGGCTCGAGGCCGAGCCCGGCGGCGGCACCACCGCGCCGCGCCAGGACGGGCTGGAGCATTTCCTCTACATCCTGGCCGGCACGCTCGACATCGCCGCCGACCAGGACAGCGCCAGCCTGGAGCCGGGCGGCTTCGCCTATATCCCGGCCGGGGCGACCTGGAGCCTGCGCAACAACGGGGCAGAGACGGCGAAGGCGGTCTGGATCACCCGTCCCTATGTCCCGGCCGAGGGCGTGGCCCGGCCCGACCCGCGCTTCGGCACGCGGGAGACAACGCCCGTCACCCGCGTCGACGACAGCGGCCGCTGGCGGCAATACCTGCTCGGCACGCTCGACATGTCCATGGACTTCGAGATGAACATCATGGGCTTCGACCGCGGCACGCATTTCCACTGCGTCGAGACCCATATCTTCGAGCACGGGCTGCTGATGCTGGAGGGCCAGGGCCTCCAGCTGCTCGACCGCGACTGGCACGAAATTTGGGAGGGAGACTTCATCTGGATGGGCTCCTTCGTCCCGCAGCAGTTCTACTGCACCGGCTGGGGCGGCGCGGCCTATCTGCTCTACAAGGATGTGAACCGGGAGGTCACCTTCTAGCCATGCAGGCCCCAGCCCCTTCCACGATGATGCATCTTTCGGCGCGCTCGGATGCGAAGGGGCTGCGCCAGCTCGCAATCCACCTCTCCCTGCTCGTAGGCGCCGGCCTGCTGGTGGCGCTGCTGCCAGGCTGGTGGAAGGCCCCGGCCGTGCTGCTGCTCGGCATCGCACAGGCGGCGCTCTTTGCCCCGCTGCACGAGACGGTCCATCACACCGCCTTCGCCAACCGCCGGCTGAACGCCGTGGTCGGCTGGCTGGCCAGCGCGCCCGGCCTGTTCAACTGGCATTTCTACCAGCAATTCCACCTCGCCCATCACCGGCACACCCAGGACCCGGCGAAGGACCCTGAACTCGCCCCGCCCCCGCCAACCCGCCTGCCCGGCTTCGTCGTGAAGATGCTCGCCCTCACCTATTGGCGCGCCCGGCTGCGGAACCTGTGGGACGGGCTGCGCGGCGACCTTTCGGCCTATTCCTTCATCAACCCGGCGACGGCGCCCCGCATCATCCGCAGCATGCGGGCGATGGTGGCGGTGCTGGCGGGCCTCGCCCTGCTATCCGCCCTGCTCTTCGGCTGGGAGGCGCCCCTTCTCTTCTGGGTCCTGCCGCAGCTCGTCGGCCAGCCCCTGCTGCGCCTCTACCTCTTCACCGAGCACACCGGCTGCTCGATGGACCGCAACGGGCTGACCAACACCCGCACCATGCTGACGACGCGGCCGATGCGCCTGCTGATGTGGAACATGCCTTTCCACGCCGAGCACCACCTCTACCCCTTCATCCCCTTCCATCGCCTTGGCGAGGCCCATGCCGCACTCCGCGGCCGGCTGGCCCATCTCCATCCCGGCTATGCGCGCTGGCATGCCGAGCACTGGCGGACGCTGCGCGCATGACGACGGCGGAGGGCGTCTTCGCGCTCGGCGACCTGCCGCTGCGCCGCGGCGGCGTGCTGCCGGATGCGAAGTTGGTCTGGAAGACCCACGGCACGCTCAACACCGCCCGCGACAACGTCGTCCTCTACCCGACCAGCTACGGCGCGCAGCATCCCGACCTCGAATGGCTGATCGGGCGGGAGGGCATCCTCGACCCGACCCGCTGGTTCATCGTCATCCCCAACATGTTCACGGGCGGGCTCTCCACCTCGCCCTCCAACTGCCCCGCCTGGCCGGGGTTGGTGACGGCCTGGGACAATGTGGGCGCCCAGCGCCGCCTGCTGCGCGAGGTCTTCGGCGTGGAGCGGCTGCACGCCGTCTACGGCTGGTCGATGGGCGCGCAGCAGGCTTATCACTGGGCCGCCGCCTACCCGGATGCGGTCGCCCGCATCGTCGTCAATTGCGGCAGCGCCCGCACCGCCGTCCACAACCAGGTCTTCCTCCGCAGCCAGATGGCCGTGCTGGAAGCTGCCCCCGAATATGACGGCCGCCACCATTTCACCGCCCAGCCCGCGGCCGCGCTGCGCGCCTTCGGCCGGGTCTATGCGGCCTGGGCGCTGAGCCAGGATTTCTACCGCGCCAACCTCCACCTGACGGCGCTCGGCGCCCCGGACCTCGAGACCTTCCTCCGCACCGATTGGGAGGAGCGCTTCGCCCGCCGCGCCGCCGCCGACCTGCTCGCCCAGCTCCGGACCTGGGATGCCGGCGACATCGCCGATGGCGGCGACCTGCCTGCGGCCCTGGCGCGCATCGAGGCGCGGGTCCTGCTGATGCCCTCGGCCACCGACCTCTATTTCCGCGTCGCCGACAACGAGGCGGAGCTGCCGCACCTGAAGCATGGTCGCCTTGCCGTAATCCCAAGCATCTGGGGCCACCGCGCCGGCAATCCGGGCCCGAACCCGGCCGATGCCGCCTTCATCAAGGCCGAGGTCCGCGCCCTGCTCGACGCCTGAACCGGTTCCGTGCTTATTCTCCTCCCGCCGGAGGCCAGAATGACGAGTGGAGACCGCGACGCCCGACCCTTGGCGCGCCGTAGGGCGCGGCTGGCGCACGCCCTGTTGGCCCTTGCCCTCCTCGCCGGCTGCGACAGCCATGAGGAGGAGCCGACCGCGGCCGATACCCCGCCCACCGTCTCCGTCATGCCCCCGATGCGCCGCGAGGTCACCGACTGGGACGAGTTCACCGGCCGCCTCGTCCCCGTCGAGCGGGTCGAGCTGCGCTCCCGCGTCAGCGGCTATCTTGACAGCATCGCCTTCATCGACGGCCAGGTTGTCCGCCGCGGCGATCCGCTCTTCCGCATCGACCGCCGCCCCTTCGAGACGGCCATCACCGATGCCGAAGCGCGCCTCGCCGCCGCCCGCTCGCAACTCATCCTCGCCGAGCGGGAATTCACCCGCGCCGGCAACCTGCTGCAATACCGCGCCGGCTCCGAGGCCAGCCTCGACCAGCGGGCCCAGGCGCTGGAAGCCGCCCGCGCCGCCGTCACCCAGGCCGATGCCGCCCTCCAGCGCGCCAAGCTCGACCTCGAATTCACCGAAATCCGCGCCCCGATCTCCGGCCGCATCGGCCGCCACCTGGTCAGCCCCGGCAACCTCGTCGCCGGCGGCGAGGGCAGCGGCGCCACCCTGCTGGCCGTCATCGTCACCATGGACCCGATCGATGTCAGCTTCGACATCGACCAGGCAGCGGCGCTGCGCTACGCCCGCCTGGCCGAGAGCGGCGGCCGCCCCTCCTCACGCGACATGACGAACCCGGTGCAGCTGGCGCTTGCCGACGAGACCGGCTTCCCCCGCACCGGCCGGGTCGTCTTCGTCGACAACGAGGCGGATGCCAGCACCGGCACCGTCCGCCTCCGCGCCCGCTTCGCCAATCCGCGGGACCTGCTGTTGCCCGGTGTCTTCGCCCGCATCCGGCTGGTCGCCTCCGCGCCCTACCAGGCGCTGCTGGTCCCCGACGCCGCCGTCACCACGGACCAGTCGCGCCGCGTGGTCTATGTCCTCGCTCAGGACAATACCCTGCAGATGCGCCAGGTGGAGCTGGGTCCCCTGCATGACGGGCTCCGCGTCATCCGCAGCGGCCTCCAAGGCGATGAGGAGGTCGCCGTGACCGGCCTCACTCGCGCCCGCGCCGGCCAGCAGGTGGCCCCCATCCGCCCCGCCCCGGCCCAGGCCAGATCGGAACTCGGCCCGCCGATGGCGCCGCGCCCATGAGCAATATCGGCGTCATCTCGGTCCGCCAGCCGGTCCTCGCCTGCGTCCTCTCGCTGGTGCTGCTCATCATCGGCGGCCTGTCGATGCTCTCGCTGCCGATCTCCGAATATCCGGACGTCGCGCCGCCCACCGTCGTCGTCGCCACCAACTATCCCGGCGCCTCCGCCCAGGTCGTCGCCGACACCGTGGCGACGCCGATCGAGCAGGAGGTGAACGGCACCGAGGGCATGCTCTACATGTCCTCGCAATCGACGGCCGACGGGCGGATGACGCTCACCGTCACCTTCCGCCTCGGCACGGACCCGGACCGGGCGCAGATCCTCGTCCAGGGCGCCGTCTCCACCGCCCTGCCCCGCCTGCCGGAGGAGGTGCGCCGCTGGGGCGTCACCACGCGGAAGATCGCCACCGATCGGTTGATGATCATCTTCGTCACCTCGCCGGACGGCTCCTACGACCAGCTCTACGTCTCGAACTTCGCCCTGCGCCAGGTGCGCGACGAGCTGCTGCGCATCGACGGCATTGGCGACATCGACATGCAGGGCGCCCGTGACTACGCCATGCGCGTCTGGCTCGACCCCGGGCGGATGATGGCCAACAACATCACCGCCGAGGACGTGATCGCCGCCATCCAGGCTCAGAATGCCGAGATCGCCGGCGGCCAGATCGCCGAGCCGCCCGTCACCGGACAAGCTTTCCAGCCCAACCTCACCTTCCGTGGCCGCCTGGCCGACCCGGCGGAGTTCGAGCGCATTGTCGTCCGCGCCGGCGCCGGCGGCCGCCTGCTGCGGCTGCACGACATCGGCCATGTCGAGATCGGCGCCGCCTCCTACACCACCGGCAGCACGCTTCAGGGCCGCCCGGCCGTGGCGCTCGCCATCACCCAGCGCCCCGGCTCCAACTCGCTCGACACGGCGCGGCTGATCCGCGAGCGGCTGGACGCCATCACTCAGAACTTCCCGGCCGGCATCAAGGCCGAGATCGCCTACGACCCGACGCGCTTTGTCGCCGAGAGCGTGCACGAGCTGGCGCAGACCATCGGCGAGGCAGTCGTCCTTGTCGTGCTCGTGGTGCTGCTCTTCCTGCAGAACTGGCGGGCGGCGATGATCCCGATCCTCGCCATCCCGGTCTCGTTGATCGGCACCTTCGGCGTGATGATCGTGCTCGGCTTCACCCTCAACGTGCTGACGCTGTTCGGCCTGGTGCTGGCGGTCGGCATCGTGGTGGACGATGCGATCGTCGTCGTCGAGAATGTCGAGCGTCACCTGGCCGAGGAGCCCTCGCCCGCGGCCGCGGCGGAGCGCACCATGCTCGAGGTCGGCGGCGCGCTGATCTCCATCGCCCTGGTGCTCTGCGCCGTCTTCGTCCCGACAACCTTCCTCGACGGCATCACCGGCCGCTTCTTCCGGCAATTCGCCATCACCATCTCGGTGGCGACGGCGCTGTCCTGCTTCTGCTCCCTCACCCTCAGCCCGGCGCTCGCCTCGCTGATCCTCCGCCACCACCCGCCGAAGACAATCCTCCGGCCCAGCCGCTTGCGCCGCCTGGTCACCGCCCTGCTCGACGGCTTCAACCGCGGTTTCGACCGTCTGGCCGATGGCTATGGCGCGCTGACCCGCCGCCTTGTCCAGCGCACCGGGCCGATGCTGGCGCTCTATGCGCTGCTGATCGGCGGGGCGGGGTTCCTGCTGGTGACGGCGCCGCAGGGCTTCGTCCCGGCGCAGGACCGCGGCTATGCAGTCGTCTCCATCGAGCTGCCAGGCGGCGCCTCGCTCGCCCGTACCACCGCGGTCGTCGAGCGCGCCGCCGCCATCGTCCGCGACATCCCCGGCATCGCCAGCGTCTCGGCCCTGTCCGGCATCTCCGGCGCCACCAACACCGCCGGCAGCAACCAGGGGACGCTCACCCCCGTCTTCGCCCCCTGGGAGGAGCGCCTGCCGCACGGCATTACCTCGGCCAGCATCCTGCGCGAGCTGCGCCGCCGCCTCGCCGTGCTGGACGAGGCAAGCGTGCTCGTCATCCCGCCGCCCGCCGTGCCCGGCCTCGGCAGCGGCGCCGGCTTCGCGCTGCGCCTCGAGGACCGCACCGGCCGCGGCACCGCCATCCTCGCCGCCGCCGCCGAAGATTTCGTCGCAGCCCTGCGCCGCGTGCCCGGCCTCGGCGGGGTCTACACGCCCTTCCGCATCGACGCGCCGCTGATCGCCGTCGATATCGACCGCAGCAAGATCGAGATGCTCGGCGTGCCCGTCGCCCGCCTCAGCCAGAGCATCGAGACGCTGCTCGGCTCCTCCTACGTGAACGACTTCACCGCGTATGGCCGCAACTGGCGCGTCGTCGCCCAGGCCTCGCCGGAATACCGCCGCGAGCCGGGCGACCTCTCCCGCCTCTTCACCCGCAACAGCGACGGCCAGATGGTGCCGCTGGCCAATGTGATGACGCTCCGCGACATCACCGGCCCGCAGCGGGTGCCGCGCTACAACCTCTATCCCTCCGCCGAGGTCGCCGGCGAGATCCTGCCCGGCACCGGCTCCGCCGCCGCCATCGCCGCCATCGATCGCCTGGCGCGGCGGACCCTGCCGGACGGCATCGGCTTCGACTGGACCGACCTCTCCTACGAGCAGACGCAGAGCGGCAATGCCGGCCTGCTGGTCTTCCCGCTCTGCGTGCTCTTCGTCTACCTCGTGCTGGCGGCGCAGTACGGCTCCTGGAGCCTGCCCTTCGCCGTCATCCTCATCGTGCCGATGTGCCTGCTGACCTCAACGCTCGGCGTCCGCATGCTCGGGCAGGACGTCAACATCCTGACGCAGATCGGCTTCGTCGTGCTGGTCGGGCTGGCGGCGAAGAACGCCATCCTCATCGTCGAATTCGCCCAGCAGCGCGAGGACGAGGGCGTCAGCCCGATCGAGGCCGTGGTCGAGGCCTGCCGGCTTCGCCTCCGCGCCATCCTGATGACCTCGCTCGCCTTCATCCTCGGCGTGCTGCCGCTGGTCATCGCCAGCGGGGCCGGCTCCGAGATGCGCCGCGCGGTCGGCTCCGCGGTGTTCTTCGGCATGATCGGGGTGACGGCCTTCGGCCTACTCTTCACCCCGGTCTTCTACATGGTGATCCGCCGCATCGTCGGCCCGCGCCGCTCCATCCTGCGGCAGATGACGCGCCAGCAGCGCCGCCGGCCGCGGCTGCCGGGCTGACCCATCCCCGCAAAGCCGCCTGATGGCTTTGCGGGGCAGCGGTACCGGCGCTCAGTAGGCCAGCCGCGCCAGCGGCACCTCCAGCCTGAGGGTCAGCCCCTCCCGCGCCCAATCCTGCGCGATGGTCCCGCCGAGCTGGGTGATGGCGCCCCGCTCCGCCAGGATAGTGCCGAAGCCGCGCCGCTCCGGCGGCCCCGCCACCTCCGGCCCGCCGCGCTCCCGCCAGGTGAGGCCGAAGCGGTCGCCGATCCGCTCGCCGGTGATGGCGACGCCACCCTCCGGCCGCGACAGCGCGCCGTATTTGGCCGCATTGGTCGCCAGTTCATGGAGGATCAGCGCCAGCGAGGTCGCCGCCTTCACCCCGACCGGCACGTCGTCGCCCGAGAGTTGCATCCGCCCGGCCTCCTCGGCGCCATAGGGCGCGAGCAGGGTGCCGAGCAGCCCCTTCAACGTCGTCGCGGCCTCGGTCGGCTGCGCCTCGCCGTTATGCGGCCGCACATATTCGTGCGCCCGCGCCAGCGCCTGCAGCCTGCGGCGGAGGGTGGCGGCGAAGCCCTTCACCTCGGCCGAGGCGCCGGAGGCGGAAAGCGAAACCATCCCGCCGATCACGGTGAAGATGTTCTTGATGCGGTGCGACAGCTCCTTCGCCAGCAACTCCTGCCCTTCCTCCGCCCGCTTGCGCTCGGTGATGTCCACCACGGCGCCGGAGAAGCGGCTCGGTCGCCCATCCGCATCCTGGGCGCAGCGGCCGCGGGCGACCACCCAGTGTGTCTCGCCGCCGGGCGGCCACACCCGGTACTCTGCCTCGAAGGCGTCGCCCGTCGCCATCGCCCGCTCGATCTGCTGCCGCACCCGGTCCCGGTCCTCCGGCTCCACCGCCTCGAACAGCAAGGCGATCGGCACCCCAGCCGTCATCGCCGCCGGATCCTGGCCAAACATCCGCGCATAACCCGCATCCGCGGTGACGCGGTCCGCCGGCACGTCCCAGACGAAGGTGCCGATCATCTCCGCCGCGCCGAGCGCCAGGCGGAGCCGCTCCTCGCTGAGGCGGAGCCGCTCCTCGGTCGCCTTGATGTCCTCGATATCGGTGCAGGTGCCGAACCACCGCTCGATCTTGCCCTCCGCATCGCGCACCGGCATCGCGCGACCAAGCGTCCAGCGATAGGCGCCATCGGCGCGACGCAGCCGGTATTCGATCTCGTAGGGCTCGCCCGTCTCCAGCGAGTGGCGCCAGCGCTCCCAGGCGCGTGGCTGGTCCTCCGGGTGGAACATGCCGTTCCAGCCGGCGCCGTTCGTCGAGCCGAAGGGCACGCCGGTGAACTCGTACCAGCGGGCATTGTAGTAGTCGTGCGCCCCGTCCGGCCTGGTGGACCAGACCATCTGCGGCATCGCATCCGCCAGCACGCGGAATTGCCGCTCGCTCGCCTCGCGCGCGGCCAGCGCGCGGCGCAGTTCCAGCCGGGCCATCACTTGCCGCGCCAGCACCTGCAAGGCGAAGCCCTGCAGCGCCGTCAGCCCCTCCGGCCGCGGCCGCCGGTCGATAACGCAGAGCGTGCCGAGCGGAAGCCCGTCCTCCGTCTCCAGCAGGGCCCCGGCATAGAAGCGGATATGCGGCGCCGCCGTCACCAGCGGGTTGCCGGCGAAGCGCGGGTCGGTCGCGGTGTCGGTCACGACGAAGAGGCCCGGCTGCAGGATGGCATGGCCACAGATGGAAACGTCGCGCGGCGTCTCCCGCACCCCTAGCCCCACCTCCGCCTTGAAGAATTGCCGGTCCTCGCCGAGCAGGCTGACAAGCGCGATCGGCGCCCCGCAGAGCTGCGCCGCCAGTTCGACAACCTCGTCGAACTCCCGTTCGGGCGGCGTGTCGAGGACCTTGTAGCTGTCGAGGACGGAAAGCCGCTTGGTCTCGTCCCAGTTACGGCCATGCGACCGGTAAGGCTCGGCCTCGTCCGCCTGGCCTTCGAAGGCATTCATCGCCGCACTTTCAATATGTGTCTACCATGTACCAAGTCGCACCAAATCATAGCCCTGGCGAGAGCTTCGCTCGTAATGTGTGCTCGATCTCAGCCGGATCGTACGGTTTGGGGACGAAAGGAACGGACCGCAGCGCGGGCGGCAGCTCATCCGGCCTCGAGCCCGAGACGAAGGCGAAGGGCAGGCCCTGTGCATGCAGCGCCACGGCCAGATCGTAGGTCTTGCCGTCCAGCACGTCGATATCGAGCAGCGCGACATCGAAGGCGGCACTGGCGAGCGCCCGTTGCGCCTCACGCACCGAGGCGGCGAGGGCGACCTGGGCACGCCCTTCGGCCAGGCCAAGCACGATCTCCTCGAGATCGAGCGCGACCATCGGGTCGTCCTCCACGATCAATATCCGACGCGCATGCATGATGGTCCTCAACGCTCAGGCACCGCCGGGGCAGGCTTCACCTATCAATACGCGAACGCACTGCCGGTCCTTTGGCCTCCCGGCATGACACGGATGTGAAGCCTCCTCGGACCTCTCCCCACCGTCACAGGGTTTCCTTGACGCCATCCGTCCCGCCATGCCCATCCTTCCGGAAAGCGGATCAAGGAGAGCGTGCGCGGTGAGCCAGGAGGAGGCAGGCATCGTCATTGCCGGCGCCGGCCATGCCGGCGGCTCGGCCGCGGCCTTCCTGCGTCAGTATGGTTGGAAGGGGCCGATCACCCTGGTCGGCGAGGAACCCCTTCTGCCTTACCAGCGCCCCCCGCTTTCCAAGGCCTGGCTGAAGCGCGAGGCGACGGCCGACAACCTCGCCCTCCGCCCCGAGCGCTTCTATACGCAGCAACGCATCGCCACCCGTCTCGGCATGCGGGTCACGGCCATCGACCGCGACGCCCGCCGCCTCGCCCTCGCCGACGGGACGAGCCTCCCCTATGACCGGCTGATCCTGGCGACCGGCGCCTCGCCCCGCCGCCTCGGCCTGCCCGGCGAGACATTGCGCGGCGTGCTCGCGCTCCGCAGCGCCGCCGATGCCGACGCCCTGGCGGCCGTGCTCGCCCCGGGGCACCGCATCGCCATCATCGGCGGCGGCTATATCGGCCTCGAAGTCGCCGCCTCCGCCCGCGCCCTCGGCGCCAGCGCCGTGGTGATCGAGCGCGAGGCCCGGGTGCTGGCCCGCGTCGCCGGCCACGCCCTCTCCGCCTTCCTCGAATCTCGCCACCGCGCGGAGGGCGTCGAGCTCCTGCTCGAGGCCGCCGTCGAGGCGATCGAGGGCGAGGCCGGCGCCGCCACCGCGGTCCGCCTGATCGACGGCCGGCGCATCCCCTGCGATGCGGTCCTGGTCGGCATCGGCGCCGTCCCCAATGACGCGCTGGCCGTGGCATGCGGCCTCGAGGCCGGCGGCGGCATCACCGTCGACCTCGCCGCCCGCACCTCGGACCCGCTGATCCACGCCATCGGCGACTGCACCCGCCGCCCGCTCCCCCTCTATGGCCGCGAGGCCCGGCTGGAGAGCGTCCCCAACGCCATCGAGCAGGCGAAGCAGGCCGCCGCCGATATCTGCGGCCGCCCCGCCCCGATCCCGGAGGTCCCCTGGTTCTGGTCGGACCAGTACGACCTCCGCCTGCAGATCGCCGGCCTCGCCTTCGACCCGGCCGAGGCAATCCTCCGCGGCGAGCCGGAGAGCGGCAGCTTCGCCGTCTTCCACCTCGCCGCCGACCAGCGCGTGCTGGCGGTGGAGGCGGTGAACGCGCCGGCCGAATTCATGGCGGGGCGCATCCTGGTGTCGAAGCAGCGGCAGGTGGCGCCCCACCTGCTGCGCGACGCCGCGATGCCGCTCAAGGACCTCGCCATCTAACGAAGAGACTGGAGGAAACCACCCGCATGCCACAGGTCACCTATATCGAGCACAGTGGCACCGAGCACCGGATCGAGCTGGAAGCCGGCAAGTCGGTGATGCAGGGCGCCATCGACAACGGCATCCCCGGCATCGATGCCGATTGCGGCGGCGAATGCGCCTGCGCCACCTGCCACGTCTATGTGGACGAGGCCTGGCTGGCGAAATGCGGCACGGCAGGCGAGCAGGAGGCCAGCATGCTGAGCTTCGCCGCGACGGCCGAGCCCAATTCCCGCCTATCCTGCCAGATCACCATGTCGCCCGAACTCGATGGCCTCGTCGTCCGCATGCCGGAGGCCCAGCACTAGAACGAAGCAAGAGAGAGGAGCCGGCCATGAACGCCCCCGTCGACCTCGACCACGCCCGCATCGCCGCCACCACGCCGCTCGACCGGCTGGACCCGAGCAACCCGGCGATCTTCCGCGACGATGCCTGGCAGCCCTATTTCGCCCGGCTGCGCCGCGAGGCGCCGGTGCACTACACGGCCGAAAGCATGTTCGGCCCCTTCTGGTCGGTCTCCACCTACAAGGAGATCATGCAGTGCGAGCTGGCGCACAAGGTGCTGTCCTCCGACAGCCTCCATGGCGGCATCACCATCCGGGACCGCGACAAGTCGCTGCGCCTGCCGATGTTCATCGCCATGGACCCGCCGCAGCATGACGAGCAGCGGAAGGTGGTGCAGCCCATCGTCGCCCCCGCCAACCTGGCGAAGCTCGAGCATATGATCCGCGAGCGCGCCATTAGCATCCTTGAGGGCCTGCCGCGCAACGAGACCTTCAACTGGGTGGACCGCGTCTCCATCGAGCTGACGGTCTCCATGCTGGCAACGCTCTTCGACTTCCCGCAGGAGGAGCGGCGCAAGCTCTCCCACTGGTCGGATTGCGCGACGGCGCTGCCCATGCCGGGCGGCCTCATCGAGAACGAGGAGCAGCGCGAGGCCGTCTTCGCCGAGATGCTCGGCGCCTTCATGAAGCTCTGGAACGAGCGGGTGAATGCCGAGCCGCGCCCCGACCTCATCTCCATGCTCGCCCATGGCGAGGCGACGCGGAACATGACGCCGCGCGAATTCATGGGCAACCTGATCCTGCTGATCGTCGGCGGCAACGACACCACGCGCAATTCGATCAGCGGCGGCGTGCTCTTCCTCAACGAGAACCCGGCGGAATACGACAAGCTCCGCGCCAACCCCGCGCTGATCGAGACCATGGTGCCGGAGATCATCCGCTACCAGACGCCGCTCGCCCATATGCGCCGCACCGCGACGGCGGATTTCGAGATCGGCGGCAAGACCATCCGCGCCGGCGACAAGGTCATCATGTGGTACATCAGCGGCAACCGCGACGAGGCCGCGATCGACCAGCCTGACCGCTTCATCATCGACCGGCCCCGGCCACGCGGGCACCTGTCCTTCGGCTTCGGAATCCACCGCTGCGTCGGCAACCGCCTTGCCGAACTGCAGCTGAAAATCCTCTGGGAGGAGATCCTGAAGCGCTTCCCGAAGATCGAGGTGGTAGGGCCCGCAGAGCGCACCTACTCCGCCTTCGTGCACGGCATCACCAACCTGCCGGTGCGCATCCCCGGCTGAAGCGAAGGGGCGGCGGGCCTTCCCGCCGCCCCGGTCCGCGTCAGCCCCGCTGGAGCATCATGCCCAGCTCTTCCAGCATGGTGATGTGCTGCTGGATCGACATGCGGGCCAGGACCGCGATGTGCTGCCCGTCCGTGCTGCGGTTGGTGTTGTCGAGATAGCCCTGCTGCACCAGCAAGGCCTCGCGGTGGCTCAGCAGCTGCCCCTGCACATAGGCGCGGTCGAAGGCCGGGCCCGAGAGGGACCGCAGGCTGGTCAGCACCGCCTGGTGCTCGGCGTCGAGCGGCACCGGCGGCGGGTTCGCCGTATTGGTCATCACTTGCGCCAGCGCGGTCTGCTCGGCGATCTCGAAGGTGGCGAACTGCTTCACCTTCAGGTTCTCCGACCGCTCCAGCGCCAGCTGGCTGGTCTGCTTGGCGAGCGTGCCGTTCATCAGCGTCATCGCCGTGTGCTCGGTGGCGGAGAGGGTGCGCACCGTCCCCGGTGTGACCAGCGGGGCGGTCTGGGCGATGGCGGTTCCGCGCAGCAGCGGCACGGCCGCGCCGGCTGCGGCAAGTCCGAGGATCGCATGGCGTCGGTTCATCGGTTCGGCTCCGTTTGGCTGTGGCAGGCGCGCAACGCGCCGCCTCTTTCGCGCAAACGGGCCGGTCCGGCAGGGGTTCATCCACTCCTGCGAACGAACCTTCGAAACCTGTTCACTCCGTAACCCTGTACGGCAGTCGCTTCGTCAAGCCCTCGCGCCGCGCACAAGCCGCCCGGGCAGCGCCCCGGTCGGCTCGCCCTCGCGCGAAACGACCTCGCCATGCACGATCGTCGCCACATACCCCTCCGCCGTCTGCACCAGACGCTTGCCGCCGGCCGGCAGGTCGTAGCGCAGCTCCGGCACGCGGATCTGCAGGCGGCCGTAGTCGATGACGTTGAGGTCCGCCCGCTTGCCGACCGCGATCAGCCCACGGTCCGCCAGCCCCAGCGCCAGCGCATTGTCCCGCGTCAGCCGTCGCACCGCGAAGGGCAGCGGCAGCTTCGGCCCGCGCACCCGGTCCCGCGTCCAATAGGCGAGCATATGCGTGGTCGAGGAGCTGTCGCAGATGATGCTGACATGCGCCCCGCCATCGCCGAGCCCCATCAGCGTCTGCGGATGCTCGACCATCTCCCGCACCGCCTCCAGGTCGCGGTCGGCGTAGTTGATGATCGGCCGGTTGAGGATCGCCTTGCCGTCCCGCTCCATCATCCACTCCCAGCACAGCTCGGCCGGGTCCCGGCCCTGCTGCGCCGCGATGGCGCCGACGCTGGTCTCCGGCCGCGGCTCGTAGTCCGGCGGGTCGCCGAGGCGGAAGATCATGTCCCAGACATTCAGCCGGTCCCGCAGCGCAGGGTCCGGCACCTCCTCGGCCAGGATGCGTGCCTTGAAGGCCGGATCGCGCAGGACCTTCATCTTCTCGGCGAAGGGCAGCTTCGCCACCGCCTGCCAGGACGGCCGCGCCATGAAGGGATGCTGCGACAGCTCGAAGCCGAACATCAGCCCGACCGGCCGCGCCATCACCTGCCCCGTCATCGGCACGCCCGCCGCATTCGCCGCCTCGATCTTCTCCAGCAGGAAGCGCCATAGCCATGGCCGGCTCTCCCGCTGCAGCAGCGAGAAGGTCATCGGCCGCCCCGAGGCCGCGGCGATCCGTTGCAGCCGCGCGAACTCGTCCTCCGGCTCGTCGAAGTCGGAGATCACCTGCAGCCAGCTCGCCCCGGCCTCGCCCGCCGCGCGGCCGATCGCCTCCAGCTCCGGCTCGGGTGTGCCGAGGGTCGGCGTATGCGTCCCGTCCAGCGTCTTGTGCGCGATGGCGCGCGAGGTGGAGAAGCCGAGCGCCCCGGCGCGGATGCCCTCCGCCGCCAGCCGCGCCATCTCGGCGATCTCCTCCGGCGTCGCCTCGGCATAGGCCGCCGCCCGGCTGCCCATCACATGCACCCGCAGCGGCGCATGGCACACCTGGGTCGCCACATCCATGTCGTAGCGCCGGCTGCCGAGCACATCCAGGAATTGCGGAAAGGTCTCCCAATTCCAGGGCAACCCCTCGGTCAGCACCACCTCCGGCAGGTCCTCGACGCCCTCCATCAGCTTCACCAGCGCCTCGCGCGCTTCCGGCCGGCAGGGCGCGAAGCCGACGCCGCAATTGCCGATCAGCGCCGTCGTCACGCCGTTGAGCGAGGAGCTGTCGAGCCGGCTGCTCCAGGTCGCCTGCGCATCGTAATGGGTGTGGATGTCGACGAAGCCCGGGGTGACGATCATCCCCTTGGCATCGATCTCCTCAGTCCCCCGCGCGGCGACCTTGCCGATCTCGAGGATATGCCCCCCGCCCACGGCGATATCCGCCTCATAGGGCTCGCCGCCGCTGCCATCGACGATGGTTCCGCGGCGGATGACGAGGTTCGGCTCCATAGCGGCTTCCTCCGGT
Source organism: Belnapia moabensis DSM 16746 (assembly GCF_000745835.1). Classification (GTDB taxonomy): domain Bacteria; phylum Pseudomonadota; class Alphaproteobacteria; order Acetobacterales; family Acetobacteraceae; genus Belnapia; species Belnapia moabensis. The sequence continues at coordinate 53,682 of NZ_JQKB01000007.1, read as the reverse complement.
GCTTTGCCCGCAGCCTTGGTCGGGCGACCGCCCATGTCAACCATGGCGCAGCCCTTGCTAGGATCGAATGATCAGGAGCCCGCCGCATGCCCGCACCCCGCACCCTTCTCGACCTGGAACAGGACGTCGCCCGCGACCTGGAGCTGACCGCCCATCCCCGCGCGCCCTGGCTGGTGCCGAAGACCTGCGGCGGCGCCCCGGTGCTGGATGCGCTCATCATCGGCGCCGGCCAGGGCGGCCTCGCCGTCGCCCATGCCCTGAGACGGGACAAGGTGGAGAATATCCTCGTCGTCGACCGCGCCCCCGAGGGCCGCGAGGGCCCCTGGGTCACCTATGCCCGCATGCGCACCCTCCGAAGCTGGAAGACGCAGATCGGCCCGGACCTGAAGCTCCCCGCCCTCACCTACCAGGCCTGGCACGAGGCGCAGTTCGGCGCCGCGCATTTCGAGGCGATGACCTGGATTCCGAAGGAGCTCTGGCAGGATTACCTGCTCTGGTTTCGCCGCGTCACCGGCATCCCCGTCCGCAACGGCGTCTCGGCCGGCGCCATCACCCCCGCCCGCACCGACGACGGCCTCCCCTGCCTCCGCATCGAGAGCAGCGATGGCCCGCTGCTGGCCCGCAAGGTCGTCATCGCCACTGGCCAGGAAGGCGTCGGCGCCTGGTGGATGCCCGGCTTCGTCGGCGCCCTGCCGAAGCCGCTCCGCGCCCATGCCAGCGAGGCGATCGACTTCGCCGCCCTGCGCGGCAAGACCGTCGCCGTGCTCGGCGCCGGCGCCTCCGCCTTCGACAATGCCGCGACGGCGCTGGAGGCCGGCGCCGCCGAGGTCCACCTCTTCTGCCGCCGCGCAGAGCCGATGATCATCCAGCCCTATCGCTGGCTCACCTTCGCCGGCTTCCTCCGCCACATGCACGAGATGACCGACGAGTGGCGCTGGCGCTTCATGAGCTACATCCTCGGCCTGCGCGAGGGCTTCCCGCAGGACACCTATGCCCGCGTCCTCGCCTTCCCCAATTTCACCATGCATGTCGGCCGCAGCTGGACCGATGCCCGCGCCGAGGACGGCCGCGCCATCCTCTCGACCGAGCGAGGCCCCTTCACTGCCGACTACCTCATCTGCGGCACCGGCACCCGCATGGACCCCGCCCTGGTGCCGGAACTCGCCGCCTGCGCCCGCAACATCGCCCAGTGGCGCGACCGCTACGCGCCCCCGCCCGGCGAGACCCCGCCCGAACTCGCCGAGCGCCTCGGCGGCTTCCCCTACCTCGCCCCCGACAGCAGCTTCCTCGAGAAGCAGGCCGGCGAGACGCCATGGATCCGCGACATCCACCTCTTCGGCATCGGCACGACCATGTCCTTTGGCCCGGCCGGCGCCTCGATCAACGCGATGAGCATCGCCGCGCCGCGCGTCGCCGCCGGGGTGACGCGCGGCCTGTTCGAGGCGGACCTGCCGCGGCTCTACGAGGACCTGCTCGCCTACGACATCCCGCAGGTGACGCTCGATCCCGGCCGCATCGCCGCCGAGTAGCAGGGCTACAAGCCAACCTCCCGCAGGAAGGACCGCGACGGCGCGAAGAAGTACTCGCCGCCCTGCATGCGCACGAAATCCGCGAAGGAGAAGGGCACCATCGGCTTGCCCCCTCCCACCGGCCAAAGCTGCGTCCGCGCCGCTTCATCCCCGCCCTGGCCGATCACCGGGTCGATGCCGGTCGGCTCCTCGCCCTCCTTCAGGCCGCGCAGGAAGCGTGGGTTGTTGGCCCAGATCTGCTGGGTGAACTCGAACTGCCCCTCGATGCTCGCCATATAGGCCATGAAGAGCAGGCCGACCTCGCCCTCCGGCTCCTGCCCCGCATCCCCCTCGAAGTCGCGCACCGTATCGCCGAAGGGAATGCCCCGCCGCGCCATGATGTGGCTTCGCTCCGCCGGCGCCCCGGGCGGCAGCTTCGCCGTGCTCTCGCCTCGCGGATTGGTCTTGCGGATATGCGCCTGGAAGGGGCAGCGCATCCCCTCCGGGTCGTTCGCATAACTGAAATTATTCGGGGGCGGCGCCTGCGTCGCATTGTTGGACAGCACCACCGGCGTCCCATCCTCGAACCGCCCGACAACCATGGCGCCGGCCAGTTCCGCATCCTCCTCAGGTAGCTGGAGCGCCTCGGCCAGCGCCTCCTCCCGCCGCTTGAAGGCCCGTACCCGCTGCTCCAGCTTGCGGAAGACGAAGTAGCTGCCCGCCCCCAGCGGAGTCCTGGCGTTCGGGTCCGCCAGGATGAATTGCGAGGGCGGGAAGGCCGGGTCGAAGCCGGTATCGGCCTCAACCGGCGCAGGCTCCTCCGCATAGGCCGCCGCCTCCCGCTCCAGATCCTCGGCGAGGAAAAGCGGCTGGCTGCGGCCATCGACATAGCCGAAATGCTCGACGCCCTCGGCCGGGCCGCCGGGCCGGAAGGTGCGGAACTGCGCCCGCCCCCGCTCCACCCCGAGCACCCTCGCCCCGCTGCCATTCAGCCAGCCCTCGGCCGCCTCCAGGTCGCGCGTCACCGCGTCGAAACTGGAATTCGCCAGCAGGATCATCGCATCAGGCGCCGGGTTGCCGGGCCGCCAGGCGCCCTCGCCCCACTCCTCCGCCGGCGGGTCCGCAAGGGTCGCCTGCCGCGCGCGCATCCCCGCCTGGAAAGCCGCATCCCCCGGCATCGTCGCCAGGTTGCCGAGCGCCCGATAAGCCCCGGCGCCGAGCAGCAGGCACCGCACCGGCCCGCCATCGAAGCCCGGCCCGGCGCTGGACCGCGCCGTGCAGAGCTGCTGCAGGGCGGAAGTGACATAGCCCGACAGGTCGCGCAGCAGCCGCGCCACCGCCTGCGCCCCCATGCCCTCGAAGCTGACGAAGATGTTGCCGGTGAAGTGCCGGCCATGCCCCTTCAGAATATTCGCCTGAAGGTCACGCAGGAAATGCCGCATATCCGGGTCCGTCGCCTGCGTCATCCAGCGGATCGGCGATTGCAGCAGAGTGTTGAGATCGGCCATGGCAAGTCCTTCCTTCCCTGACAACAAGGCAGGCAGCACGCCCCATCCGGCCACGCAGGCCGGTGTCCGTCATCGATCATCGAGATAGGCCAAGGCACTTCGGCGCCCGCCGCGCCACCGGCCCAGGCCGGCGGCTATTGCGATTTGCAGCGGCATGGAGAGGGTTTGTACATCGAATACTTCACGGCAACGCAGCCGTGACAAACATTGCGCTGCATGCAACGGGGATCGACGCAGGACGCCTCACGTCCTGCCAACCCAACTCAACCGCCGAGACGAATCCCGCCCGGCTGCCCCGCCTCACCGAATTGCAGCGCCGCCAAACGCGCATAGAGCCCGCCCTCGCGCACCAGCGCCGCATGGGTCCCGCTGGCGACGATCCGCCCGCCCTCCAGCACGACGATCCGGTCCGCCTGCCGCACCGTCGCCAGCCGGTGCGCGACGACCAGCGTCGTCCGCCCCCGGGCCAGCCGCTCCAGCGCCCCCTGCACCGCGCGCTCGGATTCCGCATCCAGCGCGCTCGTCGCCTCGTCCAGCAGCAGCACCGCAGGATCGCGGAGGATGGCCCGCGCGATCGCCACCCGCTGCCGCTGCCCACCGGAGAGCATCACCCCCCGCGTGCCGAGATGCGTATCCAGCCCCTCCGGCAACGCATCGAGGAAGTCCGCAGCCGCCGCCCGCATCGCCGCCGCGATCTCCGCCTCCGTGGCCTCCGGCCGCCCGAAGCGGATATTCTCCCGCGCTGTCGTGCTGAAGATCACCGGGTCCTGCGGCACCAGGCCGAGCCGCCCGCGCAGCGCCGCCGGGTCGAGTTGCGCGATATCCACGCCATCCAGCCGGATGCGCCCCGATTGCGGGTCGTAGAAGCGCAGCAGCAATTGCAGCACCGTCGTCTTCCCCGCCCCCGAAGGCCCGACCAGCGCCACCGTCTCCCCCGGCGCCACATCGAGCGAGAAGCCGTCGAGCGCCGCCCGGTCCGGCCGCGTCGGATAGTGGAACACCACCTCCTCGTAGCCGATCCGCCCGCGCGCCGGCGGCAGAACCAGCGGCGCCGCCGGCGCGGTAACGGCGGGCCGCTCCGCCAGCACCTCCAGCAGCCGCTCCGCCGCCCCCGCCGCCCGCTGGATCTCGCCCCAGACCTCGCTGAGGCTCGCCCCGGAATTCGCCAGCAGCACGGCATAGAGGATGAAGGCCGACAGCTCGCCCCCCGTCATCCGCCCCGCGATCACATCCTGCCCGCCGACCCAGAGCGCGAAGGTGACGGCCCCGAAGCCCAGCAGGATGACGACGAGGATCAGCAGCGCCCGCGTCCCGATCCGCCTGAGCGCCGCCCCGACCGACTCCTCGACCTGCCCCGCATAGCGCGCCCGGTCCACCAGCTCATGGGTGAAGGCCTGCACGGTCCGCAGCCCGTTCAGCACCTCCTCCGCGGTATGGCCGAGATCGGCCACGCGCTCCTGCGCCACGCGCGACAGCCGCCGCTCCCGCCGCCCGAAGCCGATCATCGGCAGCACCACCATCGGCACGACGATGGCGACGATCCCGGCGAGCTTCGGGCTCGTCACCAGCAGCATGGCGAAGGCGCCCGTGCCGGTAAGGATGTTGCGGATGCCCAGCGAGATCGCCGAGCCCGTCAGCGATTGCAGCAGGGCGATATCCGCCGTCAGCCGCGACAGCAGGTCGCCCGTCCGCGCCCGCTCGTAATAGGCCGGAGTGAGCGTCAGCAGGTGCTCGAAGACGCGCCGCCTGAGATCGGCCGCAACCCGCTCCCCCAGCCAGGACATGAGGAAGAACCGCCCGCAGGTGGCGGTGGCCAGCGCCGCCACCACGCCGAACAGCACCAGCGCCGTCCGATCGAGCGCCGCCCCGCTGCCGGCGGCAAATCCCTCATCGACGAGATGCCGCAACCCCTGCCCCAGCCCGAGGGTCAGCCCCGCCGCAGCCACCAGCGCCAGCCCGGCCAGCGCCACCCGCCCGCGATAGGGCCGCAGATAAGGCAGCAGCAGGCCGAGCGAGGCGAGCCGGTCGAGCACCTAGGGCAAACTCCGCCCGGGCGCTTCCACCCGAGCGGAGCAATCTGCCCGACCGGACTGCAATCCGGAGCGGGTTCCAGGAGCCATGCGAACGGAACCCGCGCCTAGAGGATGTAGCGGCTGAGATCGGCGCTGCCCGCGAGCGGCGCCACCTTCTCCCGCACATACTCCGCCGTCACCGGCACCTGCTCCCCGGGCCGGTCGCTGGCGGTGAAGGAGATCTCCTCCAGCAGCCGCTCCATCACCGTCGCCAGCCGCCGCGCGCCGATATTCTCGACCCGGGCGTTGATGTCGGTGGCGAGGTCGGCGATCGCCTCCACCGCATCCGCATGGATGTCGAGTACGACACCCTCCGTCCCGAGCAGCGCGGTGTACTGCTTGATGAGCGAATGCTCCGGCTCGGTCAGGATGCGCCGCATGTCCTCCCGCGTCAGCGCGCCGAGCTCGACGCGGATCGGCAGCCGCCCCTGCAGCTCCGGCAGCAGGTCGGAGGGCTTCGCCAGGTGGAAGGCGCCCGAGGCGATGAAGAGGATGTGGTCCGTTTTCACCGGCCCATGCTTCGTCGTGACGGTCGTCCCCTCGATCAGCGGCAGCAGGTCGCGCTGCACGCCCTCGCGCGAGACATCGCCGCCGCGCACCCCGCCCTCGCTGGCGCGGGCCACCTTGTCGATCTCGTCGAGGAAGACGATGCCGTTGTTCTCGGCATTGGCGATGGCCTCGCGAGTCAGCGCCTCCTGGTCGACGAGCTTGTCGGCCTCGTCCTTGATGAGCGCGGCGCGGGCCTCGGCCACCGTCATCTTGCGCGGCTTAGTCCTGCCGCCGAACATCTTGCCGAGCATGTCCTGCATGTTCTGCATCTGCATGCCCTGCGCGCCCGGCAGGTCGATCATGCCGATCGGCATGCCGTTGCCCTGGTCGGCGACCTGCACCTCCACCTCGCGCGTCTCGAGCTGGCCCTCGCGCAGCATGCGGCGGAACTTCATCCGCGTCTCGCCCGAGGCCCCCTCGCCGACGAGCGCTGTCACCAGCCGCTCCTCCGCCGCCAGCTCGGCCTTGGCCTGCACCCCCTTGCGCGAGGCCTCCCGCGTCTGGGTGATGGAAACCTCGATGAGGTCGCGGATGATGCTGTCCACGTCGCGGCCGACATAGCCCACCTCGGTGAACTTGGTCGCCTCGACCTTGAGGAAGGGCGCGTTGGCGAGCTTGGCCAGGCGCCGCGCGATCTCCGTCTTGCCGCAGCCGGTCGGCCCGATCATCAGGATGTTCTTCGGCACCACCTCTTCCCGCATGGCATCGGGAAGCTGCTGCCGCCGCCAGCGGTTGCGCAGCGCGATGGCGACCGCGCGCTTGGCGTCGTTCTGCCCGATGATGTAGCGGTCGAGCTCCGAGACGATCTCGCGCGGCGAGAGATTGACGGCTTCCACGGTCACGCCGCCTCCAGGGTTTCAACGACGACGTTGCCGTTGGTGTAGACGCAGATATCGCCGGCGATCGTCATCGCCCGGCGCACGATGTCCTCGGCCGAGAGCCCCTCGACCGGCAGCAGGGCGCGCGCCGCGGCCAGCGCGAAATTGCCGCCGGAGCCGATGCCGATGACGGCATCCTCCGGCTCCAGCACGTCGCCCTGCCCGGTCAGCAGCAGGCTCCGCTTCGCATCCGCCACGGAGAGCAACGCCTCCAGCCGGCGCAGGTAGCGGTCGCTCCGCCAGTCCTTGGCGAGTTCCACGCAGGCGCGCTCCAGCTGGTCGGGGAAGCGCTCCAGCTTCGCCTCCAGCCGCTCCAGCAGGGTGAAAGCGTCCGCCGTGGCGCCGGCGAAGCCCGCCAGCACGCGCCCGCCGGCGATCCGCCGGACCTTCCGCGCATTGCCCTTGACGACGGTCTGGCCAAGCGAGACCTGCCCGTCGCCCGCCATGGCGACGAGCCCGCCCTTGCGGACCGAGAGGATGGTGGTGCCGTGCCAGCCGACGAGGTCGGGCGCGGCATGGGGAGATTGATTCGACATGGGCGCCGATGTGGGCCCTGGCAGCCTTCAGGGCAACTACCCCCGCCATCCGGCGGTCAGGGCAGCGCCGGAACCGGCAAGGCCGCGGGATCCCACCGCCAGCAGCCGCGCCCCGCCGCCTTGGCTGAATAGAGCCCCCGGTCGGCCACCCGCAGCAACGCGTCCACCTCGCGCCCATGCTCCGGGCACAGGGCGACCCCGATGGAGCCACACAACGGCAGGGGAACGCCACGGAAGACAAAAGGCGGGGCTAAGGCGTCCAGCAGCCGCCCGGCCGCCGCCTCGGCTCCCGCCCGGTCAATCGGCGCCGGCAGGAGCACGGCGAATTCATCCCCGCCCAACCGCGCCGCCAGGTCGCCCTCCCGCAGGCTCGCGCCGATGCGCCGCGCCACTTCCTGCAGCAGCGCATCCCCCGCGGCATGCCCGTGCAGGTTGTTCACCGGCTTGAAGCGGTCGAGGTCCATGTAGAGCACCGCGCATCCCTGGCCGCCGGCCGCCGCCGCGACCGCCCGCTCCAGCGCCTCGCCGAATCCCGCCCGGTTGGCGAGGCCGGTGAGGTGATCGGTCCTCGCCGCCCGGTGCAGCCGCAGCGCGGTGCGATGCAGGTCCAGCACCCCGCCGACGCCATCCGCCAGCTCCAGCAGTTGCCGCCGCTCCGCCTCCTCCAGTCGCCGCAGCACGGTGTCGCCGACGCAGAGGGTGCCGAGCGCATGGCCTTCCGGGCAGCGCAGCAGTGCCCCGGCATAGAAGCGCAGCCCGATCGGCCCGGTGATGATTGGGGTGGTCGGCGAAGCGGCTGTCGGCCGCGGCATCCTCGACCGTCATCACCGGCTCGCCCAGCCCGACCGCATGGGCGCAGAGCGAGGTGGCGCGCCGCGGCACATAGGGATCGAAGCCGACCACCGATTTGTAGAAGGTGTGCTCGCTCTCGACGAGGTTGATCGCCGCCACCGGCGCGGCGAGAAGCCGGGCGGCCAACCGGGTGAAGAGGTCGAATCGCGGCTCGGGTAGCCTGCCCACGATCTCGTAGCTGCGCAGGGCTGGCAGGCGGCCAGCCTCGTCGGGCGGCATGGGCGCGGTCGCCGGCATGATCTGTCCTGTCCTCGCGCTCGCCTTCGGGTTGCCGCCCTCGCCGAGCCCGAGGATACAATGCCTTGCGCACGCAAATCGACGGCATTTATCAACCACGGGGTGCATTGGCACTATACTCGCCGGCACGGCGCTCCGCCGTTGCCGGCCCCGCGCCCTGAGGCTAGACCGTCGCCCATGACCGCCCCCCGCACCGCCGTCATCACCCGCAGCACGGCCGAGACCGCCATCACCGTCCGCCTCGCGCTGGACGGCACCGGCCAGGTCCGGGCCGAAACGGGCATCGGCTTCCTAGACCACATGCTGACCGCGCTCGGCCGGCATGCGCTGTTCGACCTCGAGGTGGAGGCCAAGGGCGACCTGCATATCGACTTCCACCACACGACCGAGGATGTCGGCATCGTCATCGGCCAGGCGCTCCGCCAGGCGCTCGGCGACAAGCGCGGCATCCGCCGCTACGGCCAAGCCCTGCTGCCGATGGACGAGGCCCTGGCCGAGGCCGCGGTGGACATCTCCGGCCGCCCCTTCCTCGCCTGGAGCGTGCCCTTCGCCCGCGACAAGATCGGAGAGATGGACACGGAATTGTTCGAGGAATTCTTCCTCGCCCTGGCCTTCAACGCCGGCATCACCCTGCATGTCACCTTGAAGGCCGGCACCAACGCGCACCATGTCGCTGAGGCCTGCTTCAAGGCGCTGGCCCGGTCGCTGCGGATGGCCGTCGAGACCGACCCGCGCTCGCCGGACGCCATCCCCTCCACCAAGGGGGTGCTGGAGGCCTGATGCGCATCTGGACCGTCCACCTCCCCCCGGAAGGCTTGGCCCCCGAAGGCCGGGCCGCGACGCCGGAGGCCCGCCTCCCCGTCCTGGTGCCGGAGCGCTTCGCCTGGCTCGCCTTCCTCCTCGGCCTGCCCTGGCTGCTGGCCTACCGCCTCTGGCTGGAATCGGTGATCTACCTCGCCGCCATGGCCTTTCTTCTCGCCCTCGCCCCGGACTGGGCCCGGGTGCCGCTCGGCCTCGCCCTCCACCTGCTGCTCGGCTTCCATGCGGAGGACCTTCGCCGCGCGGCGCTGGCCCGCCGCGGCTGGCGCCAGGCCGGCCCGGTCGCCGAGAGCGATCCCGACCTCGCCCTGCTCCGCGCGCTGGAGGCCCGGGCATGAAGGTCGCCGTCATCGACCCCGGCTCCGGCAACCTCGCCTCCGTGCTCCGCGCCCTCGACCGCGCGGCGGAGATGGCGGATGTGACGGTCGAAGCCTCCATCACCCGCGACGCCGCCGAGGCCGCCACGGCCGACCGCCTCATCCTCCCCGGCCAGGGCGCCTTCGCCGCCTGCATGCGCGGGCTGCAATCCCTCCCCGGCATGGTCGAGACGCTGGAGGATCGCGTCCGCGGCCAGGGCGTGCCCCTGCTCGGCATCTGCGTCGGCATGCAGATCATGGTCGAGCGCGGCCTCGAGCATGGCGTGACGCCCGGCCTCGGCTGGATCGCCGGCGAGATGGCGCCGATGGAGCCCAAGGGTCCCGACGGCACCACCCTTCCCCTGCCGCAGATGGGCTGGAACACCCTCGACTTCGCCCCCGGCGGGCACCCGCTGCTGGACGGCATCCGCCCCGGCGAGCACGCCTATTTCGTCCACTCCTACGCGCTGCGCGGCGCGGAGGCGGATGAGGTCGCGGCCACCACGGAGTATGGCGGCCCGGTCGTCGCCATCGTCGCTCGCGGCAATGTCGCCGGCACGCAATTCCACGTGGAGAAGAGCGCGACCGTGGGCCTGCGCATCCTCGCCAACTTCCTCCGGTGGAAACCATGAGCGGGACCATCGCCGACTTGCGCGTGGACCGGGTCACCGAGCTCGACGACCACGACATCGCCGAACTCTGCGAGGCGACGGACGCCGCCATCATCGAGGGCGGCGGCTTCGGCTGGGTCGAGCCGCAGGGCCGTGCCGCGCTGGAGCGCCACTTCCGCGGCGTCCTCCTCGTGCCCGAGCGCGAGTTGTTCGTCGCCCGCCTCGACGGCATGGTGGTCGGCAGCGCCCAGCTCGTCCGCCCGCACCGCAACAACGAGGCGCAGGCCTTCGCCGCCCAACTCACCCACGCCTATATCGCGCCCTATGGCCGCGGCCACGGCTTGGCGCGCCTGATGATCCGCAAGGTGGAGGAGCACGCCGCGGCATTGGGCCACCGCGTCCTCAACCTTGACGTGAGAGAGACGCAGCTGACCGCCATCTCGCTGTTCCAGGCACTCGGCTACGTGCTTTGGGGCAGCCACCCGGTCTATGCGAGGGTGCGTGGCCAGACGGTCGCAGGGCAATACTATTACAAGTTGCTGGAGCCCGGCCGCGGCCGCCGGACGGAACACATGGTGCCATAACGCGATGGGTCTCACCCTCTACCCCGCCATCGACCTCAAGGGCGGCCAGGTCGTCCGCCTCAAGCGCGGCGACATGCGCGAGGCGACGGTCTATTCCGCCGACCCGGCTGCCCAGGCCCGGCTTTTCGCCGCCGCCGGCTTCCGCTGGCTGCATGTGGTCGACCTCGACGGCGCCTTCGCCGGCCGCCCGGCCAATGCCGCGGCGGTGCAGGCCATCCTCGCCGCCTCGCCCGGCCTGCCGGTGCAACTCGGCGGCGGCATTCGCAGCATGAACACGGTCGAGGCCTGGCTGGACCAGGGGGTGAAGCGCATCATCCTCGGCTCGGCGGCGCTGAAGGACCCGCATTTCGCCCTCGCCGCCTGCCGCGCTTGGCCCGGCCAGATCGCCGTCGGCATCGACGCGCGCGGCGGCATGGTGGCGACCGAAGGCTGGGCCGATATCAGCACCATGCCGGCGCAGGAACTGGCGCTCCGCTTCGAGGATGCCGGCGCCGCGGCCATCATCTACACCGATATCGACCGTGACGGCATGCTCGGCGGCGTCAACCTCGAGGCGACGCTCGCCCTGGCGCGGGCCGTCCGCGTCCCGGTCATCGCCTCCGGCGGCGTCGCCTCGCTGAACGACCTCGCCTCGCTCACCGCCGTCGCCGCCGAGGGCATCGAGGGCGTCATCATCGGCCGCGCCCTCTATGACGGCCGCATCGACCCGGCCAAGGCCCTGGCCCTGGTCTCGGGCGCCCCGAGCAAGGGCTAGCCATCGTGCCAGGGACATGGTCCTTGGCAGCGACAGCTCACGCGCGACCGAAGCCTTCCGCTGGCGCCAGCGCTCGCGGAGCGCGATGCCGGCAGGGGCCACGGTAACCCCGCCGGTCTCCGCCTACCGGCCCGGCCCATCCAGCTTGAGGATTTCCCCGGCCAGATAGAGGCTGCCGCAGACCAGCACCCGCGCCGGCGGCCCCTCCTTCGGCAGGGCGGCCAGCGCCGCCTCCACCGTCGGCCCCGGCCGCGCCACGCCCCCGCTCGCTGCCACGATCCGCTCGACGGGCGTCGCCAGATGCTGTCCCGGCTCCGCCACCGCCCAGAGGCTCCCCGCCAGCGGCAGCAAGGGGCGAAGGAAGTCCTCCACCACCTTCGTCCCCTTCATCCCGACCAGGAGATGCAGCGGCCGCTCCCCCCAGGCCTTGGCCTGCTCGGCGATGGCCAGCCCGCCCCCCGCATTGTGTCCGCCATCCAACCAAAGCTCCCAGCCATCCGGCAGCATCCCCGCCAGCCGCCCGGTGAGCCTCTGCATCCGTCCCGGCCACTCCGCCCCGGCGACCCCCGCCGCCAGCGCCGCCTCGCTGAGCCACCCCGGCCCCCAGGCCCTGAGCGCCGCGACGGCGATCCCGGCGTTATCCGCCTGATGCGCCCCGAGCAGCCCCGGCGGCGGCAGATCGACCACCCCCGCCGCATCGGCGAAGCGCAGCCCGCCCTCGCGCCGCTCGATGCCCCATGCCCGCCCGCGCGCCAGCAGCGGCGCCCCCACATCGGCCGCCACCCGCTCCAGCACGCCGAGCGCCACCGGCTCCTGCGCCCCCGTCACGCAGGGCACGCCCGGCTTGATGATCCCCGCCTTCTCGAAGGCGATCTTCTCCAGCCGGTCGCCGAGGAACTCCATGTGGTCCATCGAGATCGAGGTGATCGCCGCCACCCGCGGCGGCGGGATCACATTGGTCGCGTCGAACCGCCCCCCGAGCCCCACCTCCAGCACCAGCAGATCGGCCGGCACCCGGCTGAACAGCAGGAAGGCGACGGCGGTGATGACCTCGAAGACGGTGATCGCCGCCCCCGCATTCACCACCTCGACCTCCTCCAGCGCCGCGCCCAGCGCATCCTCCCCCACCAGCTCGCCGGCGAGGCGGATGCGCTCATGGAACCGCACCAGATGCGGCGAGGTGAAGACATGCACCCGCTGCCCCGCCGCCTCGCCGATGGCGCGCAGGAAGGCGCAGGTCGAGCCCTTCCCATTGGTCCCGGCGACATGCACCACCGGCGGCAGCCGCCGCTCAGGGTGCCCAAGCTTCGCCAGCAGCGCCTCCAGCCGCCCCAGGCTCAGGTCGATCGCCACCGGATGCAGCGCATGCAGCCGCTCCAGGATGGCCTCGCTCCGGCTCATGCCCCTTGGCTCACGCGGGAACTGCCGGCCCTTCCGGCGCCGGCAGCGCCTCGACCTCCCCCGTCGCGGCGACGGGCGCCACCACCCGCTCCGGCAGCCGCAGCAGGCCGATGAGCCGCGCCAGCGTCGCCCGCATCTCGCCCCGCTTCACCACCATGTCGAGGATGCCGTGCTGCAACAGGTATTCCGCCCTCTGGAACCCCTCCGGCAGCTTCTCCCGCACCGTCTGCTCGATCACCCGCGCCCCCGCGAAGCCGATCATCGCCCCCGGCTCGGCGATCTGCACGTCGCCCAGCATGGCGAAGCTCGCCGTCACGCCGCCGGTGGTCGGGTCGCAGAGCACGACGATGAAGGGCAGCCCCGCCTCCTTCACCATCCGCGTGGCGATGACGGTGCGCGGCATCTGCATCAGGCTGATCGCGCCCTCCTGCATCCGCGCGCCCCCCGAGGCGGTGAAGACGATCAGCGGCGCATCCTGCAGCACCGCCAGCCGCGCCGCGGTGACCAGCGCCTCGCCGACCCCCGCCCCCATCGACCCGCCGAGGAAGCTGAACTCGAAAGCCGCCACGACGACGCGGCTGCCCTCGATCGTCCCATGCGCGACGACGACCGCATCCTCCTGCCCCATCTTCGCCTGCGCCTCACGCAGCCGCTCGACATAGCGCCGCTGGTCACGGAACCGCAGCGGGTCCTGCGGCGCCTTCGGCAGCTCGATCCGCTGCCAGCCCTCGTCCAGCGTGTAGTCCATGCGCGTCCGCGCGCCGACCCGCATATGGTGCCCGCAATGCGTGCAGACATGCAGGTTCCGCTCCAGGTCGCGGTGGAAGATCATCTGCTCGCAAGCCGGGCATTTGTGCCAGAGATTGTCCGGCACCTCCCGCGGCGCGCCGAACAGCGTCTTGATCTTGGGCAGCGCCCACTCGCTGATCCAGTTCATCCCCCGCGCACCGCCCCCGCCAGCGCCCGCACCTGCTCCAGCACCAGCCCGACGGTCTCCGGCCGTGCCTTGCCATTCTCATCGAGCGAGGCCGCCAGCGTATCCACCAGCGCCGTCCCGACGACCGCGCCATCGGCCAGCCGCGCCGCCTCCCCCGCCTGCTGCGGCGTGCGGATGCCGAAGCCGATGGCGATCGGCAGATCGGTATGCTTGTGGATGCGCGGGATCGCCTGCTCCAGCGAGGCCGCCGTCGCGCTCCGCGTGCCGGTGATGCCGGTGATCGAGACGTAGTAGACGAAGCCGCTCGTCGCCGCGAGCACGCGCGGCAGCCGCGCGTCATCCGTGGTCGGCGCCACCAGACGGATCAGGTCGAGCCCCGCGGCCCTGGCCTGCGGCTCGATCTCGCCCGCCTCCTCCGGCGGCACGTCGACGACGATCAGCCCATCGACCCCCGCCGCGGCCGCGTCCCCGCAGAAGCGGTCGACGCCATAGGCGAGGATCGGGTTGTAGTAGCCCATGAGGATGATGGGCGTCGTGTCGTCGCCGCGGCGGAATTCCCGCACCAGGTCGAGCACGCCCGGCAGCGTCGCCCCCACCTTCAGCGCCCGCTGCGCCGCCCGCTGGATGGAAGGCCCGTCCGCCATCGGGTCGGTGAAAGGCACGCCCACTTCCAGCAGGTCGGCCCCCGCCCCCGGCAACCCGCGCAGCAGCGCCAGCGAGGTTTCCCGGTCCGGGTCGAAGCCCTGCAGATAGGTGACGAGCGCCTTGCGCCCCTCCGCCTTCAGCGCCGCAAACTTGGCAGCAATCCGGCTCACATCTCGACTCCCAAGTGCCGCGCCACGGTGAAGATGTCCTTGTCCCCGCGCCCGCAGAGATTCATCAGCACGATCTCGTCCTTCGGCAGCGTCGGCGCCATCCGGATCACATGCGCCAGCGCATGCGCCGGCTCCAGCGCCGGGATGATGCCCTCGAGCTTCGAGCAGAGCTGGAAGGCGGCCAGCGCCTCGTCATCCGTCGCGCTCACATACTGCACGCGGCCAAGCTCGTGCAGCCAGGAATGCTCCGGCCCGACGCCCGGATAGTCGAGCCCCGCGCTGATCGAATGCGCCTCGGTGATCTGCCCATGCGCATCCTGCAGCAGGTAGGTGCGGTTGCCGTGCAGCACGCCCGGCCGCCCCTTGGTCAGCGAGGCGGCATGCTGCTCCGTCTCCACGCCATGCCCCGCCGCCTCCACGCCATACATGCGGACATCGGCATCGTCGAGGAAGGGATAGAACAGCCCCATCGCGTTCGACCCGCCGCCGATCGCCGCCACCAGCGCATCCGGCAGCCGCCCCTCGGCCGCCATCATCTGCTGCTTCGCCTCCTCGCCGATGACGCTCTGGAAGTCGCGCACCATCACCGGGTAGGGGTGCGGCCCCGCGACGGTGCCGATGCAGTAATAGGTGTCCTCGACATTGGCGACCCAGTAGCGCAGCGCCTCGTTCATCGCATCCTTCAGCGTCGCCGCGCCGGAGGTCACAGGCATCACCTCGGCGCCGAGCAGCTTCATGCGGAAGACGTTGGGCTGCTGCCGCTCCACATCCGTCGCGCCCATGAAGACGGTGCAGGGCAGGTCGAACAGCGCGCAGACGGTCGCCGTCGCCACGCCATGCTGCCCCGCCCCGGTCTCGGCGATGATGCGCGTCTTGCCCATGCGCTTGGCCAGCAGGATCTGCCCGAGCACCGCGTTGATCTTGTGCGCGCCGGTATGGTTCAGCTCGTCGCGCTTGAAGTAGACCTTCGCCCCAAAGCCTTCCCTCGCGCTGTTCGCGCGAAGGTGCTCGGTCAGCCGCTCCGCGAACCAGAGCGGGCTCGGCCGCCCGACATAATGCGTCAGCAGCCGCCGCCACTCGGCGTCGAAGGAGGGATCGCGCTTCGCCGCCTCATAGGCCTGCTCGACCTCGAGGATCAGCGGCATCAGCGTCTCGGCGACGAAGCGCCCGCCGAACTGGCCGAAGCGGCCCTGGCTGTCCGGGCCCTGGCGATAGGTATTGGGCAGCGGCTTGTTCACGTGCTTTCCCCTTGGCTGGCCGCCGTCATAGAGCAGCCCGCGCGGAGGGGAAAGTCGAGCATGGCCGGGCTTCGCGCCACCCCGCCCCGGCCGGCGCCTTACCGGTGCGGCAAGGCGACTTCCATGGCCGGGGCCCCCGCATCCTGCGCCACGCGCCCCCGCCGCCCCGGCGTCGCCGCCGACGGCTCGCCCGCGTGCCCGGTCCGGCTCGCCAGCACATCGGCGAGGCTGGCCACCAGGTCCTCGGTAACGAAGGGCTTGCGCAGCCGGATGGTCGGCCCGCCGAGCCCTCGCAGATCGGCTTCCGGCGCTTCCGGATAGAAGCCGGTCACCACCACCACCGGCAGTCCGGGGCGGCTGCGGCGAAGGCTGCGGATCACCGCCTTCCCATCCATCCGGCCCAGCAGATGGATATCCGCGACGACGGCCGCCAGCCGCTCCACAGGCTCCGCCCGGGCCAGCGCCTCCTCGCCATTGCCGGCGAGGATGACCTCGTAGCCGTGCTCCTGCAGGACCGCCTCGATCAGCATGGCGATGAGCACCTGGTCTTCGACGACCAGAATCCGGAGAGGCGAAACCTCCGGCATGGGATGGGCCGCGTGTGCCGCGGGCAGCTCGGCTGACATTGTTCCTGGTGCCTTGGGCTAATCCGCCGATGAACCGGCATGGCCAACGCAAGGATCATGCACCAACTCAACCAGAAGTACATAGAACTTTCAGCTCCAGGCGGCCCGGCGCATCATCCCGTCTGCTTGGCCGCCCCGACAAAATCCCTGATCCGTCCCGGATCCTTCACCCCCCGCGCCCGCTCGACACCCGAGGACACGTCCACCCCCGCCGCCCCGCTCTGCCGGATCGCCTCCGCCACCGTCTCCGGCGTCAGCCCCCCCGCCAGCAGCCAGGGCCGCGGGATCACCCGCCCCGCCGTCAGCCCCCAGTCGAAGGCCGCCGCATTCCCGCCCGGCAGGCTCGCCCCCGCCGGCGGCTTGGCATCGAGCAGGAAGCGGTCCACCACCGGCGCATAGGCCTCGAGCGCCGCAAAATCCGCCTCGCCCCCGATACCCACCGCCTTCATCACCGGCACCCCGAACCGCGCCCGGATCGCCGCACACCGCTCCGGGCTCTCCGCCCCATGCAATTGGATCAGCCCGAGCGGCACCACGGCCAGCACCGCCGCGATCTCCTCATCCGTCGGATCGACGAAGAGCCCGACCCGCACCGGCCCCCCCTCCATCCGCGCCGACAGCGCCGCCGCCTCCGCGGGCGTCACCGCGCGCGGCGAGGGCGGGTAGAAGACGAAGCCGACCATCGCCGCTCCAGCCTCCGCCGCCGCATCGAAGCCCGCCGCATCGCGGACCCCGCAGATCTTCACCTCTGTCACGCAATCTCCCCGGCGATCGCCCGAAGCGCCGCCACCGGATCGGCAGCGCCGGTAATCGGCCGTCCGACCACGATCCAATCCGCCCCGGCGGCGACAGCCTCCGCCGGCGTCGCCACCCTGGCCTGATCGCCCACTGCACTCCCGGCCGGCCTGACCCCCGGCACCACCAGCATCGGCCCCTCGCCGAAGGCATCGCGGATCGGCCCCACCTCGCGCGGCGAGCAGACCAGCCCATCCGCCCCGGCCCCGAGCGCCAGCCGCGCCAGCCGCAGCACCTGCTGCACCGGCCCACCGGCGACGCCCGTCTCCGCCAGCGCCCCCGCATCCAGGCTGGTCAGCACGGTGACGGCCAGCAGGATCGGCCTCGCCTCCCCCGCCGCCTCGGCGGCCTCCCGCGCGGCCGCGATCATCGCCGCCCCGCCCGCGCCATGCAGCGTCAGCATCGCCGGCCGCAAGGGCAGCAGCGACCGCACCGCACCGGCCACGGTATTCGGGATGTCATGCAGCTTGAGGTCGAGGAAGACCGGCGCCACCGGCGCCACCCGCCGCACCGCCTCCGGCCCGCAGGCGGTGAACAGCTCGAGCCCGAGCTTCACCGCCCCGCATCCCGGCGCCAGCGCCCGCGCCAACGCCTCGGCCCGCCCAATATCCGGCGTATCGATTGCCGGAATGACCCGCCCGGCCCCCCCTCGGGGACGCGCCAACATGCTCGTCAGGCCGCCGGCCGCTGCAAGGTCACGAGGCTGGTCCCCGCCCGCTGTGGCACCGGCCCGACCTGCCGCGCCGCCGCCGCGCGATGCTCGTTCAGCTCCGCCTCCAGCACCTGCGCCGCCCGCTCCGCCCGCCGCGCCCGCGCCCGGACGGGCAGCCCCGCCACCCAGGCCACCAGCGCGCCGCACAGGAAGAACACGGCGGCAAACACCAGCATCGCCGTCGAGAGCGGCACCGCCCAGGCCAGGTCGAAGGGCCAGAGATGCAGCAGTACCTCCTCCCGGTTCGACAGGCCGAAGAGCACCAGCAGCACCAGCACCGGCAGCAGCAGGATCAGTCGCAGCATCAACAGGGGTCCTTCACGAACTGGCCGCGGCGCGGGCCGGGCGAGGCGCAGCCGGGGCCGACCCGTCATTCACCCGCTCGCGCAGCTCCTTGCCCGGCTTGAAATAGGGAACGGCCTTGCCTTCCACCGGAACCGCCGCCCCGGTACGCGGGTTCCGCCCGGTCCGCGGGTCCCGCTTTTTGGCCGAGAAGGCCCCGAAGCCGCGCAGCTCCACCCGGTCGCCCCGGGTCAGCGCCGCGGTGATCTCCTCGAAGACGGTCGCCACGATCAGCTCGATATCCGGCTGGCGCAGATGCGGGTTCTCCGCCGCCAGATGCGCGATCAGCTCGCTCTTCGTCATCGCCGCCCCACCTTGCCCCTCACCGTGGAAGCTGCCAGAGCGGGCCGATCCCGTCAACGCCAACCCATTCTGAAATCAGGCTTTTTACCACACCCCCGAAGGCCGCGCCCACCACCCTCTCGGCCATGCTCCGGGTCTCGATGTCACGCACCGGCAGATCGGCCGGCACCCCCTTCTCGGCCGCCAGCCAGGCCCGTGCCTCCGCCTCGCCGCCGATCGCATCGACTAGCCCCGCCGCCAGCGCCTGCCGCCCGGTGAGGACGCGCCCATCCGCCAGCGCCCTGACGCGCTCGACGGGCATCTGCCGCCCCGCCGCCACCTTCTCGACGAACTGCGCATACATGTCGCCGACGACGCCCTGCAACGCCTCGCGCCCTTCGGGCGAGAGCGGATGGAAGGGGTTCGGCTGATCCTTCAACGGCCCCGAGACCAGCGCCTCCCCCCGCACCCCCAGCCTCGCCAGCAATTCGGAGGTATCGAAGGTCTGCAGGATGACACCGATCGACCCCGTCAGCGTCGATTCCCGCGCGAAGATCCGCTCCGCCGCGACGGCCGTCATATAGCCCGCCGACGCCGCCGTCCCTCGCATCACCGCGACGACAGGCTTCGCCGCCCTGAGCCGCCCGAGCGCAGCATGCAGCGCCTCCCCGCCGCCGACCGTCCCGCCCGGGCTGTCGATGGCGACGATCACCGCCCGCACCCCCGCATCCTTGGCGAGCTTGTCGAGCGCCTCCTGCAGCTTCCGGTCATCGCCGATGAAGCCCGAGACGGTCAGCCGCTCGACCCGCCCCGCCCCGATCCCTGGCAACTCGGCCCCACGCCCCAGCCAGGCCAGCACCGCCCCCAGCACCAGCAGCAGGGCGAAGCCCCGCCACAGCGCCAGCCGCCGCTTCAGCCGCCTCCGGTCGATCAGCAGATCGGCATCCAGTGCCATGCAGGTCCCGCTCCCGTCGCCGCTCACCTGGCCTCGGCATCTGGCCCCTCTGGGCCTTCCGGTCCAGCCCCCGCCCCTCTACCGTCGGCCCGACCGCAAGGGAGACGCCCCATGGACACCGGCATCCTCGACCAGCGCCGCCGCGACCGGGCCGCGCCCTGATGCACCCCCTCATCAAGCCATTGCTGGCCGAGGACTGGGCCGCCATCGACCCTGAGCTTCCCCACCTGCTGGAGCTGCTCTTCTCCCGCGCCGCCGGCGAGGACTGGCACAAGGCCGGCACCTTCAAGGACCACCTGCTCGGCCTCTACCGCACGCTGGCGCTCTGGGACATGCCGCGCGAGATCCGCCTGCTCGGCCTCTTCCACAGCGTCTACTCGAACGAATACGTGGACCTGAAGCTCTTCGCCGACCGCGCTCCCCTCCGCCAGGCCCTGGGCGAGGAGGCCGAGCGCCTGGTCCACCTCTTCTGCACCATGCCCCGCACCCTCTTCACCCGCCGCCTGATCGAGGAGGGCGACCTCCCCGAGGAAGGCATGGTCCTCGAGCGCGAAGGCGCCCCCGCCATCCTGCTCAGCACCAAGGATGTCGCGGTCTTCGCCATCGCCACCATCGCCGACATCGCCGAGCAGTGGCACTCCTGGCAGGATGAGCTTTTCCCCGGCTTCCCCGGCCCTTCCAAGCCCCGCCGCGTGCAGGACCATTGGGCCGCCGCCCTCTGGCCCGGCCCGTTGAAGCCGACCTCGACCGCCCTCAGCACCCTCTCCCGCCTCGCCCAGCCCCTCTCGGAGATGCCCCCCGAATGGGGCATCCCCACACCCCCCGTCTTCGCCCGCTGCACCGCGCGTCTCGACCCCGCCGACGAGCTCGCCGCCGCCACGCTTTACTGGCAGGCCGTGACCCGCGCCCTCCCCATCGCCAGCCCCGACCCGACCCGCCGCGCCCTGGAGGCCGCCGCCGCCCACAACCCCCATGTCGCCGAGCCCCGCCTTCTCCTGGCCCAGCTCGCCCTGGCCGCCGCCGATTGGGAGGGCGCCGCCCAACACGCCACCGCCGGCCTCGCCCTGCTGACGGATTGGGGCACCGCCTGGGACAAGCGCATCGCCTGGTCCGGCTGGGTCGCCTGGGCCCGCATCCTCCTGCAATCTGCCGAGGCCCGCCGCTGGCCGGAGATGCTGCCCGGCCTCAACGGCCTCGGGCTGGTCGAGGCTTGACCCACCAACCGGGACAGGACCTGCCCATGCCCACCGAACGCGAGAAGATGCTGGCCGGCGAGCTTTACGACGCCCTCGATCCCGGCCTCGTCGCCGACCGCATCCGGGCCCGCGAGCTGTGCCAGAGGCTCAACGCCGCCAGCGAGGCCGATGAGGCGCTCCGCCGCGACCTCTGCCGCCAGCTCTTCGGCCAGGGGGGCGACACGGTCTGGATGCAGCCGCCCTTCTTCTGCGACTACGGCACCAACATCGAGCTCGGTGAGCGCGTCTTCTTCAACTTCAACTGCATCGTGCTCGATGTCTGCCGGGTCCGCATCGGCGACTACACACTGTTCGGGCCCGGCGTGCAGATCCTGACGCCGATGCATCCGCTCGATGCCGCGCTCCGGCGTCAGCAGGAATACGGCAAGCCGGTCGAGATCGGCGCCGATGTCTGGGTCGGCGCCGGGGCCTTCATCCTGCCCGGCGTCAGCATCGGCTCGGGCAGCGTGATCGGCGCCGGCAGCGTCGTGACGCGCGACATCCCGCCCGGGGTCTTCGCGGCGGGCAACCCCTGCCGCGTCATCCGCTCGATTACGGAGGAGGATCGCCCGGCCGCGCCCTGACGATGCGACCTTGCATTCTCGTATCGTTTTTGTTATGTTCACGGCTCCACCGCGGAGCTCACCCCCCCATGCCTCTCCGCCGCAAGCCCCGCCGCCCCGACCCCATCCCCGCCGGCCTCTTCCCCGCCGACTTCCTCACCCGCCACGACATCCTCCGCCGCATCTACCTCGACCCGCTCACCTGCCTCACCCCGCCCCGGCCCTGGGCGGCCATGACCGATGCCGAATGGGCCGCCCTCGCCCCCATCCTCGCCGCCATGGGCTGCGGCATGGCCGAGCGCGGCCGACCCCTCGACTGCTCCCCGCGCGAGCGGCTCGACGCCATCTTCCGCTGGGCCACCACCAAGCACCGCGGCGGCCGCGCGCCCTGGCGCCTGCTGCCCCCCGAGCACGGCAAGCCCGACACCGTCTCCCGCTCCTACCGACGCTGGGCCCGCGCCGGCCTCTGGCCCCGCCTCCTCGTCGCCCTCGCCGCCCACCCGGAGCGCCTCGCCACCCTCGCACACCGCATCTGCTGCGCCTTCCGCCGCGCCATCCGCCTCTGCGGCAGCCTCCACGCCATCGTCCTCGCCCGCCGCCTCAAGCTCTTCTCCGCGCTCCCCGCGCCCTCCCAGTTCCTCCCCGACCCGGATTTGTCCGAAACCTACCAACCCGTCTTCGACCGCTTCGCCCAGTCGATGCAGGAGCGCCCCTGGCACCCGCCGAAGCAGCTCTGGCGCACCCTCCACGCCATGCACCGCTTCGTCGCAGGCCGCGCCCGCATCCCCAGATGGATGGAGCCGGCATGACTGGCCCGGCCGATCGTTTCGAGTCATTCTCCCGGCAAATCTCGGGAGAAACTCCATGATGCGCATCACCCGCCGCACGGCGCTCGCCAGCCTGCTCGCCACGCCCGCCCTGGCCCAGGCCGAGTGGCGCCCGAGCCAGCCCATTCGCATCGTCGTCCCCGCCGCGCCTGGCGGCACGGCCGACATCAGCGCCCGCCTGCTCGCCCCTTACCTGCAAAGCCATTTCGGCCAGAATTGCGTGGTCGAGAACCGCTCCGGCGCCGGCGGCGTCATCGGCACGGCGGAGATCGTGCGCGCCGCGCCGGACGGGCTGAACCTGCTGCTCGGCAATATCGGCCCGCAGGCCATCGGCCTCTCGCTCTACCGCAGCCTGCCCTATGACCGGAACAGCCTGCTTCCCATCGCCGGCACCATCCGCGGACCCAACGTACTGGTCGTCCACCCTTCCGTGCCGGCGAACTCACTGCCCGAGCTGGTCGCCCATCTGAAGGCCAATCCCGGCAAGCTCTCCTTCGGCTCCCCCGGCGTCGGCCAGTCGCCGCACCTCACCGGCGTCTGGTTCAACCAGGCGACGGGAACGGAAGCCATCCACGTACCCTTCCGCGGCGCAGGCCCCGCGGCGGTGGAGCTGGTCGCCGGCAACATCCAGTACATGTGGGACAACCTCACCAGCGGCATCCAGCAGATCAGGGCCGGCCGCGTGCGGGCGCTCGCCGTCAGCAGCGCCGACCGCAACTTCTCCCTCCCCGACATCCCCGCCGCGCGCGAGACGATGCCCGAGCTGGCGCAGTTCGACGTCAACACCTGGTTCGGCATCTTCGTCCCCGCCGCCACGCCACGCCCCATCGCCGAATCGCTCAACCGCGCCATGAAGGCCTGGCACGAGACGGAGGAGGTGAAGGCCCGCTGGCGCGAGATGGGCGGCGTCTCGCTCTACGGCTCGCTCGAGCAGTTCGCGGCCTTCGTCAACGGCGAGATCGAGAAGTGGGGGCAGGTGATCCGCAAGGAGGGGCTGCAGCTTGACGTCAGCTGAGGCACCCCGCAGCCTCTGATGCAATGATTCTCTCGCCGCTCTGGCTGCCTGTCACCCTGGCCGCCGCGCTGTTCCAGACCTGGCGCACGGCCATGCAGCAGAAGCTGCGCGGCCAGCTCTCCGTCAACGCGGCGGCGGTGGTGCGCTACCTATACGGCGTGCCGGTCGGGGCCCTTCTGCTCGGCCTTTACCTGCTGCTCTTCGGCGGCAGCCTGCCGTCGCCGACCCTCGCCTTCCTCGCCTTCGCCGCTGCCGGCGGGCTCGGCCAGATCCTCGGCACCAACCTGCTGATCATGTCCTTCGGCCATCGCGGCTTCGCCGTCGGCACCGCCTACGCGAAGACCGAGGCGGTGCAGGGTGCCGTCCTCGCCCTCATCCTGCTCGGCGAGCGCATCTCGGCCCTCGCCTGGTGCGGCATCGCCATCGGGGTGGCCGGCGTGCTCTGGCTGTCGCTCGCTGGACGCGCCGCCTCCTGGCGGGAGCTCGCCCGCGCCACCGTGCAGCCGGCCGCCGTCTGCGGCCTCGCCTCGGGCTTCTTCTTCGCGCTCACCAGCGTCCTCATCAAGAGCGCGAACCTGGCGCTGCCCGGCGACGACCCTGTGCTGCGCGCCCTGGCGACGCTGGTGGCGGCCAATATCCTGCAGACGATCATGCAGGGCAGCTGGCTGCTGGCGCGGGAGCCGGCGCAGTTCCGCGCGGTCTTCGCCACCTGGCGGACCAGTGCCCAGGTCGGCGCCCTCTCCGCCTGCGGCTCGGCCTGCTGGTTCACCGCCTTCGCCCTGGCCCCGGTGGCGCTGGTGCGCGCCGTCGGCCAGGTGGAGATCCTGATGACCCTGCTCTTCAGCCGCTTCTACCTGCGCGAGCAGCCGACGCGCGCCGAGGTGCTGGGCGCGCTCACCGTCGTCGCCGGCGTGGTGCTGGTGCTGGTCGGGCGCTAGCCCTCGAACAGCGCAGCGATCGCACCCCGGTCGACCTCCTCGATGGTGGCCGGCTGCCACTGCGGCTTGCCGTCCTTGTCGACGAGCACGCTGCGCACCCCTTCGCGGAAATCCGGGTGCCGGTTGACCACGCTGCGGGTGAGCGCCAGCTCCATCGCCAGGCACTCGTCGAGCGTGGCGCCGGCCCCGCGCCGCAGCAGCTCGAGCGAGACGCAGAGGCTGGTCGGCGACATCCGCCGCAGGATCTTCACCTGCTCCGCCGCCCAATCGGTCCCCTCGGCCTCCAGCGCCGCCAGGATCGCGGGCATGCTGTCCTGCCCGAAGCAGCGATCGATGGCGGCGCGATGCGGCGCGAAGCCGGCCTCCGGCGGCGCCTCGGCGAAGCGCTCGACCACCGACGCATCGCCGCCGAGCAGCGCCTCGCGCAGCGCCGGCAGCTTGGCCTTCGGCACGAAATGGCTGGCGAGGCCCGCCGCCACCGCATCGCCCCCGCGCAACCGCGCGCCGGTCAGCGCCAGCCAGGTGCCGACGGCCCCCGGCAGCTTCGGCAGGATGTGGCTGGTGCCGACATCGGGGAAGAGCGCGATGGCCGTCTCAGGCATCGCCAGCAGCGCCGCCTCAGTGACGACCACCGGCTTTCCATGCACCGAGACGCCGATGCCGCCCCCCATGCAGACGCCATCGATCAGCGAGACCCAGGGCTTCGCCACTGTGGCGATGCCGCGGTTCACCGCATATTCCTCGGCGAAGAAGGACTCGATGGCCGCCGCATCGCCCGCGATCGCCTGCTCCCGCACCCGCCGCACGTCGCCACCGGCGCAGAACGCCCTGCCGCCCGCACCCTCGACGATGAAGAGCCTGACCTCCGGGTCCGTGCCCCAGGTATCGAGCGCCGACTGGAAGCCACGGATCATGGCGAGGTCGAGCGCGTTCAGCGTCTTCGGCCGGTTCATCAGCAGGGTCGCGGCGGCGCCTTCGCGGCGGGCGATGATGGTAGGCTCGGTGGCGTCGCTCACGCGGGTTTCCTCGGTTATACCGGCCGAAGCTATGCCGCGGCCCCGCCTCCTGCAACCGGCCGCCGCCCTGATCGTTGGTCCCCCGACACCCCGAAACGGAGGCCACCATGCCGGAAACCCGCAGCGATGCCGAGGCCAAGCGCAAGGTCTGGGAGATGATCAAGGACATCGACGTGACCATGATGGTCACGCAGGACGGCGAGGGCCGCTTCCGCGGCCGGCCGATGCGCGCGGTCAACAAGGAGTTCGACGGCGTGCTCTGGTTTTTCGCCAGCGCCGGCAGCCCGGTGACCGACGAGGCCAAGGATGACGGCCGCGTCCTCCTCGCCTTCTCCGATCCCAGCAGCCAGAACTACGTTTCCATCTACGGCATGGCCGAGGTGGTGAAGGATGTGTCGAAGCAGAAGGCGCTCTGGAGCGAGCCGCTGCGCGTCTGGTTCCCGGCCGGCGCCGAGGACCCGAAGATCGAGCTGATCCGCGTCGAGTGCGAGGGCGCCGAGTATTGGGACAGCCCGAGCAGCACGCTCGTCCACGCCTATGGCTACATCAAGGCCGTCACGACCGGCGAGCCGCCGCATCCCGGCGCGAACGACAAGGTGGATTTCACCAAGCAGGCTGGTTGAGGCGCAGGGGCCGGGCGCAACGCCCGGCCTCGATCTCACCGCGTCGGCGTCGGCGGGTTGGTCGAATAGTCGTAGAAGCCCTTACCTGACTTCCGGCCGAGCCAGCCCGCCTCGACATATTTGGCTAGCAGCGGGCACGGGCGGTACTTCGGATCGCCCAAGCCCTCGTGCAGCACCTTGAGCACGCTGTAGAGCGTGTCGAGGCCGACGAAGTCGCTGAGCTCCAGCGGCCCCATCGGATGGTTGGCGCCGAGCTTCATGCCGGCATCAATCGCCGCCACATCGCCGACGCCCTCCATGAGAGCGAAGATGGCCTCGTTCAGCATCGGGCAGAGGATGCGGTTGACGACGAAGGCCGGATAATCGGCCGCGGCGACCACTGTCTTGCCCATCCGCTCGGCGAGCGCCGTGACGGCGGCGACCGTCGAATCTTCCGTGGCGAGGCCACGGATGACCTCGACCAGCTTCATCATCGGCACCGGGTTAAAGAAGTGCATGCCGACGAAACGGCCCGGCCGGTCCGTCGCCGCACCGAGGCGCGTGATCGGAATGGACGAGGTGTTCGTCGCCAGGATCGCATCGGCCCTGAGGATCGGGCAGACACTCGAGAAAATCTTCTTCTTGATCTCCTCGTTCTCGGTCGCCGCTTCGATGACGAGGTCGCAATCGGCGAAGGCGGCGTAGTCGGTGCCGGAGGAGATGCGCCCCAGCGCCTCCTCCTTCGCACCGGCCGGGATGCCGCCCTTCGCCGCCTGGCGGTCGAGGTTCTTGCCGATGGTCGCCAGCGCCTTCTCGAGCGCCGCCGGGTTCACATCGACCAGCGCCACCGGCACGCCGGAGAGGGCCGCGACATGCGCGATGCCGTTGCCCATCAGCCCGGCGCCGATGACGCCGAGCTTCTTGACCTCCGCCATGGCCTACTTCTTCGCCAGTTCGGACTCGAATTCCGGCATGACCTTGAACAGGTCGCCGACCAGGCCGTAATCGGCCACCGAGAAGATCGGCGCCTCCTCGTCCTTGTTGATGGCGACGATGACCTTGCTGTCCTTCATGCCTGCCAGGTGCTGGATGGCGCCCGAGATGCCGACGGCGATGTAGAGGTCGGGAGCCACGATCTTGCCGGTCTGGCCGACCTGATGGTCATTCGGCGCATAGCCGGCGTCGACCGCGGCGCGGGAGGCGCCGACGGCGGCGCCGAGCTTGTCGGCGACGCTCTCGATGATGTGGAAGTTCTCCGCCGAGCCCATGGCGCGGCCGCCGGAGACGACGACCTTCGCCGCCGTCAGCTCCGGCCGCTCGGACTTGGCGATCTCGGCGCCGAGGAAGTTGGAAAGGCCCGGATCCTCGCCCTTCGGCGCGGCCTCGACGGCGGCATTGCCACCCTCGGCGGCGGCCGGGTCGAAGCTCGCGGCGCGGACGGTGATAACCTTCTTCGGGTCGGCCGACTTCACCGTGGCCAGCGCATTGCCGGCATAGATCGGGCGGACGAAGGTGTCGGCATCGACCACGCCGGCGATGTCGGAGATGACCTGCACGTCGAGCAGGGCGGCGACCCGCGGCATCACGTTCTTGCCGGCGGCCGAGGCGGGCGCCAGCAGGTGCGAGTACTCGGGCGCCATCGACACCAGCAGGGCGGCCAGCGGCTCGGCAAGGCCGTTGGCATAGAGCGCGTCCTCCGTATGGAGGACCTTCGCAACGCCAGCGACCTTGGCGGCGCTGTCCGCCGCGGCGCGCGGGCCGAGGACCAGCACCGTCACGTCGCCGAGCTTGCTCGCGGCCGCGACCGCGCTGCGCGTGGGCTGCGTCACCGCCGACCCGTCATGGTCGGCCAGAACCAGGACTGCCATGGTCAGATCACCTTCGCTTCGTTGCGGAGCTTGTCGACGAGTTCCTGCACCGAGCCGACCTTCTTGCCGGCCTGGCGCTTCGGCGGCTCCTCCACCTTGAGGACCGTCAGGCGCGGCGAGACATCGACGCCGAGATCGGCCGGCTTCAGCGTCTCGATCGGCTTCTTGCGGGCCTTCATGATGTTGGGCAGCGAGGCGTAGCGCGGCTCGTTCAGGCGGAGATCCGTTGTCACGATAGCCGGCAGCTTGAGCTGCAGGCGCTCGAGGCCGCCATCAACCTCGCGCGTCACCTTGATGCCGCCATCGGCGGGCTCGACCTTCGAGGCATAGGTGCCCTGCGGCCAGCCGAGCAGCGCCGCCAGCATCTGGCCGGTGGCGTTCATGTCGTCGTCGATCGCCTGCTTGCCGAGAATGACTAGGTCCGGGCTCTCCTTGGCGATGACGGCCTTGAGCAGCTTGGCGACGGCCAGCGGCTCGAGCACGCCGTCATGCTCGATCAGGATGCCGCGATCGGCACCCATGGCGAGGGCGGTGCGGATCTGCTCCTGGCAGGCCGTGGGGCCGGCGGAGACGGCGATGATCTCGGTCGCGGCGCCCTTTTCCTTCAGGCGCACCGCTTCCTCGACGGCGATCTCGTCGAAGGGGTTCATCGACATCTTGACGTTCGCGGTCTCGACGCCGGTATGATCCGCCTTGACGCGGACCTTCACGTTGTAGTCGACGACCCGCTTGACGGGGACGAGGAGCTTCATCGCCTCTGCCGTTTCCTGCGTGCTGTTGATGATTCCCCCAGCGCCCCGTACGGGCGGCGGAGCCGATCGCGGGGGCGTGGCACGACCCTATCCCCCGGACCGATACGTCAGCGGGGGTACACCCCCGGAAATTCCGCGGCAAAATAGGTCGGCCCGGCACGCCCTGTCAAAGCGGCCCGGTCCACCGCTAACCGCGGGAAACCGCCAGCAACAGGGCGAATAGCAGCAGCGTGATGCCCTGGATCACCACGCGCCAGCGCATCAGCAGGTTGGACCGTTCCCCACTGCCGTCGCCCCGCGCCAGGCCGAACATGCCGGCGAAGAGCGTGCCGAGGGTTGCCAGCATCCCGATGGCGACCAGGATGATCAGTATGGTCTTCATCCTTCCCAGGTAGACGCTTTGCAGCGGGTTACAATGCCGCGCTCGGCGCTTGACCCGGCCCAAGGGATAGGGTTGCTGCCGGCCCCATGAGCTTGTTCCGCATCATCCCTGTGCTGCTGCTCCTGCTCGCGGGCCCTGCCCTGGCCCAGGCGCCGGCGCCTCAGGCACGGCCGGCCGCGGCCCCGGCCAGCCTCAATGCCGAGGACATCGACCGGCTGACCTCGCTGTTGCAGGACCCGGGCCGCCGGGCGGAGTTCCTGCGCACGCTGGAGGCGCTGGCGGCGGCCAGCCGGGCCCATGGCGGCACGGCCGGCGAAGGGTCCCTGCCGCCGGTCGGGCGCGCCGCAGTGCCGGCCGACCCGGCGCCGCCCGCCGCCGCCCCTGCCCCCGCCAGCGAAGCCGCGCCGGCTGAGGCGGACGGCGCGGAGGCGAGCCCGCCCCAGGCGGCGAAGCCCGCTGCTCCACCGGCCGCGCCGGCCCCTGCCCCGGCGGCCGATGCCGCGCCGGCCGAGCCGCTCATCGCGCCCAACACTGTCGGCGCGCAGTTGCTGACGGGCCTCTCCGGCCGACTCGGCACCATGGCCGACAGCCTGCTCGATGCGGTCCGCTCCATGGCGGATCTGCCGGCGTTGTGGGAGGCGACGGTGCAGCTCGCGCGCGACCCGGTGGCGCAGACCCGCATGTTGGACGCGGCCTGGAAGCTGCTGCTGCTGATCGGGCTCGGTCTGGCGGCGGAGGCGATGGTCACCCGCGCCTTCGGCCGGCTGCGGCGCTGGCTGGACGCGGCGGCGCCGCGCGAGCACGAGAAATGGACCTGGCTGAAGCGCATGCCGCTGGTGCTGCTTCGCCTGCTGCTCGACCTACTACCGATCGCTGCCTTCGGGCTCACGGTCTACGGGCTGTTCGGGCTGGTGAAGCCGCTGCCGACCACGCGGCTGGTCGGGCTGATGATCGCCCATGTCTATATGGGCTCGCGCACGGCCTATGCCCTGGCGCGGGCGCTGCTCTCGCCCGCCTCCAACCACCTGCGGCTGATCCCCTGCTCGCAGCAGGCGGCGGCGGCCAGCATCGGCTGGCTGCGGCGGTTGATGCTGGTCGGCGTCGGCGGCTATGTGGTGGCCGAGGCGGGGCTGTTCCTGGGCCTGCCCTGGGCGGCCTATGATGCCATCATCAACGTCACCCTGCTGGTCAACTCGATGCTGCTGGTGCGGCTGGTGCTGCAGCAGCGCGAGGCGGTAGCCTCCGTGCTGCGGGCCAAGCCGCTGGAGCCAGGCGAGGTGCCGGACCGCACGCGGCTGGTGCTGCGCGGCCTGCGCGACCGACTGGCCGAGATCTGGCACGTCATGGTCATCCTCTGGCTGGTGGCCGGCTGGGCGGTCTGGGCGCTGGCGCTGGAGAACGGCTTCCAGCGGCTGGCCTGGGGCACGGCGCTGACGCTGCTGGTCGTCGGCGTCGCCAAGGCGCTGGACGAGGGCTTCATCCGCCTCACCGAGCGGCTGCTCGACCCGACCCATGACCTGGCGAAGCGCTGGCCGGGCCTGCCGGCGCGGGCGGCGACCTATGTGCCGCCCTTGCGGGTCGCCGTCTCGGTGGTGATCGGCGCGACGGCGACGGTGCTGCTGCTCGAGACCTGGGGCCTCGGCGCACTGGCCTGGTTCCGCGACGGGACGCTTGGCAACCGGCTGGTGCAGACGCTGTTCAACATCGCCTGCACGCTGGCGCTGGCGCTGGTGGTGTGGGAGGTGACCAACTCCTCCATCCAGCGGCGGCTGACGCGCCTCGCCCGTGACAGCCATGCCGCCCGCAGCGCGCGAGTGCGGACGCTGCTGCCGATGCTGCGGACGGTGCTCGGCGTCTTCATCCTCGTCTTCGTCGTGCTGAACGCGCTGTCGCAGCTCGGGCTCAACGTGGCGCCGCTGCTGGCCGGCGCCGGCGTCGTCGGCCTGGCCATCGGCTTCGGCTCGCAGACGCTGGTGAAGGATGTCATCACCGGCGTCTTCCTGCTGCTGGAGGACGCGGTCGCGGTCGGCGACGTGGTGAATGTCGGCGGCAAGGGTGGCGTCGTCGAGCACCTCTCCATCCGCTCGATCAAGCTGCGGGACGGTGACGGATCGATCCACATTGTGCCCTTCTCGACGGTCACGACGGTGACCAACAGCACGCGCGACTTCGCCTTCGCCATGGTGGATATCCTCGTCGCCTACGAGACAGATACCGACCGAGCTGGGGCGGCGATCAAAGAGATTGTCGCCGAGATGCGGGGCGAGGCGCGGTTCAAGACGGCGATCCGCGATGAGTTCGACTTCTGGGGCGTCGACAGCCTGGGCCAGGTCGGCGTGCAGATCCGCGGGCGCGTCCGCACCGAGCCGACGCAGCGCTGGCCGGTGCAGCGCGAGATGATGCGGCGGGTGAAGCGGCGCTTCTATGAGATGGGCATCAACATCCCACACCAGCCGCTGGGGCCGCTGGAGCGTTCGGCCAAGCCACCGGAGGGGATGGAGGACGAGGCTCCGTCGAAGGCGCCGGCGAAGAAGGGCGAGGCGAAGGCGGCGGAATAGAGGTTCGGCATGGCCGCCGCCGGGTGCTAGGGTTGCCTCCGCGCAATCCGGAGGTTGGAACGATGCAACGTCGTGAACTCCTTGCCCTGGGCGCTGCCCTCGCCCTGCCGGCGGGCCGTGCCGCGGCCGCCGTGCCGCCCGGCTATCGCCTCACCTGGTTCGATGCGACGACGCCGGGCAGCGGCCGGGTCGGCTCCCGCGACATCACGGCGGCGGGGGACGGAACGATGTGGTTCTGCGGCCAGCGCAACGGCACGTTGAACCGGCTCGACCCACGCGACGGCTCGATCCGCGTGGTGAAGCTCGGCGAAGGGGCGGCGCCGCATGGCGTCATCCGCGGGCCGGACGGGGCGGCCTGGGTGACCGAGGGCGGGCAGAATGCCATCGCCCGGGTCGATCCCGCCGACCACCGGGTGCAGCTCTGGCGGCTGCCGGAACGCTTCGCTAATGCCAACCTCAATACCGGCGTCTTCGACCGGCAGGGACTCTATTGGTTCACCGGGCAGAACGGCATCTATGGGCGCCTCGACCCGAAGCGGGAGGCGATGCAGGTCTGGGAGGCGCCGCGCGGCCCGGGCGCCTATGGCATCACCCGCACGCCGCAGGGCGGGCTCTGGTATGTTTCGCTGGCCGGCAACCACTTGGCGCAGATCGAGGACCCGGAGAGCGGGCGGGTGCGGATCGTCGAGCCGCCGACGCCGGGCCAGGGCGCGCGCCGCGTCTGGTCCGACAGCGCCGGGCGGCTCTGGATCAGCGAATGGAACAGCGGCAACGTCTCCATGCACGATCCGCGTGACGGGTCCTGGAAGGTCTGGCGCTTGCCGGGGCAGCGGCCGCGAGCCTATTCGGTCTGGGTCGATCCGTCGGACAAGGTCTGGCTGACGGATTTCGCCGCCAATGCGGTGGTGCGCTTCGATCCTGCGGATGAGAGCTTCCTGTCCTTCCCCTCGGATCGGGCGGGCGCGAATATCCGCCAGATGGACGGCTTACCGGGCGAGGCCTGGGGCGGCGAGAGCGGCACCGACCGGATTCTCTGCATCCAGTACGGGTTGTGAGGCGGCTGCTCCCCGCCTTCCTGTTGCTCGCCCTGCCGGCCGCGGCGGCGGAGGGCGAGGCGGTGTTTCGGCGCCACTGCGCCAATTGCCATGCCGTCGCGGCGGGGGCGCCGGCCGGGCCAGGCCCCAATCTCGGCGGGGTGGTGGGGCGAAAGGTCGGCGGCGATCCGGGCTTCGACTATTCCCCTGTGCTACAAGCGGCGGGCGAGGCCGGGCAGCGCTGGGATACGATGATGCTGGAGCGCTTCCTCGTCGATCCGGAGGCGATGTTCCCTGGCCTCTGGATGGGCGCCAACGGGCTACGCGAGGCGGCCGACCGGGTGGCGGTGGCGCGCTACCTGACGGAGCAGCGCAGCCCTTGACCTTCCCATTATAGGAAGACCTATCTGCATGGTCCTTCGGGAAGAGGAGGACCATCATGCGTTCCCTGTGCGTGATTTTGGCTGGGGCCAGCCTTGCCCTGTTCGCCGCCCTGCCGGCCCGGGCGGCGATCGAGGAGGGCTATGTTCCGGGCGGCGCGCCAGTACCGAGCACCTGGTACGGCTCCGCCGATGCCGCGGCAGTCCAGGCCGACCGGGACTACATCCGCGGCATGCGGCCCCATCATGCCGGGGCCCTGACCATGGCGCGGGACTACCTCGCCGACCCCGAGGCGCGGAGCCCGGCGCTGCGGCGGCTGGCGGAGGCGATCATGCGCAACCAGAGCTTCGAGATCGGGCTGCTCGACGACGTGGCGCGCAACCTCGACCGGCCGCCGATGCGGCTGGGGGTGGGGCCGTTCAGCTTCGCCCTGCAGCCGATGGCGACCGAGGGGATGGCGCAACGGCAGGGCTTCATGCGCTCGCCGATCCCGGGCGTGCTCGATACGGCGGCGCCGGTCTCGGCACGCGACGTGCAGTTCGCCAAGGCGATGACGGTGCATCACCAGGCGGCGCTCGACATGGCGCGGGCCTACCAGGCCAATCCGGCGGCGCGGAACGGGTTTCTAGCCCTGATGAACGTCGACATCGTCACCGACCAGAGCCAGGAGATCGCGCTGATGCGGGCGGTGACGGCGGCCTATCAGGGCGATGCGGCGGCGGTCGCGGTGGAGCCCGGCATGATCCACGGGATGGAGGGCATGGCGCACCACCATCACCATTGAAGGGCCTGGATCGCCCAGAGCACGCCGACGCCGGTGAGGATCGACAGCACCATCCGGCCGAGCCGCGCCTGGACCAGTAGCGCCGACCCGCCGGCGACCCAGGCGGGCCAGCCACCCTGAGCCAGCGCCGGGGCGAGGAAGGCGACGAAGATGGCGCCCGGCAGGTGTTGCAGCATCGCCTGGATGAAGGGCGGCGGCCGCGTCACCCGGAGGATGGCGTAGCCCCCGGCGCGGCAGAGGAAGGTTGCCGCCACCATGCCGAGAATTGCGGCCAGCACGTCCCAGCGGAGGGTCATGCGCGGCCTCGGTCCCGATGCCGGTCCAGCGCCGCGCCCGTCGCAGCGCCACCGAGCGCACCGGCCAACACCGGCCAGGGCGCGCCGAGGCCGAGCCCCTGGGCGCCGAGCGCCAGGAGCCCGGCGACGCACCAGGGGAAGACATCCGACCGGCCACGCCAGAGCGGCACCAGGATCGACATCAGCGCGGCAACCGAGGCGAAGAAGATCGGATGGCCGGGCGGCAGCCGCACCGCGGCGCCGAAGGCATGGCCGAGGAGGGTCGTCACCATCCAGACCACCCACATGGCAAGGCTGGCGCCGAGCAGGAAGGCGGCGTCACGCCGACCGGACCGGATCTCGGTCACCATCAGAGCGAAGGAATTGTCGACCAGCACCGCGAGCGTGCCCCAGAGGCGGAGGCCGCTCAGCCGGTCGAGCGCCGGGGCGAGGGCGGCGCCCATCGGCGCCAGGCGAAGGTTGATGACGAGGCAGGCGAGCGTCGCGGCGAGGACCGGCGCCGGGTCGGACCAGAGCTGCAGGGCGACGAGCTGCGAGGTGCCAGCGAAGACAAGGGCGCTCATCAGCAGCGTCTCCAGCATGGAAAGGCCCTTGGCATCCGCCGCCATGCCGACGACCAGGCCGAAAGGGGCGAGGCCGAGGGTCAGGCCAAGCGCGGTCCGGGCGCCGCGGCGGAAGCCAGTGCGGGTGAAGCTGCCCGCGGGGGCCGGGGCAGGCGTCATGCGAGGGGTTCCACCAGGGAACGGGCAGGCACGCCGCCGACCCGGGCGCCGTCGGGGATGTCGGCGATGACGGCGGCACCGGTGCCGATCACCGCATCGGCGCCGATGGCGACGTAAGGCCGGCAGGCGGCGCCGGCGCCGACCAGGCTGCGGGCCCCGACCCGGACGCCCCCGGCCAGCACCGCGCCGGGGCCGATATGCGCTGCCTCGCCTACCGCCGTGTCATGCTCGAGGATGGCGCCGGTATTGACGATGGCGAGGCGACCGACCTCGGCGAGCGCACCGAGCACGGCGCGCGGCAGCACCACCGCGCCCGGGCCGATGCGGGCGCTGCGGGCGAGGATGGCCGAGGGGTGGACCAGCGGCGGCAGGACGAAGCCCAGCGCCTCCAGCCGGGCGGCGGCGGCGAGGCGGGCGGCGGCGTCGCCGATCGCCACGCAGGCCAGGCGGGTGCCGCCCGCCAGCAGGCCGGGCAGCGCCGATTCGTCGCCGAGGATGGGGAGGCCGAGCATCTCCCGGGTGCGGGGCGCGGCATCGACCAGGCCGGCCAGCTCGATACCGGGCAGGTCACGGGCCAGCTCGATCAGCGCCCGGCCATGCCCCCCCGCGCCGAGGATCACCAGCCTGCCCTGCATCCCTGCCCTCCCCTGTTGCGCGGGCATTGTCCCACCGGAAGGGGAAGCAGGCCAGCGAACCGGCCCCGGCGCAGCCGCGTTGGCCTCGCATGACAGATGAACGCAAGACCCAGGACGACGACGCCACCGAGCGGGCCAGCGGCACCATCGACCGGCCGATCGGGCCCGGCGATGCGCAGCCAGGCGACTTCAACGAGCGGGCCTCCCAGCTGGGTGGGCCGATCGACGTCTTCCCCAACCGACGAGACCGGACCGGACTCGAGGACTGGCGCTCGACGGACGCGCCGGACGAAACGCCCAAGCAGTAGCGCCACCCGGCCGACCCGCTTCAGCCCTGCCCGGAGTTCCGGGCAAGCAGGCGGGTCAGGCCATTGATGGCGGCCAGCATCGGTGCCGGCTGGCCGAGATGGCCAGCGAGTTCCACCAGCGCGCCGAGCACCGGGCCGAGTTCCAAGGGGCGCCCGGCCTCCAAGTCCTGCAGCATGGAGGTGCGGAAGGGTCCGAGGCGGCGGGTAACGGTCATGCGCTCGTCGATGCTCTGACCGGTCGGCAGGCCGATTCGGTCACCGAGCGCGGCCATCTCCGCCATCATCGCCTCGACCAGGCCGCGGACGCCGTCATCGTCCAGCATCGCCTGCATGTCGGCGCGGCAGAGGGCGCTCAGCGGATTCATGTTGGAGTTGCCCCAGAGCTTCAGCCAGACCTCGCGGCGGAGGTTGGTGGTGGC
Organism: Belnapia moabensis DSM 16746; assembly: GCF_000745835.1. Taxonomy (GTDB): domain Bacteria; phylum Pseudomonadota; class Alphaproteobacteria; order Acetobacterales; family Acetobacteraceae; genus Belnapia; species Belnapia moabensis. The sequence continues at coordinate 17,980 of NZ_JQKB01000007.1, read as the reverse complement.
CTCGGCGGGAATGCCGCCGCTACGGAGCGTCTCGACCAGGGCGGCAAGGGCATCGGGATTGCTGCCAGAGGGGTCGCCATAGAGCATCCGGTCCTGCTTCATCAGGCGGATGGTGCCCGGCGCCTCGACGCGGCTGCCGACATGGGCGACACCGCCGAGCACACGCCCGACCGGGATGGCGCGGGCCAGGGCGCCGCCGGGGTCGACGCTCCCCAGGATGAGGCCGTTCGCGGGGCCGCCGAAGCCTTGGAGGAACCACCAGGGCAGGCCGTTTTGCGCGGTGGCGACCAGGGTGTCAGGGCCGATCAGGCGTTCGATCAGCGGCAGGGCGCCGGGAAGGTCGTGGCTCTTCAGGCCGAGGAGCAGCAGGTCGGCGGGCGGCAGCTCGGCCGGGTCGGCGGCGGCGGTGACGGGGAATGCCTCGCGTCGGTCGCCCTCGAGGAAGACGAGGCCATGGGCGCGAAGCGCCGCGAGGCTGGCGCCGCGGGCGAGGACCGAGACCGGCCAGCCGGCCCGCGCCAGGCCGGCTGCCAGCCAGCCGCCCACCGCGCCGGCACCCAGGACCGTGACCCGCATGGCATAGCCTCCCCTGCCCGTGCCGAGGCTTATGGCGCATCGACGGCCAGGGCAACCAGCGTGAGCCCAGGCGTTGAAGAGCAATGGATCCGTACATCGTGTTACTGGTCGGCGCAGGCGCGCTCATCCTCCTCGTCGCCTGGCTGCCGATGGCGCTGCGTGAGCTGCCGCTCTCGCTGCCCATGTTCTGCATTGCCTTCGGCTTCGCTGCCTTCGCCCTTTCGAACGGGGACCGGCCGGTGCCGTCCGACTATCCCCATGCCGCCGAGCGGCTGACCGAGCTGGTGGTGATCGTTGCCCTCACCGGGGCGGGGCTGAAGCTCGACCGGCCGCTCGCTTGGCAGAGTTGGCGGCTGACCTGGCGGCTGCTGGGGGTGGCGATGCCGCTTTCCATCCTCGGCATCGGGATTATCGGCTATTGGGGGCTCGGGCTCGGCCTGCCGGCGGCGGTGCTGCTGGGGGCGGCGCTGGCGCCGACCGACCCGGTGCTCGCCTCCGACGTGCAGGTAGGGCCGCCGCGCTCGGGGGAGGAGGATGAGGTGCGCTTCACCCTCACCGCCGAGGCGGGGCTGAATGACGGGCTGGCCTTTCCCTTCGTCAATCTCGCCGTAGCCCTGGCCACGGTCGGCCTAGCGCCGGAGGACTGGCTGGGGCACTGGCTCGGGGTGGACGTGCTGTGGAAGCTCGGCGCCGGGCTCGGCGCGGGCTGGGGCATCGGGCGGCTGCTGGGCTGGCTCACCTTCCGCATGCCGAACCGGGCGAAGCTCTCGCGCACGGGGGATGGTTTCGTCGCCTTGGGCGCGACCTTCCTCGCCTATGGGCTGACGGAGATGGCGCATGGCTATGGCTTCGTCGCCGTCTTCGTGGCGGCGCTCGCCATGCGCTCGGCGGAGCGGCAGCACGACTACCACGACCGGCTGCACGACTTCGCCGAGCAGACCGAGCGGCTGCTGATGATGGTGCTGCTGGTGCTGTTCGGCGGGGCGGTTGCGGGAGGCGTGCTGGAGCCGCTCGACTGGGCGGGAGTGGCAGCGGCGCTCGGCTTCATTTTCCTGGTACGGCCGGCGGCGGGGATGCTCTCGCTGATCGGCACGCCGCAGCCGATGGCGGAGCGGGCGGCGATCGCCTTCTTCGGCATCCGAGGGCTGGGCAGCTTCTACTACCTGGCCTTCGCGGCCAATGCGGCGGCCTTTCCGGAGATGGACCGGCTCTGGGCGGTGATCAGTCTGACCGTGCTGATCTCGGTCGGGCTGCACGGGGTGACGGTGACGCCGGCGATGCGGTGGCTGGACCGGCGCCGCCGGCGGCAGGGGGTGCTGCCGCTGGAAGTCGCCTGATCAGGGTTCGGTCAGCAGGCTGGAGTGGATCCAACCCTCGGGCGCGCTGGCACCGACCTGGATCCAGCCACCGCGGGCCTCGCCATGGACGCGGAAGGCCTCGCCGCGGGCGGCGGTGCGCAGGACGGGCGCGCTGCTGTCCGGTCCTGCCCGAAGATTGGCGGGGGTGCGGACCAGCACCCGCGGCAGGCTGTGTGCCGGGTCGGCGGGCGATGGGGCGATGGCGGCGGCCGGCGCGGGTACGGGCGCCGGGACAGGTGCCGCTGGTGGCGGAAGCGAGACCTGCCGCTGGGCCGGCTGCTGCGGCTGCGGCGCCGCCGGAGCCTCGGCCCGGGGAGAAGGCGGCGGCGAGGCGCTGCTGGCTGGGCGCGCCGGCGCATCGGTGCCGCTCTGCGGCGGGGCGGAGGGCGTGTGGTTGAGGCCGAGCAGCAGGCCGATCAACAGCCCGCCGCCCGCGAGGCCGAGCAAGGGGGCGAAATTCCGCCAAGGCAGGTTCGGCGAGGTGGATTGGGCAGGCTCCGCCTTGCGACGGTCGGCGGGAGCGTAGTGCTGCGAGGTGGGGCGCTGACGGCGCGGGCCCGGGCTTGGCGGACGGACCAGGGGACGGGTCTGCAGCAGGCGGCTCACCAGGGCGATCCAGCCATCGCCTCCGGCCAGTTCCAGTGGTGGCACGGCGGCGAAGGCGGCGGCGAGGCGGCGCCGGAGGTTCAGCGGCTCGCCAGGCAGCATGGCAAGCGTCACCACCGGCAGATGGCCGGGGAAGATGCCGGGGAAGCGGGCGTCCTCCAGTCTCTGGCGGAAGGCAGCGGCGGCCGCCTCGGCGACGGCGCCGGGCACGCCGAGCAGGGCGACGCCGAACTCCGGGTGCAGCAGCGCCATCGGCACCAGGATGGTGTTGGCGGGCATACCCTCCACCGGGCGAGGCTCGAGCAGGCAGTCGGGCAGGCTGATCCAGCCTTCGGGCAGGGCGGAGGTAGCGGCCGCCGGCATGGCGTGGGGTTCAGTCGGTGGATCGAGGCGCAGCGTGGCCTCCGGGTGATGATTCATGGGTGCAGTGGCCCCCTAACAGCTCTGTCCCGCATCCCGAGGGCGGCGGGTCCCCCTCATTCGTAGTATAGTATACGTCTACTCTTTTTTGCAGTGCAGCATGGGAGATAACATGCTGGCTGGGCGCGGTTCCCGGATGAGTGGAAAACTCCCGGGACCGCTCATCCGCTCATTCACAGAATAGATAGCAGGAACGGAACAGTCTGAGTTACAGCCGCCAGCCGGTATGGATGGCGACGATGCCACCCGTGAGGTTGCGGTGCGCCACGCGCTCCAGCCCCGCCTCGCGCATCATGGCGGCGAGGCTCTCCTGGTCGGGGAACATGCGGATGCTCTCGGCGAGATACTGGTAGCTCTCGGCATCGCGGGCGATGCGGGCGCCGAGGCGGGGGAGGACCTGGAAGGACCAGGCGTCGTAGAGCGGGGCCAGCGCCGCGACCTCGACCCGGCTGAATTCCAGGCAGTGGAAGCGCCCGCCGGGGCGGAGGACACGGCGAGCCTCGCGGAGGACGGCCAGCTTGTCGGTGCAGTTGCGCAGGCCGAAGGCGATCGAGACTTTCTCCACGCTGCGGTCCGGCAGCGGCAGGTGCTCGGCATTGGCGCAAAGGAACATGAGGTTGGCGGCGATGCCGCGCTCCAGCGCCCTCCCCTGCGCCACCTGGAGCATTGAGGGGTTGATGTCGGAAAGGATGACGCGGCCCGCCCCCGCTTCCAGCGCACGGAAGGAGATGTCGCCGGTGCCGCCCGCGAGGTCGAGCAGCGCCTCGCGCGGCGAGGCGCCGATGGCGGCGACGAAGGCCGACTTCCAGGCCCGGTGCAGGCCGAGCGACATCAGGTCGTTCATCAGGTCGTAGCGGGGCGCCACGCTGTCGAAGACCTGGCGGACCATGCCCGCCTTCTCCTCGCGCCGGACCTCGCGGAAGCCGAAGTCGATGGTGTCGTCGGAAGGGGTCCCGCCTGGGGGGGTGTTGCGTTCGGTCATGCGGGGCGCACCATAGGGGCAGCGGAGCCGATGCGGAACCTATGCCTGAATTGCCCGAAGTCGAGACGGTGATGCGCGGCCTGGCCGCGGTGCTGGAGGGGCGGGTGATCCGGGCGGCCTCGATCAGCCGGCCGGACATGCGTTGGCCCTTCCCCGAGGGGTTGGCGGCACGCCTCGCCGGCAGCCGGGTGGAGGGGTTCCGGCGGCGGGCGAAGTACATGCTGATGCGCATCTCGGGCGGGGATTCCGTGCTGATCCATCTCGGCATGTCGGGCCGGATGGTGGCACGGCCCGCCGCGGATCTGCCGAACGAGCCCGTCCTGCACGAGCATTTCGCCATGGAAACCGAAGAGGGCATCCGCGTCGGCTTCGTCGACCCCAGGCGCTTCGGCAGTGTCGACCTTGTGCCGACCGCAAGCGAGGACAGTCATAGGCTGCTGGCGGGGCTGGGGCCGGAGCCGCTGGAGGATGCCTTCTCGCCCGCCGTGCTGAGCGTCGCTCTGGCGGGGAAGCAGACGCCGATCAAGGCGGCGCTGCTCGACCAGAGGGTCGTGGCCGGGCTCGGCAATATCTATGTGTCGGAGGCGCTGTACCGGGCGCGGATCTCGCCGCGGCGGGTGGCGGCGAGCGTCGCGGGCGCGCGGACCGTCAGGCTGGTGCCGGCGATCAAGGCGGTGCTGGACGAGAGCATCGCGGCCGGCGGCTCCTCGCTGCGGGACTATGTCCAGGCGGATGGGGGGATTGGCTTCTTCCAGGAGCGCTTCAAGGTCTATGACCGCGAGGGGATGCCCTGCGAGGCCTGCCCTGGCCGGCCGAAGTGCGAGGGCATCCGGCGCATCGTCCAGGCGGGCCGGGCCAGCTTTTATTGCCCGCGGCTGCAACGCTGATATCCTCCGCCGCCAAGACGGAGGGTGCGCCGATGGCCGAGTACGAGATGATCCTGACCGAGATGCAGGACCGGGTGGCGCTGATCCGCCTCAACCGGCCGCAGGCGCTCAACGCCCTCTGCGACCAGTTGATGGACGAGCTTGGCCAGGCGCTGCGCGGCTTCGACGCCGACCCGGGCGTGGCGGCGATCGTCATCACCGGCAGCGAGAAGGCCTTCGCGGCCGGCGCCGACATCAAGGAGATGCAGTCCCGCACCTATCCGGCGGTCTATCTCGACGACTTCATCGGCAAGCGCTGGGAGGCCGTCACCTATGTGCAGAAGCCGGTGATCGCGGCGGTGGCGGGCTATGCGCTCGGCGGCGGCTGCGAGCTGGCGATGATGTGCGACATGATCATCGCCGCCGAGAATGCCAAATTCGGCCAGCCCGAGATCAACCTGGGCGTCATCCCCGGCGCGGGCGGCACGCAGCGGCTGACGCGGGCCATCGGCAAGGCGAAGGCGATGGACCTGGTGCTGACCGCGCGGATGATGGACGCGCAGGAGGCCGAGCGCTCCGGCCTCGTCGCGCGGATCGTGCCGACGGCGGATGTGGTGGCTGAGGCAGTGAAGGTCGGCGAGAAGATCGCGACGCTTTCGGCGCCTGCCGTGGCGGTGGCGAAGGAGGCCGTCAACCGCGCCTTCGAGACGACGCTGGCCGAAGGGGTGAAGTTCGAGCGCCGGGCCTTCCAGGCGCTCTTCGCCACTGAGGACCAGAAGGAGGGCATGGCCGCCTTCGCCGAGAAGCGGAAGCCGGCTTTCCAGAATCGCTAGAAGGGCTTGCGTCGCTTGACGTGGCGCGCGGGGCGGGGTTAGAAGCCCCTTCCTCGCGCAGCCCAGGCCATCGGCCAGGGCGTGCGGACCTGATTTCACCCCTGCCTGAGTTGAAGATACAGCCCCATGGCGAACACGGCTTCCGCCCGCAAACGCATCCGTCAGACCGAGAAGCGGACCATCCGCAACCGTGCGCGGCGTTCGCGGGTGCGGACCTTCCTGCGCAAGGTGGAGACGGCCATCGCGACGGGCGACAAGGCCCAGGCGCAGGAAGCCTTCAAGTCGGCCCAGCCCGAGCTGCAGCGCGCGGCGACCAAGGGCGTGCTGCACAGCAACACGGTGGCGCGGAAGCTCTCCCGCCTCTCGGCGCGGATCAAGTCGATCGGCGCCTGACTTCGGTCCGGTGAGGCGGGCGCGTCGTCACCATCCGCGTGACATTTTCACGCAGTATCGATGACGGATTCCGGCAAATAACGAATTTTTGCCGGAACCCGTTTGCTGTCGTTTGTATTCAGCCGATATTCTGCCGCTCGCGCCTGACCGAAAGTTGCTATTGTCGCGGCGTTTAGGCCCGCTGTATCATCCCGCCCGTCGGATCGGCGTGCGGCCCAGACATCCACACTCCCGGCAGCGCCGAACCGAAACCGCCGCGCAGGTTCTGCACCCTTGCGCGACCCATCGGCTGGCGACTGCTGGCTTTCGCATGGATCGAACAGGAGGCCGGCCCGCTTGCCCCCCCAATCTTCCGGAGAGTTGGCTGCCGGCTGGGCCCGCATCCGTGGCCGCCTGCGCGAAGAAGTCGGCGAGGTCGAATACCGCACCTGGCTGCGGCAGATGACGCTCGCCGGGCTGGAAGGGGAGGATGCCGTCATCCTCCTCCCCACCCGCTTTCTGCGTGACTGGGTGAACAGCCATTACGGCGACCGGCTGCGTGCACTTTGGCAGGCGGAATACCCGGAAGTGCGCCGCATCGATGTCCGCGTCTCCGCCAGCCCGCCGCCCGAGGCGGTGATGGCCGGGGCGGAAGAGCGCGCAGGCGTCGATGGGCGGGGCCTCGCCGAGCCGCTGGCGCCGCGGGCGTCGGAGCCGCGCATGGCGCCGGAGCCGCGGTCGGATTGGGTGGTGCCACTCGAGGCGCGCTTCACCTTCGACACCTTCGTGGTCGGCAAGCCGAACGAATTCGCCCATGCCTGCGCGCGGCGGGTCTCGGAGAAGCCGGCCTCTCCCGGCTTCAATCCGCTTTTCCTCTATGGCGGGGTCGGGCTGGGCAAGACGCATCTGATGCATGCGACGGCCTGGGCCATCCGCGCGCATGATCCGCAGCGGACTGTCGCCTACATGTCCGCCGAGAAATTCATGTACCGCTTCATCGCGGCGCTGCGCTCGCAGAACACCATGGAGTTCAAGGAGACGCTGCGTGCCGTCGACGTGCTGATGATCGACGACCTGCAATTCCTGATCGGCAAGGACAATACGCAGGAGGAATTCTTCCACACCTTCAACGCCCTGGTCGATCAGGGCAAGCAGATCATCGTCTCCTCGGACAAATCGCCCTCCGACCTGGCGGGAATCGAGGACCGGCTGCGGACGCGGCTCGGCTGCGGCATGGTCGCCGACATCCATGCAACGACCTATGAGCTGCGCCTCTCCATCCTACAGGCCAAGGCTGCGGCGGCGCAGGTGGCGGTGCCGCCCAAGGTGCTGGAATTGCTGGCGAACAAGATCACCACCAATGTCCGCGAACTAGAGGGGGCGCTGAACCGGCTGGTGGCGCATGCCAACCTCTTCGGCCGGCCGATCACCATCGACAGCGCCCATGAGGTGCTGCACGACGTTCTTCGCGCGCATGAGAAGCGGGTTTCGATCGAGGAGATCCAGAAGAAGGTCGCCGAGCACTACAACATCCGCCTGACCGACATGAGCAGTGCCAGGCGGGCCCGGAACGTCGCGCGGCCGCGGCAGGTGGCGATGTACCTGGCCAAGCAGCTCACCCAGCGCAGCCTGCCGGAGATCGGCCGGCGCTTCGGCAACCGGGACCATACGACGGTGATGCATGCCGTCTCCCGCATCGCCGAGCTGATGGAGGCCGATGCCGGCTTCGCCGAGGATGTGGCGCTGCTCCGGAAGATGCTGGAGACCTGAGCGAAACCCCTGCTTACCCTTGCGAATCAAGGCTGTTAGAATGATAGCCTGAGTTCGTTTCGGGTGTCGGGGGAGCCTGGGTCAAATGAAGTTCACGGTCGAACGGGCGATCCTCATCAAGGCGCTTGCCCATGTGCAGAGCGTCGTCGAGCGCCGCAACACCATCCCCATCCTCGCCAATGTCCTGCTCTCCGCCGAGGACGGGCTGCTGCGCCTGACAGCGACCGACATGGAGATCGCCGTCGTCGAGGAGGTGCCGGGGGTGCAGGTGGCCCGGCCCGGTCGGACCACGGCGCCGGCGGCGACCCTCTACGAGATCGTCCGTAAGCTGCCCGAAGGCGCCAAGGTCGAGCTCGACCATGCCGGGGGCGATGCGGCGCTGAAGCTCCGCGCCGGGCGGTTCAACACGGACCTCTCGGTGCTGCCGGTGGAGGACTTCCCCTCCATGACCGAGGGCAAGCTGCCGCACCAGTTCGCCCTCTCCGCCGGCCAGCTGCGGGAGCTGGTGGACCGCACCCGCTTCGCCATCAGCACCGAGGAGACGCGCTACTACCTCAACGGCATCTACCTGCATGCGACGGAAAGCGAGGGTTCGCCGGTGCTGCGGGCGGTCGCCACGGACGGCCACCGGCTGGCCCGCGTGGAGGAGCCGCTGCCGGACGGGGCCGCGGGCATCCCCGGCGTCATCATCCCGCGGAAGACCGTGAACGAGCTGCGCAAGCTTGCCGAGGAGACGCAGGACGAGATCACCATCCGCCTGTCGGATACTAAGATCCGCTTCGACATCGGCGCCGTGCAGCTGACCAGCAAGCTGATCGACGGCACCTTCCCGGAATACGACCGGGTGATCCCACGTGGGAACGACAAGGTGCTGCGCGTGCAGAAATCGGCCTTCGCCGAGGCAGTAGGGCGCGTGGCGGCGATCAGTTCTGAGCGGTCGCGGCCGGTGAAGCTCTCGCTCGATCGCAACCACCTGCTGCTCTCCGCCTCCTCCGCCGAGCAGGGGCAGGCGCAGGAGGAGCTGGATGGCGAGGTGGTGAACTACGACAGCTCGCCGCTCGAGATCGGCTTCCAGGCGCGCTACCTGAACGACATCACCGACCAGATCGCCGACATGGTGGAGTTCCGCTTCGCCGACGGCAGCGCGCCGACCGTGGTGACGGATGCGGCGAAGCCCGAGGCGCTCTATGTGCTGATGCCGATGCGGGTCTAGTGGCTCGCCGGTTCCTTCCGTCCATGGGCCTTGCTCCTGAACGGAAGGGCCGGACCATGAGCCATCAGTCCAGCAGCAGCTCCCGGTAGCCGCCGGCGGCTACCTCGTCGCACCACGCGCGATAGGCTGGGGCGCTGCCGGCATAGCGGGCAATGGTGCGGGTCTGCTTGCCTTCGACATTGCGGTTGACGCCCGTCATCCAGGAATCGACCTCGAAGGTCAGCAGCCCCTGGGCGCAGGACTTCACATGCTCGGCCCAGGCCTGCACGGCCTCGGGCCGTGCATCGGCGCGGGTCAGGCCATGCTCCTGCATGTGGCGCAGCAGGGCGGTGACCCAGTCCACATTGTACTCGATGCTGCGCGGAATATTGCCGAGCGCAGTATGCGGCCCGAGCAGCATGAGCATGTTGGGGAAGCCGTCCACCATCATGCCCATGAAGGTCCGCGCCCCGCCCGCCCAGGCCTCCTTCAGCCGTCGCCCGTCCTGGCCACGGATGTCGATGCGGTCGAAGGCGCCGGTGAGCGCGTCGAAGCCGGTGGCGTAGACGATGATGTCGAACTCGTACTCGGTGGCGCTGGTCTTGATCCCAGCCGGCGTAATGCGCTCGATCGGGGTTGCCGTGCTGTCGACCAGGGTGACGTTGTCCTGGTTGTAGACCTCGTAGTACCGCGTCTCGAGCGGCAGGCGGCGGGTGCCGAAGCCGTGGTTCTTCGGGATCAGCATCTCCGCCACTTTCGGGTCCTTCACCCTTTGACGGATCTTGCGCGCCACGAAGTCCGAAATCTCGCGGTTGGCCGCCGGGTCGGTCAGCATGTCGCGGAAATTGCCGACCCAGATGCCGAAGCCGGGCGAGGCGTAGAGCTCCTCGTAGAAGGCCTCGCGCTCCTCGGGCGTGACCTCGAAGGTGCCGCGCGGATCGGCGGTATGGAGGAAGCAGGAGAAGGTTTCCTGGCAGCGGCGGAAGATCTCCGGGTAGCTGGCCTTGATGCGCTGCTGCTCCTCCTCGGTGATCGGCCGGTTGTGCAGCGGTGCGCACCAGTTGGGCGTGCGCTGGAAGATAGTGAGGTGCGCCGCGGTCTTCGCCACCTCCTGGATGGTCTGCACGCCCGTGGCGCCGGTGCCGATCACGGCGACCCGCTTGCCGGTGAAATCCACCGGCTCCTTCGGCCAGCGCGCCGTGTGCCAGGATTGGCCCCGGAAGCTGTCGATGCCCTCGATCCGCGGCAGGGTCGGTGTCGAGAGCACGCCGATGGCGGTGATGAGGAAGCGCGAGCGGTACCGGCTGCCATCCTCCAGCGTGACGGTCCAGCCGCGCGTCGCGTCGTCATACCAGGCGCTGGCGACGCGGGCCTCGAACTGGATGTCGCGGTGAAGGTCGTACTTGTCGGCGACGCGGTTCAGGTAGCGCAGCGTCTCCGGCTGCGGGGCGAAATGCTCCGACCAGTTCCACTCTTGCAGCAATTCCTCGTCAAAGGAATAGCCGTAGGAATAGCTCTCGGAGTCGAAGCGGGCGCCGGGATAGCGGTTCCAGTACCAGGTGCCGCCGACACCCGTCCCGGCCTCGAAGACCCTGGCCCGCAGCCCGAGCTGGCGGAGCCGGATCAGCTGGTACATGCCCGACATGCCGGCGCCGATGACGAGGGCATCATAGTCGAAGCCGGCGGAGGTCGCTAGTGCATGGCCTGTCTCGGCGAGCGTCGTGTTGGACATCGTTTCCTCCTGATGAAGCGTTCCGCAGGGTTTCAGCCGAGGAAGATCGCCCCCAGCGCCCCGCCGCCTGCCAGTACCCAGAGCGGGCTGTAATTGGTCCGCCAGACGAAGAGGGTGGAGACCGCCACCACGACGAGCGGCATCACCCCATGGCTGTGCGAGGCCTCGGCCATGGTGATGCCGGCGGCCAGGATCAGCCCGATCGCCACCGGCACCAGCCCGCCCTGGGCCGGTTTCAGCCAGGGGGCGCCGCGCAGCCGGTGCATCAGCCCAGCCACGTACCAGGCGAGGATGGCGGCCGGGACCAGCATGCCGAAGGTCGCCGCCGCCATGCCGCCGGCGCCGGCGATGCGCCAGCCCATCACGCTGGCGACGAGGATGTTCGGCCCCGGCGCGGCCTGGGCCAGGGCGTAAAGCTGGGAGAAGGTCGCATCGTCCAGCCAGCCATGCAGCTCGACGAGCTGGCGGTGCATCTCCGGCAGCACGGCATTGGCGCCGCCGATCGCCACCAGGGAGAGGATGGAGAAGGTAAGGAGGATCTGGAGAATCACCGCGCCGCTCCCGTCGCGCCGATCAGCCCTGCCCGCCAGAGCGAGAGGGCGATGGAGACAGGCCCGAGCACCAGCACGATCACCGGCAGCGGCAGGCCGAGCCAGGCGGCGCCGAGGGTCGCCAGCAGCAGGATGGTGACGGCCTCCGCCCGCAGCTTCAGCTTGCCGGCCATCTTGAAGGCGGTGCCGATCACCATTCCCGCCGCCCCGGCCGCGATGCCCGCCATCACCGGCGCGACGGCCGGAAGCTGGCCGTAGCGGTCGTAGAAGAGGCAGAGCAGCACGAGGATGACGAAGGGCGCGCAATAAAGACCCGCCGTCGCCAGCAGCGCGCCGGAGAGGCCGTGGAAGCGCCGCCCGATCATCACCGCCGCATTGCCGACATTGGGGCCGGGCAGCACCTGGCCGAGGCCCAGCACCTCGGCATAGTCGCGCTCGGTCAGCCAGTGCCGCTCCTCGACGATGACGCGACGCGCCCAGGCGGCGACGCCGCCGAAGCCGAACAGGCCGATCTTCAGATAGCCGGCGAAGAGCTCGGCGGGGCCTGGGATAATGGTGGCGGGCGGCGGGGCTTCGGGCAAGGCGAGTCTCCGGGAGGCCGCGCCATGCTCGCGCCGAACCGGCTACGGGTCCAGGCGCCGCCGCATCAGGGCGACCTCGTGGCCGTTGCTCTGCTCGAGGCCGACGCGCTGCCAGCCGAGGCGGGCATAGAGCGACTCGGCCGTACGGGTATAGAGCCAGAGCTCGGCGACCGAGGCGGCGCGGGCGAAGCCCTCCACATGACGCACCAGCGCCGAGGCATGGCCGCGCCCCCGATGCTCCGGCAGGACGAAGACCCCGGCGAGCCAGGGCGTCAGGTCCGGGCGGGACGGCAGGTCGTCATGCGAAAGGCTCGCGGTGCCGACCGGCCTGTCGTCCTCGAACAGAACGAAGCTCTCTTCCGGGCCATGCGGCGGCGCCAGGATGAGCGCCGTCATCGCCTCGGTGGTCATGTCGGCGGGCGGCCGGTGGAAGGCATCCACCAGCCATCGCGCGACAAGAGGCGCCAGGTCCGGCCGGTCGGAGACGGCGAGGATGCGCGGGCTCATAGGCACTCAGCGCGCCTTCACCGGGCGCTTGCCATGGCTGTCCTGCGGCACCCCGCGCTGGAGCGACATATGGCTGTGGACGCCGACCCAGCGCCCGTCCGGCTGCCGCGCCAGCACGATGGTCGCCCGGCCGGGCCGCGGGAAGGGCGTGCCGTCCGGGTGGAAGCCGGTGCTGTCCCAGGGGGTGATGGCCACCGCCATCGTCCCGTCCGGCGAGGCCAGCACCAGCGTATTGCCGAGGTCGAAGGCGAAGCCCTCGGTCCGCGGCCAGACATTGTCCCATTGCGTGTCGGTCCAGGCCTGGCGGCTGCGCACCAACTCCTGGTAGGTGCCGAAGATGACGATGTTGTCGTGCCAGAAGGGGTAGGCAGCCGCGTAGTCGACTTCCCGCACGCAGGCGGCGAAGCGCCCCAGCCAGTCCTTCACCGCCTCGGTGGTGGCGGCATCGGCTTCCGGCAGGGGCAGGTTCTCCATCAGATCTTCTCGCTCACCTTGATCGCCACCTTGCAGCCGGCCTTGATGGCGGCGCTCAGCAGCCTGTAGGCGGGGGCCTGCTCCGCCTCGTGCTCCAGGCCGATATCGCGATGCTCCAGCTCCTCGGCCCGGAATTGCGCGATATGGGCGCGGAGCGGCCCCTCGTCCTCGCCGAGCGCCGCCTCCTGCGCTTGGTAATGTTCGTCGATCGCCTCCTCCACCGCAACGGTGCAGGCCATGGCGGCACGGTGGCCGAGCAGGGCGGTCGCCGCGCCGAGGGCGAAGCCGGCGACATGCCAGACTGGCAGCAGCGCGGTCGGGCGCACCCGCCGCTCCCCGATCAGGCGGGAGAAGGTATCGAGATGCACCTGCTCCTGCTCCTGCATGTGGCGGATCAGCCCTTCCCACTTGGTGCCGCGCAGCACCGCGAGCTGGCCCTGGTAGATGCGCTTGGCGCCGTACTCGCCGGCATGGTCGACGCGGATGGTCTCCTCCACCATCCGTCGGTCGGTCTTTCTCGTCATCGGCGTACTCCTCTCCGCATCCAGATGGCGGCCAGGGCCGAAAGGCCAAGCGCATAGAGCAGGTTCATCCCGGCCATGGAGATCGGCACGCCGGGGATCAGGTAGGTGGGCGCGTCGCAGGGCTTGGACGGAGCCGCGGCCAGCGAGCGCATGAGGTCGTCGACGCTCGCCCCGCCGGTGGAGCGCGGCGCCTGGCATCCGGCGAGCGGCGAGGGCCACCAGCCCTGCTCCACCCCGACATGGAAGCCGGCGATGGCCCCCGAGGCGAGCACCGCCAGGATCGCCAGCAGGACGAGAGGCCGCCGTGCCCGCGGCAGCAGCGCCGCAGCCAGGCCAAGCGCCGCCGCCACCCAATAGGGCACCCGCTGCCAGGTGCAGAGCTCGCAGGGGGCGATGCTCCAGATGTCCTCGCTGGCGCGGGCGAAGAGCGGCGCCGCGGCAGCGGCCAGGGCAAGGGCGAGCGTGGCGAACATGCCGCCTGTGTGGCGCCGCCCGGCCGCCGGCGCAACTGGACCGCGCGGCCAAGGGCGCATAGGGTCCGCGCCGGATCGGGAGAGGCACGGCGATGCTGAGGCTCTGGGGCCGCACCACCTCAAGCAATGTGATGAAGCTGCTCTGGCTTTGTGAGGAGCTTCGCCTGCCCTATGAGCGGATCGAGGCCGGCGGCGAACACGGCCGCACCGCCGAGCCCGGCTACCTCGCCATGAACCCCAACGGCACGGTGCCCACCATCGAGGAGCCGGACGGCTTCTCCCTCTGGGAGAGCAATTCGATCCTCCGCTACCTGGTCGCCACCCATGCGCCCGGCAATTCGCTTCACCCCGCCGAGCCGCGGGCCCGCGCCGATGTCGAGCGCTGGATGGACTGGCAACTCGCCAGCCTGAACGCGCCCATGGTGACGATCTTCTTCACCTATGTCCGCACGCCTGAGGCCGAGCGCGACCACGCCGCCACCGCCCGCGCACGCGACGCGGCCGAGCGGCTCTGGGCGATGGTGGACCGGCAGCTGGCCGGACGAGACTATGTGGCGGGCGACTTCTCGCTGGCCGATATCGCGCTCGGCCCCTATCTGCACCGCTGGTTCGCCCTGCCGATCGCGCGGGCGCCGATGCCCCGCCTTGAAGCCTGGTATGCCCGGCTGCGCGAGCGGCACCCCGGCTTCGCCACCCATGTCGCCGTCGAGATGCGCTGAACCATGGATCATTCATCGATTACCGTCTGGGGCCGGGCCACTTCAGTCAATGTGATGAAGGTGCTCTGGCTGCTCGACGAGCTGGCCATCCCCTTCCACCGCATCGATGCCGGGGGCGAGTTCGGCCGCACGCGCGAGGCCGGGTACCTGGCGATGAACCCGAACGCCACGGTGCCGACCCTCGTGATGCCGCATGGCTACACGCTCTGGGAGAGCCACGCGATCCTCCGCTACCTCTGCCGCACCCAGCCGGGCGGCAATGCCTTCTATGCGGAGGCGCCGGAGGCGCGGGCCGATGCCGAGCGCTGGATGGACTGGACGCTCGCCTCGATGAACGAGCCGATGCGGGTGATCTTCTGGACCTGGGTGCGGACGCCTGCGGAGCGGCGCGACCTCGCCGCGGCGGAAGCGGCGCGGGTAGCGGCGGAGCGGCTCTGGCGCATCGCCGATGCGGCGCTGGAAGGGCGGGACTACATCGCCGGCGGCTTCGGCTTGGGCGACATCGCCCTCGGCGGCTTCCTGCACCGCTGGTTCCAGCTGCCGATCGAGCGACCCGAGCTGCCGCGGCTGCGCGGCTGGTACGACCGGCTGCGGGAGCGGACGCCCTACCGCACCCATGTGGCGGTGCCGCTGAGCTAGCCTTCCAGGGCGGCCAGGAAGGATTGGCTCCAGGCCCTGGCGCTCGCCTCCCAGACGGCGGGACGGTTGGCTTGCCAGCGCGCCACCCGCTCTTCCCGCGACATGGAGAGCGCCGCGTCCAGGCTCTCGGCAATCTCGTCAGGGTCGAGTGGATTGACCATCAGCGCGCCCGGCATGGCGGGTGCCGCGCCGGCGAAGCGGGAGAGCACCAGCACGCCGGGATCGGCCGGGTCCTGGGCCGCGACATATTCCTTGGCGACGAGGTTCATCCCGTCCCGCAGCGGCGTCACCAGCCCGACGCGGGCGAGGCGCATGAAGCCGGCGAGGACCGGCCGCTGCACCGGCCGCGTCATGTAGCGCAGCGGCACCCAGTCCGGCTCGGCGTATTGCCCGTTGATGCGGCCCGCCCATTCGTCGAGCTCGCGCCGCAGGTTGCGATACTGCGCCACGTCGCCGCGCGAGACCGGTGTCACCTGCAGATAGGTCGCCCGGCCGCGATTGGCGGTGAAGCGGGCCAGCAGCTGGGCATAGCCGGCGAAGCGCTGCGGCAGGCCTTTGGTGTAGTCCAGCCGGTCGACGCCCATCACCAGCGCGCGGCCGACCAGGCTCTGCTCGAAGCGGCGGGTTTCGGCCCGGGTCAGGGCGCGCTCTGCCAGGCGCCGGAAGGCCTCGGCATCGATGCCAACGGGGAAGGTGGCGACGCGCCCGGCAGCCTCGCCCTGCCCCACCGCCTCGAGCGCCGCGCGGAGGTTGGCGGCGTCGTCCTCGGTCTGCACGCCGATCACGTCATAGGCGGCGAGGTCGGCCAGCAGCTCCTCCGCCCGCGGCAAGGCGCAGAACAGGCCGTAGGGCGGAAAGGGGACATGCAGGAAGAAGCCCTGCCGCTGTGTGCAGCCGAGCCGCCGCAGCTCCCGCCCGAAAGGGAAGAGGTGGAAGTCATGCGTCCAGACCAGGTCGTCCCGCCGCAGCAGCGGGGCGAGGGCGGCGGCGAAGGCGGCATTCACCGCGCGGTAGCCGATATAGTCCTCGCGCTGGAAGCGGGCGAGGCCGAGCCGGTAATGCAGCGTCGGCCAGAGCACGGCATTGGCGAAGCCCTGGTAGTAGCGGGTATAGGCCTCCCGCCCCAGGTCGAGCGTCGCATAGGTGAGCCTGCCCTGGACGACCTCGGCCGGCCGCTCCGCCGTGGCATCGGCCGTCTGGCCGGACCAGCCGAACCACATCGCCTCGCGCTGGGCGACGGCATCCTGCAGGGCGACCGCCAGGCCGCCCGCCGTGGCGCCGCGATCCTTGGGGTTGGGAACGCGGTTGGCGACGATGACGAGGCGGCTGCTCATCGCCCGGACGCAGCCTCGGCGAGCCAGTCGCGCAGCACCTGCGGGGTGCCGAACATGTCGTCGAGCCGCCAGCCATGGCCGCCATAGCTGCGGGCGGCCTCCATCCCCTGCTCGTCGGTCACGTCATCGCCGATGAAGATGGGCGTGCGGCCGGTGAAGGGGGTGCGGGCCATCAGCGCATGCACGGCCGTTGCCTTGGAGGCGCCGCGGGGCCGCAGCTCCCAGGCCATGCGGGCCTCGAGTAGGTCGAAGGCCTCGAGGTTCTGCGCGACGAAGCCGGCGAGCAGCTCACGCGCCGCCACCTCCAGCTCAGGCGCCAGTCGGTAATGGATGACGAAGCCATGCGCCTTGTCTTCGACCAGCGCGCCGGGATGGCGGGCGACCAGGGCGTCGGCGGCCGCCCGCCACTCGGGCGGCACATCGGCGAAATCCCGCAGGAGGGGTGGGGCGAAGGGATCCGGGCGCAGCGAGGCGCCATGGTCCCCCGCCTTCGGAATGGGCACCGGCAGGAAATGGTCGAGCGCGGCGAGGGCCCGGCCGCTCACCACGGCCAGCGCACCGCCGAGCCCATCGGTCAGGCGGTGCAGCAGGGGCGGCAGCTGCTCCGGCACCACCACCGCATCGGGACGCGCGGCGATCTCCACCAGGGTCCCGTCGAAATCGAGGAAAAGAGCCGCATCCGCGATGGGCCCGATACCGGGAACCCGGGGCGGTGGCGGCAAGGTGATAAGATCAGGCATGCCGCCGGAACAAGCAGAGTTCGCGACGGCGGTTGCGTCACGGCTGCGCGAGCTGAGCCTGTCAAGTCACCGGTTGGCGCCGTTCCAGCTGCCAGAGAGCGAGCGCTGGCGGCATCACGCCGATGATCAGCCAATGCACCAGTGCTCCCTGACGCGTCAGCCAATTGCTGTCCCAGAGCACCACGCAAATCAGTTGCAGAGCCAGCATCCACAAGACGGCGATGGCGAGTGCGAAGGTTTCGACGCGCCATTCACCTTGGGATCTGCCGCGCATGCGTGCTGCCTTTCCAGAGGATCGGCCTCCCGGGGAGGCTCCTATCCACGGGATACACGATATCGCGACAGAAATCTCCTGAAAATGTGATTGATCGCGTCAGGTGAAGGCGATGCCGCCTTCGATGACGGGCAGGGTTTTGTTGATGAACTCGCCGCTGTCGGCGAAAAGCTGGAGCAACTCGACCCGGCTATGGCCCGCGTTCATGTAGCCGAGCCAGGCATCGTAGCCGCCCTGGTCCGGCTCGCGGCCGAGCGTGTTCTCGTAGAGCAGCCTGACATAGCCGGCATTGTCGACGCTCGGGTAGCGGGCCTGGAACTCGACGCTGGCGGGGAAGGCCGCCGCCAGGTCGGAGGCGGAGTGGCCAGCCTTCACGTAGCTGGTCCAGGCCTGCCAACCACCCGCATCCGGCGCCCGCCCGAGCGCGGCATAGTACAGGCGCGCCACCCCCGCCCCG